>CAYPFQ010000010.1:0-27762 GCA_964410135.1 uncultured Candidatus Bathyarchaeia archaeon
GGAGATTGGGAAGAGTATGTGAGGTTATTTCTCACCGAGAAGTTGCGAAACAAGGGCATAAAGATTCTTAGAGGAGATAAGATAGCTCCGAACTCAGTGTTATGGAGAAAACTTTCAATTCCGATAAAAGTTTCAACGCTTCAGGAGTCTGTGTGGGGTGATATTGACTTAGTTGCCGTAAAAGGTAAGATTCCTGTAGCGATAATAAGTTGTAAGCTTAGCTTACACGGCCGCTTTACAGAAACTCTATTCTACAGTATTTTGTTTAGGATGATGACTCGCATAAAAGTGGTTTTGGCTACCCCTGATGCTGGGCGTGGACAACGTGGAAGATGGCAATCGGAGTGGGGTGAACCTGAAAAGCCAACTAAGGATCGATTGCTTGCAGAGTCTTACTTAGATGGTGTTTATGTGGATAATTTGAAACAATTCTGTAGATATATAAAAACGGGGCAAACTACCGTTTTTGGTGGAATCGTTAGACCACTGAGCGAGTTACCAGAAGATCTTGTTAAGTGGGCAGAAGAAGCTTCAAAGTTCATCTATGTTAGAAAGACCTAGAAAGCTTCCACTAGCTTTTTCTGGAAGATTCCTTGTTCCTTCAATCTTTTAACTGCCAGTTTGCAGTAGTTTTCATTGATTTCTACGCCAATTCCAGTTCTATTGGTTACCAAGCAAGCAAGCAAGGTTGTACCACTACCGAGGAAGGGGTCAAGTACTACGTCTCTAACGAAGCTAAACAATTTTATGCATCTCTCTGGGAGTTCGACGGGGAAAGGTGTGGGATGACCAATTTTACTTTTGCTTTCACCGCTGAAACTCCACATTCCGTTCGTCCATTCTATGAACTCGTCCCTTGTAATATCGGACTCTCCTTTTCGGATCTTCTCCCATCTATCTTTGTATAATATCACAATGGCTTCAACAGGGGCTATGACGTATGGAGCTGATGCGCTCATCCAGGAGCCCCAAGCTGTGCGCCTAGAAATATTCTGCTCGTTCCAAATGATCGTTGAATGGTATTTCCACCCAACCTTCTTAGCAACCGTTGTAATATCGGCATAAACGCTTTGCTGACCACCTTTATTCTTATCTAGGGGAATGTTAAGACAGAGCCTCCCATCGCTTTTAACAAAATTAAGGCATTTGGCTAACCACTTTTCTGTGAACTCTAAATACTTATCATGTGGAATATTGTCGTTGTAACTTCCATATTTAATATCCACATTGTATGGAGGCGATGTTACAATTAGGTCTATGCTGTCATCTTTGATTACGTCTATTTTTAGAATGTCTTCGTTGTAGATGCGTATTGAATTAGCCTTAAAATATGGTGTTATCATTCCCCTTGCTACCTGTTTAGTTTCGTCTTCTCCAATTTTTTTCACAATAGTTGTTCAACAGATTCTCCTATAATTACCCCTTTATCCATTGCGTTTTCGCTTCTTTCTAATAATCGAGATTGACAGTGATGCTCACAACCTGCTTATTTGCTATAATTCGTCTAAAAGCAAGATTCATGTTTGAAACTAGCTTTTTAATCTTCACGATTTTTCTTGGTAAATACTTTTGCAACAGCTTCAAAAAGAGCGCCTCCGATGCCTCCAACTGTGTTAGGAACAAACCAATTCATTATCGCAATTATTTTTTCATCCACAGGCATATTGGCGTACGTCAATACCAGCGGAGGCAGAGCATAAAGAAGAATGAATGGAATTATTGGTAGCCACCATCTTATCTTGTAAAGAACCCAGAGAAAGGCCGCTTCAAAAAACCCCAAAAAAATTAACGATTCGATTTCCATTTTTTACTCGCATGCCCTCTCATTTTTATCTAAGCTTGAACACAAGCCGAGAAAACCTCTTATACGCTCTCCGAATCATCTTCAAGGCTTGGCCATGTGACAGCTTCAACGCCGCATCCAAGATCACCGCAGCTGTCTCGTCACTAGGAAAATTCCTAATCTTCCCCCGTCGGCCAGGGATATAGAAGTAGACTTGGCGAGGATGCATCTTTAAGGCCCTGGCTGTCTTTGTCGGACTGGAGCCGCATCGCCTATAAACCAGCAGGAAGAGTTCAAGCCGAAGCTTCTTAGGCAAGTATTCTGCTATGGCGCTAGTTACACGCGTGCCCATGATCCCGGGGACCCCATAATTTCCATTGGAAAGTCTCCCATAAAAGATAGGATTATGTTTCTAAAGTAAAACTAGAAAAGTCTCCGAACGGTCTTGTTGTTTTATTTATAAATTGTTATGGCTGACTTGTTTAGAGTTTTTTATTGAGATTTTTTGTTGGAACCATGGGTTGGATGATTTCTCATGGAGATTAATTTCCAGTGGAAAGGAGGGGGTTGCCTGGCCAGGGCTGCTGGGGTCATAAGATCAGTTTTTCTCTTTTTTATAGTTTCTTGGCTGAGTGGTGGCACAAAAGATTCTCAAATAAATTAGTGTTTGCTATTTGCAGTTCTTCGGGTGTTGTTGGTTTAGCAGGAGCATCGGGGGCGGTCTGGGTGGGAGGATTCTACCCATCGTTCGATTGCTTTTATTAGTGTTTTGCAGGTGTTTCTTTTCTTCATTTTTACCAGGGCTCTTCAGCAAGGAGGGTGGGGGGATATATAAAGTTGTAGGTTTGGAGAGACGGTAAAGCCGATCGCGGGCATAGTGTTTATATTATTCGTTCTAAAATAATGAGCATATGCTCAAAAAATTAGATTTTATAACTCCGACCGTTTTGAAGGTTCTGTACATTTTTCACAGGGATCCTATGCAGGAGCTTCATGAGCGAGAGGTGGTGAGGCGGGCGAAGGTCAGCGAGGGCTCTGCGAATAAGATTCTCAGAGGGCTTTCTGAGGCGGGGATACTTGAGAGGAGAAGGGCAGGGCGGATGGTCTTTTACAGGTTTAATGTTAGGAGTCCTGTGGCGAGGCAGTTTAAGGTTCTTTTTAATGTGTACTCTTTGCAGGGGTTAGTGGATCAGCTGAGGGTTTATTGTAAGAGGATTATTCTTTTTGGGAGTTGTGCGGAGGGGTTGGATGTGGGCGAGAGTGATGTGGATCTGTTCGTCTTAACGCAGGAGAAGAATGAGGTTATGGGGAAGATCAGTGCGTATCAGGGGAATTTGGATAGAAGGCTCTCGCCAATCATGGTGAATGCAAACGAGTTCGCGAAGTTGAAGAGGGAAGATAGGCCGCTTTATGAAAGGATTATGAAGGGCATTGTGTTGTGGGAGTCTGGATGAGCTCAGAATTCAAGCGCATGATAGAGGAAAGGAGGCTGACCCGGATTAGGGCGGATAGAAGTCTTATCCTTAAAGAGATGCGGGAGGCGGATGCGGACCTCGCCGAGGCGAAGGATTCTTTTAAAGGGAGCAAGTTCAAATGGGCTACGATTCAAGGCTATTACTCTATGTTCCATGCGGCAAGGGCCCTGGTCTATAGTAAGGGGTTCAGGGAGAAGAGTCATCATGCTCTGGTAGTTGCGCTGAGATGTTTGCTGGCTAAGGAGCTTGGCATAAGGCTCATCGAAGACTTTGAAAATGCTATGCGCCTGAGGGAGGAGGCGGATTATGGCCTGACTTTCTCAGAGACCGGAGCCAGGGAGACGATCGAGTCTGCTGAGGTATTTCTCAATAAAGCGAGGGAAGTGCTGAAAATTTAGGCACTGGCCAGAGCCTAGAGTAGCAAAGCCCATCTACCAGGGTTCTGCTTCGTCTTATCTATGAATGGGGGAAGCCTTCGCCTCGATTTTACGATGTTAATAGACCCCTTCTTGAGAGGGCATCGCTTCTCCACAGTATGGGCAGATGGTTATGTCCTTTGGAAGGGTTGAGAGGTCTCTGCCGCAGTGAGGACATGCAAGTGGTGCGGGGGCAAATGTTGGTTTCTGAGCCTCCGTTTTCCATTTTCTCCTTCTTCTGAGGGTGGCGACTAGAACTACTATCAGAGTTAGGATGAGGAATGGGCCGACAGGTGTGCTCAATATGAGGAAGGGGAGAAAGAATATTAGCATAACATACATGGCGGTCACCAGCAAACTCAGTAGCAACATTACGCAAACAATGATTAGGACTATGTCGATTTTTCGCGGTTTCTTGCTGAGCAATAGGTAAAGCGCCATGGCCAAATAGGGCACCGTTATCAACGGCATTGGGAAATTGACGAGCAGAGCAATAATGAAGTTTACTCCTTTCGTCCCTTCTGCAATGAGTGGAGCTAAGAACAGTATGAGGATGAGGGCTAAACCGATGGTCCTCCTTAAGAACAGGAACCGCCTTCCTAGTCTCAATCAGCTTTTCCCCCTCAAATATGAGAATAAGAGAATCGAAGTTAAATATCGCTGCTCTAAAGATTGTGTAGAATAATTTTTTCAAATGGAGGAATGTCTTTGGATCTGAAGGTTGCGCTTTTCAATTTGTTTGCGGATCTTGGTGACTGGTTGGCGGGGCAGTCTAGGAATAGGGATAGAGCTATTATTTTAGTGATAATTTCGATTTTTTCGCCTTTGGGGTTTTTGTTTGCGAGTAGTTTTATTGCGTCGGTTTATAGGAAGAGGTTGAAGCGGGCCAAGCGTTAGGATCCTGGGTGGCCAGGGATGTCAATACTGAGCTAAGTGTTTTGGGAGTATTTTGCTAAGGCTATTTTTCTTGCGTCCCAAGCGCTTAACGCGGGGACGATCCAAGTGAGGATTCCTGGCACCTGTGGTGCCGCCGAGGAAAGTATTATTGCCAGAGCTATCGCTCCGCTCAACCATAATCCGCCTCTTCTCCACTCTCCAAGATAGAAATGCCCTAGTCCGCATAGCAGGAAGCTCAATACAGCGGCTAGCGTCGCATTCTTTTTCAAATTTTCATCCACACCGGTTTGACGTAAATAGCGATAATGAATTTTCCGTTATCTGACGGTCTATTTTATTATGGTTGAAACAAACTTTTGAGAATTACTAGAAGTATCAATAGTAATAAAAACGGCAACCACAACCCATACTCCTCCACATCACCACTTAGCTTTCTCACCAGGTTTCGCCCCACTCAATCTTCTCAATGGGAGGGATAAGGGTTTCGCGTTTCTCATTCAGGCTTATTATCTAGCTAATTTTTTTATGTAAATTTTGTAAATTATTGCTCCAACTACTAGGATTGCTAATCCAAAAAGTATCAGTTCCAAATTAAATTGAAAAATCATGAAAATGCATGAGAAAAGTCCGAGGAAAGCTAGGAGTGGATAGTTTCCGATATTTAGTGGTACGCGGAAGGCTCTTTCCGCTCTTGGCATCGTATGTCTTAGCCAAATTAGGGAGAGGTTTACTGCTGCGAAGGCTATGAAGGCGCCTAGGCTGGTTATGCTTGCGACTAAGGCTATGTCGCCGAGGAAAACGAAGATCATTGAGAAAATCATTGCGACGATGACTGCAAGCCAGGGTGTGTGGGTTTTTTCGTGGACAGCTGCGAGTTTTTCTGGAAAGGATCGGTCTTTTGCCATTCCGTAGATCATCCTGGAAGCAACAATTAGTAGGATGAGAACGGTGTTTGCCGTGGCGAATAGGGCTATGAATGAGATCAAAAGTTTTGCGTTTTCGCCGAGGAAAGAGTGGGATGCGGCGAAGGCCAGGGGATTCCCGACTTCTCCCAGTTTTTTCCAGTCGGCGAGACTGACTGTTGCGATGCAGGTTAGAACATATAAAATTGTAGTAGTGACGATTGCTAAAATGAACGCGCGTGGCAAATCTCTTTTCGGGTTTTTTGTTTCTTCTGCTATGTTGGCAATGTCTTCGAATCCAAGATAGGCGAAGAATACTAGAATTGCCGCACTGAAGATTCCGCTTAAACCTTTTGGAGTTTCAAAATAATTTACCTTTCCATAAAAATTGAAAGCTAGGAGAATTATCAGAATTAAGCCAGCGGCTTCTATGGCTGTGAATAGAATATTAAGGCGAGCTGATTCTCTTATCCCTCGGAAATTTACGTATGAAAGTATTGCGATTAGAGCTAATGCGATAAGAATTATTATGAGGGCTCTTGATAGTCCTCCAAAGGAAAAAGCGAAAAGCGCCTCAAAATATCCAGCGAAACCTAACGCTACAGTAGCCGCGGCGACAATTTCTGTAAACACAATTATCCAGCCAAGTAGAAAAGCTGGAAATCTAGAACCAAAAGCGCCTCTTACGTAAAAATATTCAGCTGCAGCTTTGGGAAACATTGTGGAGAGCTCGGCGTAACTTAACCCGGTGAAAGAGGAGACTAATGCGCCGACTACAAAAGAGAGCCAGAGGGCGGTTCCTGCTATACTTGCGGCCTGCCCGATCAGAGCATAGATGCCGGCTCCAAGAATTATGCCGACACCGTAGACGGTTGCATCGAATAAGCTGAGCTCTTTTTTCAGTTTAACCATAAAATTCAAGGGAAAGAGTAACAAAAACAAAAATTTAAGGATTTGTTTAACTATTGTTTGGAAGATAGAAATGCATTATTATAATAAAGTTCCAAGGTGCATGAGCACACAGCATCCTGACAACGTGACAATTCCATTTTTTGCAGAAGATTCTGAGCTTGGCGGGGAAGATGAAATACAGGAAGCGTATTACGTGTTCTCTCATCTAGGATGCAAAGAGCAGATGTGGGATTGTGAAGGAAAAGAAGTTGATAACTTTGTTGTCAAGAAACTTCTTACCAAATATGGAGATTTTTTTAGGGAAAATAAGCTTGGAAAAGACATATTCCTCACTCTGAGAATCCCAAATCCGACTATTGAAAGAGCTGAGGCAAAAATACTATTGGAAACTTTAGAAAGTATCCCAAGATCCTTTGATGCTGCGAAGCTTTTTTACAACGAAGATTTGCCGCCAATTTTTGAAGTGATTTTTCCTATGACTGCTTCTGCAAAATGTTTAAACAGAGTTTACCTTTATTACAGAAATTTTGTTGTTGGGAAACAACACGAGCTGTTTTTCAAAGGCGACCTCACAATTTCTGATTGGATAGGTGAATTCAAACCAGAAGAAATTAATGTCATTCCGCTGTTTGAGGATAAAGAGCGCATGGTTGATGCTCATAATATAGTCAGGGAATATTTGGAAGATAAAAAAGTGGAATATCAACGCGTCTTTTTGGCAAGGTCTGATCCGGCCATGAACTATAGTTCACTAAGTGCTATAATGCTTAACAAAATCGCTTTACAAAGACTTCATAATCTTTCAGAGCAAATTTCGGTTGATATTTTACCGATAATGGGTGTTGGCTCTGCTCCATTTAGAGGAGATATGAATCCACTAAATTTTGATAACGTTTTAGAAGGGTATCCGAGTGTGCAGACATTTACGATCCAGTCTGCTTTTAAGTATGATTATCCGGAAGGAAAGGTTGCGGAAGCGATAAATGAAATTAACAGTAGAAAGAGAGGAGAGCCAACAGTAGTCGATGAAGAAAAGGGTTTGAAAATAATTGAAAAACTGTCTCGTGAGTATACTAAACAGATAAAGATTTTGGCACCTCTGATTAATCGGATTGCAAAATATGTCCCTTCCAGAAGGAAGAGAAGACTGCATATTGGATTGTTTGGGTATTCGCGAAACGCAGGCGGAATAACTTTACCAAGGGCGATCGTCTTTTGCGCTTCTCTTTACTCTATAGGTTTGCCTCCGGAGATTTTAGGGTTGAATGCTTTAAATGAGAAGGATATCGAGTTCTTTAGAGATATTTACAAAAACTTTGAGAACGATCTAAAGGATGCTTTGCCTTACCTTAACAGAGATGTGTTAAAGATCTTGCCCAAGTGTATTGTAAAAAGATTAAGTACAAGGCTCGTTGAATTTGAAGTTAATGAGAAACACGAAAGAGTGACTAGTCAAATAATAAGTTGCTTGAAAAATGAAAAGTTTGAGAACTTGCAAGAGCTTATTGTTGAAGCTGCACAAATAAGACGATTTTTGGGATAAGTGGAATGCTAACTTACATTAGCAAGTGACGCAATGTTGACTGCGTTGCTTTTTGTGTTGGCGTTGATTACTGTGGAAGTTTTTATTTTGTCCCTTTTGCCCGCCTTCTAATTTGAGTCGTATGGTTTTACTCTTTTTCTAGGAGTTCTCTTATTTTTGGCAACATGTGGGGGTTGAGGGATATATGAAGTCCATCGGACTTTGGTTTTTTGATGAAGAAGCCGTATTTGTCGAGTTCTTTTAGGGTTTTCATGATTTCTTTATGTTCGTGTCTAGGTTTACCTTTTGGGATGTTTTGGATGTTGGTGTGTTTGGCGCCGATCCAGTCGTGGCGTATCATTTTTTCGAGGATGAAGCGTTTGTGGTTGGTGGACATTGGTTCACCGGCTTGTTATAGTATTTTTGCCATATACTTTTTGCTATAGCAAAATATATATTATAGAATTTACGTCCACTATAAATGTCTAGCATGTTGTCCATATTAAAAGCACGGAGATTGATTTGATGCCCAAGAAATTAAGTTCTGAGCAGCCCGGACTTCCAGAATACGGTTTGAGAACTCTGTTTGGGGATACAGTGGTCGTTAGGATCTTAGATGTCCTCACTTTGTACCGGGGCTCGAAGTATTCGATGAGCGAGATCGCTAGGAACAGCCACGTGTCTTGGAGGAGTTTCAACCGGGTTTGGCCTGTATTGCTGGATTTGGGCATAGTCACGGAGATGGGGAGAGAGGGCCCAGCTAGGGTTTACTCGCTTAACGAAGAAAACAAGACTGTAAAGTATTTAGTGAAACTTGCAACTGAAGTCGCTCTCCAGAAAGTGGAATTGCGTGTAAAAAGAGAAGTCGAGGTTCCCGCAAGGTAAGTTCTTCGAGGTTCCAAGTCCTCTTATTCCGTTTTCTTTTTGCAATCTGTTTTGTTGGTTTCTGATTGGGATTGGAGGATTGTTTTTGTGAATCTGTGAAAAAGAACGTTTATATGAGCCATTTTCTCGGCGCGTTTTTTGTTCTCTCCTTATTTATAGGGTATTTTTTGTTTTAGGGCGTGATCCCTTGGCTTCCATTGGAAGTGGGTTTTATTTGGTTTTATTCTGAGTATTGATTTAGAGGGGTTTTGCAAAGCTGTGAATAGACGGATTAGTCGGAATTTTTGCTTTTTTTCATGTTTGAGGCTTAAATTGGGCTTATTTTTGAGTTGGCATAATTTACAGTTCACCGCAATATTATTTAACTTGTGAACGTGGAAATCTGTTAACAACTCGACTTGGTGGATCCCTGGCTTGCCAGCACGCAAAGTGCGCGTAGAAGTTTTCGATCATGAGGGGAACCGGTTTACTATTGGGTTTGAGGGTCATGTGACCAGGGAGAAGGTGCTGCAGGTTCTGGATTTGGTTGAGCTCTTAGGCGGCGTGCCTAAGACCAGCACTACAGCCAGCGAGAATATGTTTAAAGAGCTGTCTAGGTTTGAGCGGGTTCACAGTCTGCTTGAGAAACAGTTTCCTGGGAGCTGGTTTGCTTCTCGGGAGGTACAGGATTTGTATGAGGACACGTACAATGAGCCGATTGGGTTGAGTACGGTTTGCACATATTTGGCGAGGCTTACGGATCGGGGTGTGCTGATTCGCGGTGGATCTGTGGCTGAGAGAAAATATCGGTTGAGACATGGCTCCCTAGCTGAGGAGCTTAAAGTTTAGGCTGTTGGCGGCAGGCTTTCACTTTCTTCTTTGGCTATGGCCGTCTCTTCTATAGCTTTTTTGATTTTTTCGTTGATGCGGTAGGTAAATGGAATCGCTTGGGTTTCACGTTCCACATAGCCTGCTTTGAAGAGTTTTTTCATGAGTCGGGCGGTGTGTTCCCTGGACTTTCTTAATGCGGTGTGGAGTTCTGAGGTTTGTTTGGGTCCTGATTGTGCAAGTATTTTGAGAATTATGAGTTCGGTTGAGGTGAGGTTGATGAGGGCAGTCGGGGTAACGGCTTTGGCTTCTGTTTCTGGAAGCATGCCTCTATAGCGTTCGTCTATGAGTCTGACCTGTTCTTGCAGGTTTTTGTATGATCTGTTTATGTTGGCGGCCAGTTCTCGGACGGCTATGGTATGTTTTACTGTTGTCTTGCTTGCTTCGAGGGCGGTTTCTACTCCTGCTTCTAGCTTGTCGATGCGGCTGTTGAGGCCTTGAACTGAAAAGCGGAGATCTTGTAGTTCGCTTGCAACGGCCAGGGAATGAGGCTCGGCTGTGTCAGCGCCCTTTTGTGATGCATGAATTTCTCGGATCTTTCTGTAGCCTATTACAAAGGCGAGCACCGTGCCTATAACCCCTGTTACTGCAACAGCAAGTAACATCAGTTCAGGTGTGGAGAATCTGGGCACCTCGTCTTTTATCAGAGTCAATTTTTATGAAGCCAGTTATTTGTGTCTTTGGTAGCCTTAACGTTTTCTTCTTGATTTAGTGAGGGCTGACATTATGTCGATTTTTGTAATTATGCCCACTGTCTCGCCTTTTTCGTCGAGTACGAGGAGTGCGGGGTTGCCTTGGCCGAGGATGGTTAGAGCGTCGTCTATGCTGGCTGACTGGTTGATTGTGACAAAGGGTTCTTCCATTACGTCTTGAACGAGGCTTGTGTAGATTTTTCTGGGCTCGCGGGAGAGGAGGAGGCGTTTTACTATTGTGGCTTCTTGGATGCTGCCTACTACACGTTTTCCCCTTAATACAGGAAGCTGGGAGACATCATATCTTTTCATGAGGTCTACGGCTTTGCCAACTCGGTCGTCAACCCCTACTGATATGACGGGCGTGTGCATGATGTCTTTCACCATTTTCTTTTCCTCTAGAGTTATGATGGCTGCTAGGATTTTCTGGAGTGTTGAGAGCCGTGGATCAACCTGTCCTCCCTCGATCCGGGCGATAAGTGATTGACTGACTTTGGCTCTACTTGCTAGCTCTTTCTGGGTTAGGCCAGCTATCTTTCTTAGTCTACGCAACTCCTCTGGAGTGGGGAGCCTTACTGTTGTCATAGGATCCGCCGTTTTAAGCGGTGTTGGAACGATAGAGATAAGTCTTTGGGTTTGTTAGCGGTTGCAAAAAAGAAGCGTTGAGAGGCGAAGCGTGCAACAACTACCCGTGTTACGAGAACAGTGCCAGAGGGGAGGCTCAGACTGTTTGTCCTATAGGACGGCAGCCAGTCTTCACCTTGAGGATGCAGCGGTGGAGGTAGTGGTTAAGGGAGAAGAGGGGACTAATAAAATTAAGATGCTCAATCCTTAACCTTATGGGCACCTCTACAAGAATACTCCCTCTTACACGATAAGCAGTGTGGGCAATTATAGAAATACTCAACCACCTCGACCAACCATTAAGCCACCTCAAAGAGCTTCTAGAAATTAGAGGGAAGCTGGATGTGATTGCATTTGATAAGCATCCTCGTTATGTTAAATCACGTTTTGCACAAGAGCTATCACAAAAGAAGATCGTGAAACCAGTTAGGATTCAGCGTCATCACGCCCGTCTCTCCGCTTTGAGGGTTTAGATGGCGGCATGGGCTAACAGACATCATGGATCTCATATTATTAGTGCATCTCGCGGTGTTGCAATGAATGTTAAAATCACACATGATATTGCAGTCCATGTTAAAAATCACGGATTGCGTGCAATATGTCACAAGAAGATGCCGCTTGGAGATGCTGGAATCTCCATGGGATGGATGGCCCGGCATCATTCGTACGTGATGTGTGATGTCACGTTATTTGGTCAAGGACTTTGGCTTGGCCAAGGATTCTAGTTGCTCTTGCAACTGGATCTGCAGCAGTTCTATAGCTTTACGGTCTTCCTCACTAGCCCTTCCGTCCTGGATTTTTTCCCACACTACCCTATATGCATCTGTATATGTGCGTAGACGATTGGAAACTTCAATGAATGCATCCATTCTGGGACTTTCTAGAAAGCCTAGATACCCAAGAAGTATGATGGTGTAAATGGTGCGGATCACATTTTTCCGTGACTGCTTCAACGTTCGGGTGAATGCGCCTCTACTAATCTCCTTATCTCGTAGGCGTAGCTTGACTTTTTCACCATATCCTATCTTTTTCTCCATCGCCCCCTCGGATAGGATGTCAATTAGTAGCGTTTCCAGCTGCGTTTTTGTTAAATGGCTATTTTCCAATAGTATTTTGGTTATCGGGTCCTCCAATGCGCGCATTATCCAATTTCTAGCCGAATTTATGGCGCTCAAACTCTCCAATCTCATTATGCCCTTCAGGGATACAATATTGTATACGTTTTCCATGAAATAAGTTTTGTGAAAACAGCTCGGGTATTTACTCTGAATTTTTGCGAGATATCTTTTGGTATTACTTTTCAGGGTCTTGGATTTTCGATTTTTTAGAGGGTTCTCAGCCTGTCGGCTCTGCGATTTGGCTCTATTTGTTTGAGCCCTTGGAGCGAGGCAGAAACCGCCCGGTGCGTTTCATATACGCGCGATATTTGTCGCCAAATCGCTCGATCAGCATGTTCTCCTCCCTCCAAGCCCGCGCACAAAGCAGAACGATTCCTGCGAGAGTTGGGGGTGCGACCAGCCAATTAGCTGATTCCACAGCAAGGCCTATCATGAACACGGATCCCGCTGTATACATTGGATGCCTGATCCAGCGATATGGTCCACTAGTAACAAGTGTCTGCTCTTTTCTTACTCGCAAGATCCGGGCATATTCTTTTCCGAGTGTATGTTGGGCCCAAGCCAGCAGGGGAAGGGAGATAATTGATACGCTTACCCCTGTCCAGCGTAGCCATATCGGAAGCGGAATCGTATAATGCGTCATCCAATCGGGGTAAATCAAGTAGAGTGCTACAGCTGCAACCCAGAAGGGTGAAAGCGCAGCTCGCAGCACGAGGTTCAACTTACCTTCCCGTCTAGACGCTTCCTTTAAATTCGCATAGAAAAGACGTTCTCGTATTGAGAACTTCACGCCTGGTTTTCGCGTTTTACCAGTATAGTACAGCATGATAGCAGTCAGGGCTATCCAAAATGTGAGAAATATAATTCTGAAGGATAACTCACTGTTCATAACCCTGCGACCTCGCAAATTTTATGTGCAGACCTTTGCCTATTTTTCTAATCTTTTTCGCTAACCTTTAAAAACTGGCTTACGAAAGGTTGGTATGTTTCCTGTTCGCTAGAACTATGTGAGGAAAAAAGGGATGGGCCGAAGGAGAAGAAAAGTAGTCAAGATTCCTAAGAAGCGGCTGCCTAAAATTTTTCTATGTCCTAGATGTGGAAAAGAATCTGTTAGAGTTATTATTACAAAGGGGCAGGAGATCGCTACAGTTCAATGTGGTAGCTGTGGACTTAAAGGAGATGTACCGATGTTGCCCACACAGCAACCAATTGATGTTTACTGCAAGTTCGCTGACGATTTTTATGCGAGCGTGAAGACGGCATAGAGTGGTGTAAATGAGCGGCAAGATCGAAGCGTACTTGCTCTCTAAAATCAAATTAGATGGCGCTATCCACTTTTCTCTCCTTGATCCTGAAGAGGTCTCTCCGCATGAAGCTTCTGAGATTTCTAGAGAAGCTGAGAAGGCTGGCACAACCGCGATTATGGTTGGAGGGTCCACAGTTACCGACTCAAAAATAGTAGATGTGACTGTTAAGGCAATCAAATCCTCTACGAAACTTCCTGTAATTCTATTTCCTAATGATGTGGCTGGTCTCAGCCGATATGCAGATGCGGTCTGGTTCATGTCGCTTCTCAACTCCTCAGATCCTTATTTCATAACTGGAGCGCAGGCAGCTGCGTCTAAGTTGATTAAGCAATACACGCTTGAGCCACTTCCTCTGGGGTATATAATTACCGGAAGTGGCGAGGCTGCTGGTCTGGTAGGAAAAGCGAAACCTATACCCCACGAGAAACCAGGGCTCGCTGTCAACTATGCTCTGGCAGCACAATACCTCGGAATGCGCTTCGTATATCTGGAGGCAGGTTCAGGAGCTAAAGAAAAAGTTCCATCTGAAATGATCAACCTTGTTAAGAATGCTATTGAAATTCCACTTATCGTTGGGGGCGGTATCAAAACTGGTGGCGATGCTGGGCAGGCAGTCGCCGCAGGGGCAGACGCCGTGGTTACTGGAACCATAGTAGAAGAGACCGAATCAGTTGAAAATAAAATTAGTGAGTTAGTGCAAAGTATTAGAAAGGCCGCGGCGAAGAGGAAATAGTGCTTTGACATCTTTTGAAAAATATTTCTCAGCTCTGAAAAAAGCTCTAGGAAAAACTGATGTTTACGAAATCTGGCCTGACTTCGAACCTCACTTCGATGTGCAGGAATATGCTTGGACCACCTTACCACGGTTAGGAGAAGTCCTGCTTCTGAACTGTGGCACTTGCGAGGGGCCTTCTGATACACGGCATGCCCGATGTAAAAGTTGTGTTGAGAAAAGAAGTCAGGGGGCTTCAGAAGCCTACCAAAAAGCCACTGGAAGACCTAAACAGAAGTGGCCAGTAATAATTCTCTGCCGCATATATGCTGAGTAATTTCGGAGGATAGTTTTTGCAATTAGCTATGAAAGAGGGGTATAGCAAGTATTTCTCGCAAATTGAAAGTGAGCTTGAGAAACTCTATGCTGTAGCAACGGAAGCTCGCGCAAAGGCACTGGATCCTTCTCCTGAGCCTGAGCCTAAAATTGCCAGAGACTTGGCTGAGCGAGTCGAACTGCTTGTAGGTCCGAAAGGGGTGGCTGAGAGAATTAGGGAACTAGCTGGCACCATGTCCCGTGAGTTAATGGCATTTAAAATCGCTCAAGAAATCGTGTACGGTAAGTTCGGTCATCTAGATGAGCGTGAGGCTGCTGAAATTGCGATACGAGCATCCCTCGCCATACTTACAGAAGGAATCACTGTTGCACCAATTCAGGGCATCTCCAGCGTAAGTATCAAAAACAACCTTGACCGTAGCCGATATTTGGCTATCTATTTTGCGGGGCCAATCCGTTCTGCTGGTGGTACTGAGCAGGCGTTAATTCTTGTAATTGGAGACTTTATTCGCCGCACGTTAGGGCTGGATCGATATAAGCCAGTGGACAGCGAGATTAGGCGGTTTATCGAGGAGATCAGAACTTATGAGAGAGAGGCGTCCCGCTTTCAATACCATATGCCAGACAGCGTTCTCGAGAACGTTCTCCGAAATCTTCCTGTCGAGGTTACTGGGGTAGGCACAGATCCGATTGAGGTGACTTCTTTCAGGAATCTCCCTAGGATAGAGACTAATCGGGTGAGAGGCGGGGCGCTCCGCGTTGTCAACGACGGAATTCTCGGGAGGGCTAGGAAGGTCTGGAAGATTGTGGAAGCACTTGGGATTGAGGGATGGGACTGGTTAAAGCGAGCCAGGGAGCTTAAGGAGGAGGAATCTGGTGAGGCTGCTGAATTCATTTTTATGGAAGATGTAGTAGCTGGCAGACCCATCTTTGCGTTTCCCTCAAGAACCGGGGGATTCAGGCTTCGTTATGGTCGGTCTAGGAACACTGGTCTAGCCGCACTTGGGGTGCACCCGGCTACGATGATGGTTCTACAGGACTTTCTTGCTGTTGGAACTCAGCTACGGGTTGAAAAGCCTGGGAAGGCAGGGGTCGTGGCTCCTGTTGACACAATTGAGCCACCCATAGTGAAACTAAAGGACGGATCCGTAATCAGGGTCGAGTCTGTTGAAGAGGCTGAACAAGTCAAGAACTCCATTGATCGAATCCTCTTTGTGGGTGATCTATTGGTGGCTTATGGTGAATTCCTTGAGAATAACAAGCCCCTGGCTCCATCCGGGTTTTCCGAGGAATGGTGGGCTGAAGAACTCCATGATATCATCGAGAACAAATATGGGGGCTCAGTGGAAAAGGCGGCTGTGACGTCCAATATCACGGTGGACCGCCTTCAAGCATTCCTGTCCAACCCTCTGGTGACGAAACCAACATCACGGGAAGCCGTGGACATCACATCCAAGCTTGGCGCTCCACTACACCCGCGCTACACCTACTTCTGGCGGCTCATAGCCATCGATGAACTCGCCAAGCTGCGAAACGCTCTAATGAAATCTGAACGAGAAGTCGAAAACGGAGTTCTAAAGCGAATTACGTTGGCAATGGACGACGAGATTAAGGTGATGCTTGAAAGGCTATGCGTACCCCACTTGGTTACTGACAATAAGATCGTGATAACTGATGATGCGCCTGCGTTAGCTCTTTGTTTGGGATTGGACAAGCCTGATATTAAAGTCAGGTCGGCTACTGTTCTGCAGGCTATTAAAGAGCTGGCTGGAGTGGATGTCCGGGAAAAAGCTCTGACATTTATCGGTGCTAGGATGGGGCGTCCGGAGAAGGCGAAGAAGCGGACGATGAACCCCCCAGTTCACGTTCTATTCCCAGTGGGGCTGACTGGCGGAATTCATCGAGACATCGTGGAAGCCTCGAAGAAAGGTCTGGTTGAAGTTGAGGTTGCGAGGAAAAAGTGCTACGCCTGTAATATGTTAACCTACAAAGATAAATGTCCTCAATGTGGCGGAGAAACAAAAGCTGAATGGCTCTGTCCAATCTGTAACAGGCCTACCGGAGGAGAACGATGCCCCACCTGCAAAGCGCCGGCTCGCCACTATGCTAGGCAGACAATAAATCTAAAAGACCTGCTTAACAACGCGTATCGAAGGCTGAGTGTAACGCCTCCCTCTATTGTGAAGGGAGTAATTGGATTAACCAGTGATACCAAGACCCCTGAGCCAATTGAGAAAGGGATCATGCGGGCGAAGCATGAGATTTCTGTGTTTAAAGATGGGACTGTGAGGTTTGATTTGACGAATGTGCCGCTGACCCACTTTAAACCAGTTGAGATAGGCACCTCTATTGAGAAGTTAAAGGGGCTGGGCTACTTAGAAGATAAGAACGGTGAGCCCCTGCGAGATTCGGGGCAAGTTTGTGAACTGAAAGTCCAGGACATAATAGTTTCAGAGAAAGCAGCGCCATACCTCGTTCACATTTCACAGTTTATTGATGAGTTACTAGAAAAATTCTACAATCTGCCTCCCTTCTACAATGTGAAGACAAAAGAAGATTTGCTGGGGCACTTGGTCTTCGGATTAGCTCCTCACACCTCGGCCGGCGTGGTTGGCAGACTCATCGGCTTCACAAAAGCGAATGTATGTTACGCGCATCCGCTTTGGCATGCAGCAAAGAGAAGAGACTGCGATGGAGATGAAGACGCAATAATACTGGGGCTTGATGCTCTGATCGACTTCTCAAAAGCCTATCTCCCATCACAAATCGGCGGCATGATGGACGCGCCTTTGCTCATAACACCTATAATCAACCCCGTCGAGGTGGACGAGGAAGCCCATAACCTGGACGTTGCATCCGCCTACCCCCTCACATTCTACCAAGAAACCCTGAATGCACAGGATCCTAAACACTTCGATCGCATAATTGACACCGTAGCTAAGAGACTCAGCACACCCCTTCAATACGAGGGCTTCAGCTATACACATGAAACTTCTGACATAAATGCTGGAAACTGTGAAAGTGCCTACAAGAAGCTTGGAACAATGACGAACAAAATGGTCAGCCAGCTGGCGCTTGCCGAAAAAATTTCTGCCGTAGACGTGAAAGAAGTAGCCAAACGAGTCCTAACCACCCACTTCATCAGGGACATCGCAGGCAACCTCAAAGCTTTCTCGAACCAAAAATTCAGATGTATGAAATGCAACGCCAAATTCAGACGCATTCCGCTACAGGGAATCTGTTCCAGATGTGGTGGAAAAATCTCGCCCACCGTCTATCGAGGCGGAATTGAAAAATATCTCCAAGTTGCCAGCGACCTTGCCAAGAGATACGGCATTGAAGAGTACTACATCGACAGAATCGCCATAATCGAGGATGAGATTAACACACTCTTTGAAAGTGATAAGAAGAAACAGCCAAGCCTAACCGAATTCATTTAGCAGCTTTATGAATTGAGCATCTTGGAGCCGGATTTTATGGAGCTTCATCCGAACGCGTGGCTTTCAAAGAGAAGAAACATGAAACTTGGGCTTATCTCCAGAACTAAGATTCTAAACGCATTAGAGAAAGGGGATAAATCTATGCGAGAAATCAGCGAAGAGATTAAGATCAGTTATGCGCGAGTGCTTCACCATCTTCATCTGCTTGAGGCGGAGCGTTTTGTTGAGCGCCATGGGGAAAAGAAACCGTTCAGATGGAAGGTCACTAAAATTGGTCAGCAGAGACTTGCTTGACCTTCCTCTATGATGTGGACCACTTTTACGCCAAGCTTTTCCAAATATGTGCTGATGAACCTGCGATGGCAGTATCGAGGATCCTTTTCCATGCAGCATATACAGACACGCTGATCTTTTGCGAGAGCAAGTAGCTCTTCAATTCCACGTTTAAATAGCTCGGTTTTAATATGCGCCTCATAGCCACCATGTCGATAGCCACCCAACGTTTCTCCGAGCCATATGTATTTGATGCCAGCTTCCGGCAGCCACTTCTCCATTTGCTCTCTCTTAAAATGCTCAATTTTGGATGTGGGGAAGCTCCGTACATCAGCTAGAACTGTTATGTGGCGCTCTTTTAGAAGCCTGAGAAACGTTTCAGTTGAGCGGTTGCTATGTCCAATAGTCCAGATGGAGGGGTCTGTCAGTTTTGTGCACCACTTTAAAATTTATAAACGTGAAATTAATCCCTAATCATAAGCAATGGTGCCAGGCAATGAGCCGTAAAAGAGAAGAAGAAACCGCTCCTATGCCAGCTATGAGCGCAGGCCTACTTCGGTTTTTCGAGGAGGAAGCAGGAGGGATAAAGCTGCGTCCAGAGATTGTAGTCGGCTTAACAATACTGCTAATTATCATGTCTATACTGGCTCATATGGGTCTTTTTGGAAAGCTCGCTTAATTAAATGGCTATTCGCCACTGCTACGAAACACTTCTATCCTCAAAACCGAGTTCAAATGGATAAACAAGTCGCTTTTCTTTTCACGGCTGACAACTTGTGGTAGCGGGTTAGCGAGAGTACCCCTTAAGATTACTGCGCTGGCTTCTGAAAGCCAGATGCCGGGGGGCTCTTTTGACACGGCTGATAGCTGTCCCTCGAAGCCAAAGTCTTTATCTATTACAATAAGCACTTTCTGGCCTAGATGACGTTCAATGTAGTGAAATACATCGAGGTTTTTCAACTGTATTACCTTATGAAAGGTTCACATGCGATTGGATAAACCTTTATGCCCATCTTTGACCAAAGGTTTTAAAAACAACTCCTTGAGGCATACTCATTCCATGAGCAACTCTTACCTAGGCGACGCTGTTGCCCACTACGGCGCGCTCTTCACATTGCCGTCCCATTTAAGGATTGTTACCTATCTATTTTTGAGCGGGATAATCGGGGGGACTTTATCGTTCTTTGTAGTAAATCCGACCACTTCAAGTCTTCTTCGGGGCATGATATTTGGCTTCTTATTCGCGGGAGCATCGTTTCTTGCTGGCATTGTTACTTGGCTGGCTTTGACAAGAGATGACCTAATTCTAACCTTGCGGAGAAGCTCTTCGCTATCATTTTTCATGTGTTCCATCTGGGCAGTGGTCTTAATCGTAGGTGGTATAGGGAGCAGGGCGATTTACGCTCCATGGATCATCATAGATGCCTTCATTTTGGGCAGCTCTATAATTTTCTCGGTACGTTTTCTCGTAATATCCTCCATATCCTCGCTGACCATTTGGAGAAGCCTTGTCGCTGCATTTCTGCAGCCACTCTTCTGTTTTCTTGTAGCAGCAACTTTTTGGAACTTAATGACTGCCCAATACATTTTGGCGATAACGGGGACTAGTCTAGTTCTTCTCGCTTCAACATTTCTCTTCTATGGCGCCATCAATCGCTATGCCAAAAAGAGGATAGGTGTAGGAACAATCTCACTCTTCAAAGCCTTTGTGGCCGACTGGATCGCTGATGTAAACCGCCCACTCGAGAACTTCTTTGAAAAACTAGGTCACAGCGAGTCCATCCTCATAACTACACTTGGATTTAGAGGTAAGAAAGGATTAAAGGCGATCGTTAATGTTCCAGCACTTCATCCGGGGCCGTTCAAAAATGTTGGAAGTAGCACTCTAACTTTTAAGATACAGGAAATGCTAGAAAAGGCGAAACAAGCGATCGTCTGTGTCCCACATGGCACTTCTGGGCATGAATTGGACCTTGCATCTCAGACTGAGAATAAGAAAGTTTTAAAAAAAGTTATGCGACTCTCAAATTTCACCAATTTCGCTAAGAAAGCAACCTACCTAACTCGCGTAAAAGTGGACTCAGCGAAAGCAACCGCTCAGATATTTGGAAAATGCGCACTCGTAACACTCACTTGTGCACCAAAAGTCATGGAAGACATCCCACGAGAAGTGGGTCAAAAAATAGTTAACATAGGTGAGCAACTTGGGCTGAGCGCTGTGGCGGTGGTTGACGCACATAATAGCATGGAGGGTAACGATCTCTTCCTAACCGAGTATGATGCCCGAAATCTTCAGAAAGCCGCCGAGCTGGCGTTGCATAAAGCGGCTAAAAAACCCGTTAAAAACTTTGAGATAGGAATTGCAAAAGTCATTCCAAATGAGTTCACCCTCGCTCAGGGAATGGGCCCTGGAGGCATAGTTGCACTCGTAGTTAGAGTGGAACGGCAATTGGTCGCGTACATTGTGATAGATTCAAACAACCTGATCAAAGGACTTCGAGAAAAAATCTTGAAAGCGCTTAAAGAACTCGGTGTAAGTGATGGCGAAGTTTTGACAACAGACACGCATATGGTTAATGGAGTGACTTTGGTTAAGAGGGGCTATCACCCATTTGGGGAAGTGATTCCTCACCAGAAGATACTGGGGTATGTGAAGGGAGTAACTCAGTTAGCGATAAGCGATCTACACGAGACTGAAGTAGCATGGAACAGCGGAGTAGTCAAACAAGTCAAGGCAATCGGACCTACATATCTCAAGGAACTGGCAACCCTTGTGGACTCAACTGCAAAACTTACCAAGAAGATGGCATTAACGATCTTTCCGATAGGGATCCTAGCCTCAATTTTACTGTTGATACTCATCTAACAGGTTCCCACAGGGTTAGCGAAAAATTTTCATAGCTAACCATAAGTCTCAATAAACCAAAATAGGTATGCGTGGAGGCGGAAACCAGAATTGACAACACCATCACCTCGTGAAAACGTAGTGCTTGTAGGACAAAAGCCCACTATGAACTATGTGACCGCGTGTGTCACATTCTTTAACTCTGGTGCAGACAATGTGGTTGTTAAAGCAAGAGGACTTGCAATTTCTAGAGCTATAGATACGGTTGAGCTGCTTCGACGCGGGTTTATTAAAGACCTGAATATCGTGAAAATCGACATTGGAACTCAAGAACTAAGCGGGACTGAGGGAAAAAAATCAAGAATCTCCGTAATCGAGATAACAATAGCTAAGCCCTCCAGCAAAACTAATAAAAAAGGCTAGTTAGCCGAGCAGATAGCCCAATTTTTTAACTAGAGCCCGGCGTTCTTCCAGCTCTTTATCTGTTTCTATTCTATTGGCTGTGGTTCCATCCACCGCCCCTAAGACTGCTCTACCCAACTTGGTTTCAGCGACAATCATCTCACAGTCATTTGCTGTAGCCACGTAGATACTGCAAACTCCGCTGAGTTTCTTCAACTCATTTAACACATTAATCGGATACGCCTTCTCCATTACAACAACGAACACATGCCCCGCTCCAATCTTTCTGCAGTTTTCGGCAGCCAGCCTACCTAATGCGTCATCATTGCCATTGAACCGCGTCAGCTTCGGAACAGCCTCATTCATCGCCACGCCTACCTTGACATCTGGCACAGCATCAAGCACCGCCCTAAAGATGTCATCCACCATCTTGATGGAGAAATTTCCAATGCCGACGATGATCTGATGCTCCTTTTCCTTCTCTAATTTTACCACATCAATTTTAGCTGTCATACAAAACACCACTACCGATTTTAACTTCATTCAAGCTGGTATGAATATCTTGCGAGCGACTAGCTGTAATTTACCTGAAAACTGGTTGTAGGTAATCCTACCGGAGACCGTTATCTCTTTTCTCAGGGTTTTTTCAAAACTGGCAGCCTGAGCCCCGAGGTTCTCAGTATATGACAAAAGTTTTTTCACTTCATCAGCCGTTATTCCAAGTAGCTTCTCCGCTTGCTCACCGTAGAAAACTGCATCTATCACGCCAGTCCCATCCTCAAGGACAGCATCCACAATCACTCGATTAATTGGCGTAGCAACTGGTCCGCAGCGTTCACAAATCCACTTATCTTCCTGTTGGGTAACTTTCCTCAAACATGACGGGCAACCCGTGTAGACTCGAGGCCTATCGGAAACCTTCGTTATAGTAGCCATAACCTCGGCTTCATCACCATCCTTTAGCTCACTTATCTTCTTGAAGAATTCACGCATCTCTGGAAAATCCTCAGGCTTTATGTCGGTAGGGTTGATGACAACTTCTCCTCGCATGCCAACATGGAGCTCAGGTTTTCCGTTCAAACCATCTCGCACATAACCGTGAAGAACCTTCACAATCCTGTTTTGAGCTATTTGATCTACGAGGTCTGCTTTATCGTCCCAAAGCACAACATTAATTGTACCAGTCTTATCCGCCAAAGTCATTCTCGCTAACTTGCCAGAAGTCTTGTCCGGTCTGCTGAACGTTTGAATCGAGTTCACCCAAATTACCCGTCCAGTTATTGAAGCGTCGTTAACCCCTGGCACAAGGTCGCGGATGTTAATTTCAGTCTTTAAGTCGCTTTTTCCAGCCAGATTAACCCCAAGCTCGGTGGCAACGATGTATGCTGCACCATCATCGGTCAGCAATCCGCCCACTTCTCTCTTCTTCTGCGTAATCATCTGCTTAACATCTTCCAATGTCAAATCAGGACGGTCGGCAAGTATTCGCTTTATGATCTCTTCCAGCGGTGACAAGTACGTTCACCATGAATCTAATTGCAATTTATCTTATGAACTTAGCCACTTGAATTAGCATAAATCGAAACCTTTTCATTAAGCCTCACGAATCTAATTCATGGCCGATGAAGAACAGGCATTAGCATGAAACATGATGATTGCTCAGAGTTAAACTGAGGCCACCTATTCTGAGTTTTAGCTAAACAAGCT
The DNA here is from genome assembly GCA_964410135.1 of uncultured Candidatus Bathyarchaeia archaeon. Classification (GTDB taxonomy): domain Archaea; phylum Thermoproteota; class Bathyarchaeia; order RBG-16-48-13; family CAYPFQ01; genus CAYPFQ01. The sequence goes on from CAYPFQ010000010.1 coordinate 23,116, forward strand.
CTTTAGGCACATCATGCGGGCTATATGCAGAATAGTACCTTAACCCCGCCTGTTTGAGTCTACTCCTAACCATGTCGTAAAGAATAACCTCTTCAACCTCAAACTCGTCAACAAGCCTTGAGCTAATTTTCCTAAGCCTAGTAAGAAGGGCTCTCCTATTTTCTTCTGGAGAGAATGAGACCATGCAACTTGCATGGTAGGCCGTGTTTACTTTTTCCAAATTTTCTAAAGCTTTCAGTTGAAGTCTGAACCCCTCGGGCTTACTGCCAGTTAGCATTGAAAACTCCTCTTCAGTACATCCCTTTAATGAAACCCTCACATGGATAAAGGGATACTTTGAGAGGGCTTCAGCGTATTTCTGGTCATAGCCAAGTGGAATTCCACAGGTTTCGAGAATGAAGGCACAGCCCTGACCTTGAAGATTATCCAGCAATTGGAGTAGATGGAGCTTGCCTATCGTCGGCTCTCCGCCACTGACCCTTAACTGCCGAAACCCTCTCTCACGGGCTATCGACACTAGGGTCTCTGCCACTTTTTTCGGGGAATAAAACTTTCCAATTTCTCTAGGGCTGTTTCTCACATCTTCCCTAACCCAACAGAAATAACAAAGCAACCCGCATCCAGCACAATCTGCCGTGGCAATCCCGCCATACCACCGGTCTGGACGGAACCGCCAATACCTTTTCTCCTGGCCTTCGGGGCTGTCTCTAACTACCAGTTTTTCCATTGCTAGATGCCTTTGCACTGGATCGTACATAGGCTTCCTCTTCATTCAATCCCAGAACATTCGGGTCCTTAAGTAGTCCCGCTCAGCACGGACTATGTCCATGTAAAATGCATCTTCGGTTTTACGGCGTCTGCGTAAAATTCTGATAGCAGTTGTCGGGCCTACTCCACGGCCTGCTAGCGCCACTACAGCCCTCTTTCCATAGGTTTGAACTGTGCTAGCGCTTTTCCATGCTGTCAGCCATTTCTTTTCTTCTTCTCCAGTCAACTTTTGCTTCCTTTGCTTCTTTTGGACAATTTTCCTCAAATCCGTGTCGTTCTCATAGGTAACTGCCACTAGGGTTGATTTGCACATTGGGCAACTGACTTTATCAGGCAGGCTTCTTACAGTTCTAACCCCATCATACTTCCCGCAGAAAACACATACAAGCCTAATATTTTCATTCGCAAGCCTTTCTTTGACGATGTCTACAACCGCCTTAACTGGGACTGCTGGTCGCAGAAGATCATGAGGAGCAATTCTATCTAACAATGGAAGGGCTAAAGGCGAATAGTCAGTTCTATAGGGTACGGCTTCAATCCCTATTTCTCCGTCATGAATTTTCTGAACTATCTTCTGGGCATTCTCAAGGTCAAGCTTCTCTACAAACAATTCCCTTAATGTCTCTCGATAAAGGGATGTATCGCGGAGAACATTTACAAGCATCCTAGCTTGGGTTGACTTGAAGTTGGCAGCTCTCTCCACAATTCCAAATCTTTTGGCGATGTGCCAAAGTCTCCACGCAAACATCAAAGTGTCTCCGAGAGTTTCTAAGAGGACTGCCGACACTTCTTCGGGCTTTAGCTCCAGTAACTCTCTCTTCAAAACTTCAGGATCCATATGATGCGCGGCAATCACAGCAATACGGTATGGATCCGACTGTACTCCAATTATAGCTCCGAACCTTGCGCTTAGAATGGTTCCTAAAATTCTGCTTAATGTCTCATTCACTAAATCGCCGAAACAGGCATGAATAATTGAATAGTTCTCAAAACACTCTATTACAATCCGATTGTGAGTCGGTAGTGGAAATCCTTCATCTAAATGTTTCTTTATAGTTGCTACAGCCTTATGTGCAGCATGCGCATCAATCGGATAGCCATTAAAAGGCTCAAGCGGGTCCCTCGATGCCCTAAGTCTTTCGGCAATGCTCTCTCTAAGTTCTCCCACCCTCTGCGCCACTTCAAATGGTACTGGTATGATTTCGCCTTCCCAGCTTGGTATAGCTCCAAGCGTCTGTTCAACTGGCTCAACTTCAACAACATCTCTTTCCTCATCTAACCCGAGGATCTTCCAGGTCTGACCGTGCATGATGAAGTCCACCCCAGGGCGACCGTTCTTTCCTATAAACTCTTGATCTAAAATTCCTATTTTCCTACGCCTGATAAAATCCAACACTGTATACTGTCTTACATCTGGAATCATTGAGAGATTTGTAAAATAATATCTATATGCCTTCAATGAGCCTAGGCGCATCTCTTCGCCATAAACGCGGATCAATCTTTCCCTTTCAAGCTGTTTTACCACTGAAAGAAAATCCTCTTTGACTAACGTTTCATAGGGCATAGCCCTTATCATAGTGTTGTACGCATCTGTAATGTTGATTCTTTTATGGTCAAGAACAATTCCTACAATCTGATTGGCAAGGACGTCCAACGCGTTTTCATGAATTTTCGGCGACTCTAACTTCTCTTCCAAAGCAAACTTCGCTATTACCGCTGCTTCCATAAGATCATCAGGCCAAGCCGCTAAAATCTGTCCAGAGGGCTTAGCACCGATTGCATGTCCACTCCTTCCCACTCTCTGAACCAGCTTGGTGACCTGCCTTGGCGACATGTATTGGACTACAAAATCAATTGAGCCCACATCAATTCCTAACTCGAGTGACGAGGTGCAAACTACTCCTTTTAATCCCCCTTCTCGAAATGCCCTCTCAGTATCCACCCTAATATCACGCGAAAGCGATCCATGGTGAACACCTATCCTAAGGCTAGGTTTCAGGACATTGACTCGGGAGGCTAAAGCTTCAGCATGCTCCCGGGTGTTCGTAAAAATTAGGGTGGATTCATGTTCGCTGACTAAATCGCAAAGTCTTCGAATTCTACGCACGCTACCTGCCGAGATCAAAACCCTCCTCGCTAATGCCTCATCTTCAGATGTGGCGGTAGGACTTTCAACTTGGACTCTCCACTCCTTTACCTCATATGCCCGTATCACCTTGACTCTTCTATTCCTTCCAACCAGAAACCTGGCTATCAGCTCGGGAGATCCGATGGTAGCAGATAAGCCAACCCGCTGGAATTCTATGCCAGTGAGATTTCTAAGTCTCTCCAACCCTATAGAAAGTTGAGCTCCACGCTTATCCGTAGCCAATTCGTGAATCTCGTCAACAATAACCCATCGGATTGAGGTTAGGTGTTTCTGCATTCGTTTGCCAGGAAGAATTGCCTGTAATGTTTCAGGGGTAGTGATAAGCATATTTGGCGGGTGTAGTGCCTGCATTCTTCTAACAGCAGCTTCAGTATCTCCATGCCTCACCTGAACCTTAATTCCTAAACGCTCACCAATCTCGGTCAACCTTCGAAAAATATCTCGATTCAAAGCCCTAAGAGGAGTAATATATAAGATTGAAATTCCTCTAAACTCGCCTTTGCTCCGCTCTCTGATGAACAACTCAAAAATTGGAAGACAAGCCGCTTCAGTTTTACCCGTTCCAGTGGGCGCTATTAGCAGAGCATTCTCTTCTCTCAAAATAACAGGGAACGCTAGTTTCTGAATCTCGGTAGCTTCTTTCCAGCCAGTTTTCTCAATTTCCTTTCGCAATGGTTTTGATAGAAGTGAGAAAACATCAGACATTTGAATCATCCATCTTCGTCAAGCGTTCTAAATAAGCGATGTAAATCTTCACATCGGTTTGTTTAGTAGCTTCCTCGGAGGCAGTGTGATCTCTCAACCGTGCTTTCAGGGCGTCGAGTTGCTCAGCCTTCAAGACAAATTTCTCAAGCAACTCCCGTATCCAATCTGGGTTTTCAAAGTACGGTCTAGCCTCCTCATATGCGCGCCACACTAATTCTCTAAAATCCTTAACCAACAACCCAGCCTCTAGATAGTAAAAACAGTAGAAGCGTTACTCAAAAACTTTCCAAAATAGAAAAGCCTAAGTTTCCTTTCTCTCTCCCCGTCCGTATGCCATGTGTAGGAAAACTAGGATCAGCACAATGAAAGCTACCCCTATTATGAAACCCATAATGATGCTGTAAAATGTGGCCGCGTCCATTTTTCCACGTCCAAACCGCTTATTATTGTAGAAGTATTTAAGAAATGTTCAAAGTTTTAAACACTGGCCTTGACGAGGAACAGGAACGATGTCATCCGAGAAGCATACAACATGTTTTTCAATCAAGGAGGCCATTAGCCTCAGCCTTAAAGCCGTGCGTAGGCGCTCCATGAAGAGAACCTTAACGCTGCTGTCGATCGCCTCTGGATCAGCATTCATATCGATGTTGTTAACAGTGGCTTCAATTCTTCAGATGGCAGATGGAAAAGTTGGCACTTATCAATACTGGGTCCTTATAGTTGCTGTTCTAGTCTGGGAAGTTGCAATTGTCAATTCTGCGCTACTGTCCATAGCGGAGCGCTCAAGAGAAATCGGCATCATGGAAGCTCTAGGGGCAACAAGTTCAGCGATAATCAAAATCCTGGTAATCGAATCGGCAATGTTTGGTCTACTGGGAGGTTCCTTGGGCGCAGCTGCCGGATGGCTAATTGTGGTCACAGTCTATGGGCTTCAGTTAAGCTGGTCGATAGTGCTGGCAGTACCGCCTCAGACCTACATCTTCAATTTTGCACTTACGGTTACGGTATCAGTTCTGCTCAGCATG
>CAYPFQ010000011.1:0-27639 GCA_964410135.1 uncultured Candidatus Bathyarchaeia archaeon
CTATCACTTCCAATCCGTTGCTCCATGGGCTTTTCAGGTTTCGCGCGTATGGTCTAGGTCCCTTTGCGGTGCTACCGGAACTATTCACGACCGTGGCGGTCGCTGTCTTGCTATACCTTTCATTAGAATGAGACGCATTCATCTCGGAATCCTTCTCACTATCAACTCCGATATAGCGTGCACGTTTCATGGCTTCAAAGGCTGAGTTACATAATGAATCGGATGAAGGATTAGCACGGCTTGAGCATCAAGTCACGTCAGCCTTCAGACATAAAAACTGTATGCCTATAAGTTTGTGGGAAAGGAGCCGCCCAGTCTAGTCGTCCCTTATAGTCGTGGATGTCTATCCTTTCCCACCTCAAATCGGACACCATAAAGGGCAAATCCAGCCCTATTTAAACTCGAGACCGCAGAACCGGATGGGCGTCGAACCCGAAGTTAGGCGCCGAGGGCGGGATTTGAACCCGCGCGGCCTTCCTCGGTAGTTTATACCTCTAATGGGCCACAGGTTTAGCAGACCTGCTCCCTACCAGGCTAGGAGACCTCGGCTTAGTCTAACCCTCATCAATTTTAGTGAAGCGATTAAATAGGTTTGGTGTTTTTCAGGTTCTGTCCATTCTAGGGTCGGTGACCCTTTTCGTTGGGCTTTCTAGGTTTAGCTGACAGCAGCAAACTGCACCATCGCTCCATTACCTAGACCTTCATCTACCGAGCGAACCACACTCGGCTCTTTGAACCGACACAACAGGTTTAGAGCAGCGTTATAGTCTCGGTCGAGTCTTTCGCCACAGCTAGGGCACTGGAAGACTCTTTCGAATCGGAGGGCTTTATTCAAAAATCCGCATCGAGAGCAGGTCTTCGATGTCATTGAAGCCCTCACATACTGGACGAGAATCCCTTCCCACTTAGCCTTATACTCAATTTGTCTTTGGGCCTCACGAAAACTCCAGCGGTTAAGTCTACCACGCATCTTTCCGCCTTGACCGTTACCTTTCCGAGCTAAATTGCGAATGTTGGTCAGCTTCTCGAGAATAATAGCTGATTTCGATTCCTTAGCTTTTTCAACGATCTTTTTAGAAACTTTATGCAAAGCTTGAATTGCCCGCTGTCTCTCCCTTCGACCATACTTCGACAAAAGCCTCTGTTTCACGCGTCTATCCCTATGCGTTTTTTTGGCGATGGAAGCCCTAATTCTGGAATATTGATGTTTAATATTGGCGATATGGGATAAATCGTAGCGTTCCCCCTCCGATGAAGTTATGTTCCTCTCGTTGATGTCGAATGCAACCGCTTTTCTCAGAGGCTCAACCACCCTAGCGGTCTTGCTGACAGCTAGAACAACCGTGGACTCGGTTATTGTGATTGAACCCCTCTTGAGACTGGGGTCGCGTAGAAATGAAAGCTGATAGTTGCCTCCCCGCAACGGTATAACCAAAAAGTTTCTAGGGGTTATGGGAATTCTGAGCATCATGTAGTCTAGGCGATAAGTTTGGCTGTCGAGCTTTAAGAAGAGATGCTTGGCATAAGGCAGCTTCTTCCATTTCCTGTTCCGCAGCATAGCGAAAGCAGCTTCACATGCGTTTAGAATGTAGTGGGTATGCAAACCGTAGCGTTCCTTGAAGTCACAGTAAACCATAGTGATGAGCTGAAACCGTGTTCTAGGCTTCCTCTCAAAACCTAGCCTAACCGCCTCGTTGACCATATCCCTAAAAGTTCTGAGAAGACTTAGAACATCTTCTCTAGGGCTGTAGTGGAACTTAACTGCCTTAACCGCATCCAACTAGGTCCACACCTACAAGCTCCCCCTAATCCATATTTAAGCCCCCTTCACCGACCCTAGATTAGACAGCTCCGTTTTTCATAATGTTTATAGTTCTCCAATTTCTCCTTAACATTTTGGCGGTGGATCTAGGTGGGGAGCTAGGGGTTCCCTGAGAGGCTCTGCCTCGACTGCAAATCCTCTATATGGTGGGCCGAAGCCAAGGTAAGGGGCTTAAGCTCATCTGCTCTCCTGCCTCTAGTGTTGAATATCCGTCCTCTGGGGCTGACGGTTGTGGAGCGGTTTCCGGAGGGAAGCCGTAGCCACATTTATCGGGTGAACCCGGCCAGGCTCGGAAGAGAGCAACCTAAGCCAGAACGAACGGCGCTCGGGGGTACCCGGATAAGAGCGTGGAGGTAGGAAAGGGCTGGTGAACACTGGGCTCCGAACCCTGGGATCCATCGCCTTCTTCTAAAGTCCCAATTTTTGAAGCGTCTCGCATGGTTTGCAGACTTCGCTGACGGTGGGTTCTCCGCACATCGCACAGTTTCTCAATTTCGCCTTATCGGCAGCCGCCCTTAGTATCGGTCTAATCTTCTCAACCGACCTTAGAACTGTAAATTTTAACCCAGGATATCGCACTTCTAATCGGTTTAACATATTCCGTATGTCGCTTCTCATTGCCGTGTGCATGTAGGGGCACGGCTTTGTTTGAAACTCTATATTTTTAAGATGCGCGTAGAGGGCTATTTCATTTTCAGGTATCTCAGAGAGTGGTTTGACTCGCTGTACAAAACCGGGTACAACATCTTCGATAATTGGTTCAACGCGTGCCATTCGCATGACATCTCCATGGATCAAGTTGAGAAAGATTGTTTGTGTCTCATCGTCTAAGTTATGGGCGGTTGCTAGTTTAGATGCGCCGAGTTTTTTTGCCGCTACATTTAGTGCTTTTCGTCTTAGCACTCCGCAATAAGAGCAGGGGGTTAGCTCGCCACTCCCCTCCGCAATTTCGACTATCTCATCTAATGTATGCCCATATAGCCCCTTAAACGATAAAGTTAGCTGCTTAACTCCAAGCTGGCGACAATTCTTACTGGCTATCTTGACGGCTTCAGAACGGTATCCCGATATTCCTTCATCAACTGTAACTGCGACAAGCTTGGCTTCTGGGAAACCTTTCTCAATTTTTGCAAGGATGTGGAGAAGGGATAGGCTATCCTTTCCACCTGAGACAGCTACCGCGATTTTATCATTGGGGCTGAACATTTTATATTTCGAAATTGTTTCTCCAACTCGCTCTCCGATTGAGCTAGTGAAACATTTTCGGCATAGTTTCTCCCCAGAGTATGGTCTGAAGAAAATTGGTGGCGCATCCTTACACCTCGCGCATTTTTGCAATGCAAGTCCCTTGGCTAAAGTAGGTAAGGACCAAATTTAATGAATGTTAACGCAATGTTCATCACGAGGATCCCTAGACATAATGTGCTGATAATAATCCGTACCGTTGGCATTCTCTTCTTCCTAAATTTTTCTACGAAGGTCATTAGAAACCCATCGCCATCAAGTGGATACAGCGGAAGCATGTTGAATATAGCGACATTGATACCCAATAGCCCTATCCAAAAAAGTTGATTTCCCAAATAATATGCCAACTGCCTCGGTAGCGATTGCCATCCAATAGTTCCTAAGGCTATAATGGCGAGTATGGCGACTAAGAAATTAACTAAAGACCCAGCCCCATAAATACGGGCTTTTGACACCTGGCTTGCTCTGCTCAGTTGCTTCTCGTCCGGTTCTACAAATGCTCCGAAAATCAAGAAAACAAGCATTATGCCCATGGATCTGACCCTGATATTTTCTAACCGTGAAGCTATGCCATGCGCAACTTCATGGGTCACCATTACAATTGCCATGGCAACTAGGAAAAATGGGAGCGCTTGGAATCCTACCGTAATTCCTGGAAGTAACAGAAACATTGGTCCCGCCTTCTCTGGGGCATAAAAAAAATTGACTAAATTACTAACAGGAATGTAGAGTGAGAAAATAATCAGCCCTACTGCTGAAGCCACGCCTATGTTCCACATGATTAGCCAAAATCGCTTAAACTTATGAGTAATTTCATCAAGGGCTGCGTTAAAGTGCTTAGTTTTGTAAACTAGGTAAAGGGGTTTCGCCTCTAATCCATATTTTTCTAGCGGTAGGATGCGGCTTATGATGTAGATTACTGCCCAGAAGACGGCTGTAAATTCAATGAATTCCAGAGGAGTTATATCCACTATCTACGCCTCTTAATGGAGAGGAAAGAGGTTGACGAATAGTTAATAGTTTTCTATCTGATCCGTCCTTTTACTGTTTGAGGTGTGAACATGCCATTTATCGTCGTTCTTGTGACTACGCCAAGTGAGAATGAGGCGCTAAAAATTGTCAATAAATTGCTGGAAGAGAAACTCATTGCATGTGCAAATATCATTGAAAAAGTGCATTCCAAGTTCTGGTGGCATAAAAAAGTCGAAGACTCGTACGAGTCTCTGGTCATCATGAAAACTCACTCGAAACTGTTCAACGAGCTGACTAGGACTGTTAAAAAACTGCATAGCTATGAAGTGCCAGAAATCATCGCTTTGTCAATAGCTCAGGGTTCAGCTTCATACTTAGATTGGATCAGGGCTTCCATTCGAAAGGTGTAAACAGTGGCTAAGAAACCCCTGCTACGCAGTGAACGCATCGATGTGACCTACACTAATAAGCGGTGGGCTCTTCTACGCCAATTCAGGCTTCAAGCTATGGAGCTGATGGCTGCGCTTAGGCGATTTAACATAGAATCGATTGTGCATGGAAGTATCGCTAGAGGTGATGTTTCAGCAAAAAGCGACATTGATGTTTTCATACCAACTTCAACATCCTCATTTCTAATTGAAACAGCTTTAGAAAAATCTAAGTTTCCTATAAGTAGACGTTCCCTCGTCCAAGCTACTCCATCCTACTCAGTTAAGGGGCATATAGAAATCGATGAGCATAGAACCGTTTCATTCTCATTGACCAAGCTCAGGGATGTTGAAAGAGGCTTCTACAAGTTCGGAGGTGAACTAGCCCTTCCAATGCTAGAGTTAAACCAACGTGTGCCAGGTGTAGACAAGAGGCTCATGCTAATCGAGCCTACTGAACATGGGCATATAGAGAGCACTATAACTGGACTGGAGGAAGAGGTTGCTAAACTGCTTGGCATTAGCATTGACACAGTCATGGATCGTTTCAGAACTCTTTCTAGAAGGGATAAGATAGGCAGAACAGGGGTTTTCATTAATAGAGAACTAACACCGGACGAAAGCTTTGAGGCTGTATTAAAAGAGCTAGTTGATCAGATTCCCGCTGTACGCAGGCGTATAAGATCAGAAAAATAAGGGGCTCTTAAATATAGAACTAAACCACATGAAGAAGGGGCTCGATGTCTTCAAAGGGCATCATGATTGTGCTGGTATTAATCTCGTTAGGACTCACCATGTTTCCACTTCCACTTCTCAAAGCCAACGACAACCCATATGACCTAAATCAGAACTTCATTAATTCAATACAACGCATTACAAACGCTTTTGAAACTCTAATCAACCTGATCCAAACAACTACGATACACATCGCACGTTCAATCTACTCGCTAATGGCTACCATAGGCTTCCTCGCATGGATGTCAAGATACGATAAGCGTCTTGGGCGTGACCTAATTTTCGGTTCGCTGATGATCGCATTTTTCATCGAATGTATAATGCCAATGCTCGGCTAGAAAACTTAACTTATCGAAAACCGGAGAAGTGCTGCCACTCCTCCTAACGAGAGAAGTTTTTCACCTGCTTCATGTTCAGTGCTGACAAGAATCACTCTGCCGCCTATCTTCTCAGCGCTCCTCATTGTTGCCTCTAACCGTTTTCTATCTTCATCAACAGCCTCTCTTAGAAGGCTATCGGAGATGAGTAATAAATTAACGGCACCATAGCCTACTGCTTTCTCCACTTCATTGAGACCATACGCGACATCTTTTCTCCCTTTACCAAGTCTGCTAAAAACCTCTTCCACCTCTTTAGTTTCCTCAACGGCCCTTACTCGCTTGGCTACAGAGGTCAATAGTCCACATCGTAAAGCCTCGTGAACGCCAGCCACTCCCGCGCTACCCACTCCTTTTACTGCAATAACCCGCATCGCTAAATCCGGATACTTTTCTTTCAAATAATTGCTGAACTCATTTTTTACAAAGCCTGGGCCGACAATAACTATGGGACCTTTTATCTCAGTCTTCACGCCAACTAGGCTGTCTGCGATATTTTTGAAGTAACCAAGAAAGCCTTCTGCTCTTTTCTTAGCTTCACGTTTACCCGGGAGTTTTGCGTCTATCTCTACTTTTACGTCAAAACCATAGTGGCGCAAAACCGCTATACCGCAATTTTCATCATCCAACGCAACGACAATTATCGAGGTGGCCCTATACTCACTCGCAGCTCTCAACCTATCCAGCTGATGTTTAAGCCACTCTACCTTGCTTATTGTGACAGATTTACCAACAACCACATCGATCGTGTGGTAGGTGCCCTTAATTCCTACATCTTCTGGTGCCTCAACTATGATGCCCCTGACTCTAAGCCTGTTTATCGCCCTATCAAACGCCACGTTCTCAACAATGATCCCTAAAGACACTGGAACGCGCTCTCCCTTAGTTGGGCGGGCGCCTATTTTCTCAATTTTAATTACCCGCGTGGTCTTCGCATAGACGCCATCTTTAGGCAAGATCACATTGTATAAAACCCATAGATCATCAAGCGTTTCAGGAGCTACAGTTACGTATCCCCGCTTTAGATCCTTCCTTAAAATCTTCAACCAGCAACCCTCTGTTCAAACAGCGAATAGCAAGTTTTCACGTAGGTTTAAAACCATTACCTCTAAATTTCACACTAGACAAAAACTCTGTATACTCACACTAGGGGCAATAACTTGCTAAGAGGAATACGCGACGAACGCGAACTTGTTAACCGTCTGTGGCAATACGGATTCGCAGTAGTCCGCGCCCCAGCATCAGGTTCAGCAACAAAAATGGCGAGACCGGACATAATCGCAGGAAACTCGAGGCTAGGCCTGCAACTCGCACTAGAAGCCAAAACCACTTGGAAGAACGCCATCTACATCTCCAAGCAGTCCATCGACCAGCTATTAGAGTTCGCTAAACGCTTCGGCTGCCAGCCAATGCTAGCCATCAAATTCAAAGGCTTCAAAAAAATTTCTTGGATATTTATCCCTCCACAAAAACTCAAACCCACCAAAACCGGAAATTACAAGATCACTCGTAGGCAAGCCCTACTCTCTGGCAAACCCTTAGACGCGTTCATCAAAGAAGCCGCTAAAAAGGAATCTCCGTGACCTGGCCATGGTCAAAATCGCAATTAGACATGCCAAACCAACCGATCTTCCCCACGTATGCGAAATTGAGCGGCTTTCATTCGAACACCCTTATCCCCCATCATATATCCATGCTCTAGCCTCGCTTAGCCCCGACACCTTCTTGGTTGCAGAAAAAGATGGACAATTAGTCGGATATGCTGCAGCGCTTCTCGAAGGAAGAGGACTAGGCCACATCTTCTCAATAGCGGTTCTCCGAAAACATCGCCGTAAGGGAGTCGGCACCAATCTTGTCAATAGGATGATAGAAATCCTGAAGAAACATGGCGCCTCATCCATACGACTTGAAGTCCGCAGAAAAAATCGTAGAGCCCAAAAATTGTACGAAAAACTCGGCTTCAAGAAGGCATACGAAGTCAAGGGTTACTATGAGGACGACGAAGACTGCATAGTCATGATCAAGACTACTAATTAATAACCAAGATTTTCTAATAGTCGAAAACTGGAGAGCTGTCCAAGCATGAAGATTCTTCTATGGCTGTTAGACATCAACTACGAACTTGTTAATGATACGCCGGAGATCAGACTGTGGGGAATTGATGCAAAAGAAAACCGCATACTCGTGATAGACCGCAATTTCAATCCCTATTTCTACCTCACACTGGAAGAGGGATCAGATCCTAAAACAGTTTCTGAAGCGATAATAGCCAAAATACCGCAATTTTCATCGATCCTCAACATTGAAGTTGTGGACAGGAAGTATATTGGAAAACCAGTTGAGGCAATCAAAGTCACTTGCAAAAATCCAGACATAGTCACAAAATACGCAAAGGAACTTGCCGAACTAAGTGGGATAAAGGACCACTTTGAGGATGATATCCGGTTCTCATCTCAATACCTATTAGACAATGATCTGTCTCCATGTGGTTGGCATGAGCTTGAGGTTGAAGAAATCAAAAATGAGCTAGGCATGCAAGTAGACAAACTATATCTCGCCAAAAGTTTTCCCAAGCCATCTGAGGAAACTAAACCGCCAAAAATACGGGTACTCGGATTTTCTATGATTAGCTATAGTGAAATGGGAACCTCTACGCCTGAGAAAAACCCAGTGGTCGCGATCTCTGTTGCGACAAATACAGGAGAGGAGAAGCAGTTTGTAGCTGAAGACTCAGAAGAAAAAGTTTTGCAAGCATTCATCGGCTTTCTCACAGAATTTGACCCGGACATAATCGTAGGCTACAACACAAACCGACATGATTGGCCATATCTACTCATCCGAGCAAAAAAACTCAAAATCCCCCTAAAAATCGATAGATCAAAGACGGAACCACATACGAGCGTCTATGGCCATGTTTCAGTAACTGGAAGGGCGAACATTGACTTCTACGACTTCGCTGAAGATTTTCCAGAAGTAAAGGTGAAAACACTCGAAAGCATGGCAGACTTTCTCGATGTCAAAAAGCTAGAAGAACGAATTCTAATCGAGGATGTAGACATTCCAGCATACTGGGAAGACAAGGAGAAACGCCCCACCCTCCTCAAATACTCCGCCGAAAACACGCAAAGCATCATGGGAATCGCTGACGACCTCCTAGATTTTGCCATGCAGCTGGCCAATCTGGTCGGAATGCCCCTTGACCATGTTGGTACTGCGGCCGTGGGCTTTCGTGTTGAATCATACATGATGCGTCAATCGCGTAAACTAGGAGAACTGGCACCAAGACGCATTGAACGCCCCTATTTTCCATACGCGGGGGCAATCGTACTTGAACCAAAGCCGGGAATACATGAGAAAGTGGCAGTATTAGATTTCAAAGCATTGTATCCAAACCTTATGATAGCAAATAACCTATCGCCCGATACCTATGTAGAGCCAGGTGAACCAGCTCCTCCAGGCGGTGTAAACGTCGCACCCGAGGTTGGATATAAATTCAGAAAAGAGCCCCCGGGATTCTATAAACAGGAGCTTTCGAGCCTCATCAAAGTTAGAGACGATATTCGGAAGAAGATGAGGGGGCTATCTCCCGAAAGCATAGAGTATCGGATTCTAGACGCAAGGCAACGTGCAGTCAAAATTATAACAAACGCTTCATATGGCTATGCTGGTTGGATAGGCGCTCGCTGGTATGCTAAACCCATAGCAGAGGCTGCAGCTGCTTGGGGAAGAGCCACGATCATGAGCACGGTTAAACTAGCCAAGGAACTCGGGCTTGAGATAATCTACGGCGATACCGACAGCATCTTTGTTGAACATAACCCCAAGAAAATTGAGGAACTCTCAAAACAAATTGAAAGAGAACTAGGCTTAGAGGTGAAACCTGAGAAAATATACACGCGGATTCTGTTCACCGAAGCCAAAAAACGATATGCTGGGCTCATGCCAGATGGGCGATTAGACATAGTTGGTTTAGAGGTTGTGCGAGGAGACTGGGCAACAATCGCAAAGGATACTCAAGAAAATATTTTAGGCATAATTTTGAAAGAGGGCTCACCTGAGAAGGCAGCAGAATACGTACGCCAATGCATCTCTGATTTTAGAAATAAAAAATTTCCATACAGAGATCTCATAATTTGGAAGACCCTGACCAAGCCCCTGGAGGAATATGAGGTCAGAGCCCCCCATGTTGAAGCAGCTAGGCTACTTATGAAAGCAGGTTGGCAGTTGACTCTTGGGGACAAGATTGGCTATGTCATAACGAAAGGAGTTGGGAAACTCTATGAAAAAGCAAAACCTTACACGCTGGCCACCTATGACGATATTGACTTTGACTACTACATCTCAAATCAAATTCTCCCAGCAGCATTAAGAATCCTCGAGATGTTCAATATCACCGAAGAAAACATAGTAAAGAAAGAGAAACAGCCTTCACTAACTAAATTCTTCTGACTTCTCCTTTTCCTTTGCCTCGATGCTGGCAAATGTTAGAAGCTGAAGAGATCCTGAGCGTCTAGTGATCTCCGCAATTCTATCCCCTATAATCATTTTAGCGCCTTTTTTGCTGGCTACGTCTACTAGGCGCTGCGTTACTACTCCGTCAAACACTATAGTATGAACATTTTCCATCTGCTGAAGTGTTTCTGCCAGTTCACTCACCGGAATCTTAGCCTCTCTCTCCATCATCTCGTTAAAGATGACGGCTTCAAGCGTCCCCTTCAACTCAGCAGCAGCTTCCGAAACCGATGCTGGAACTACCACTTTCTCCTCTAATTTACCTCTAAATTTCTTAGGTATTTCTAGCTGTTCAATTGGAACTTTTTCCCGTAGAGCCTTGATAACCTCTTTAGGAGTAAGCTCTTCCACTTCTTTACCAGGAGGCGCCCTAGCCACAAAGTCAACATCAACCATCTGACGCAGTTCTTTAAGAATCAGATCTCCCCCTCGATCTCCATCGAGAAATGCTACGACCTCCTTTTCTTTACTTAATTTAACGATGGTTTCTGGGACTTTAGCCCCTTCTAGGGCGATCACATTTCTAAAGCCAGACCTCAGTAAAGCAGCAACATCCGCTCTGCCTTCCACAACAATGATCGAGCTTGAGACACTAACATCGGGTCCTGCTGATAGTTGCTCAGGTCCATAGGTGCCAACTTCCAACGGCTTTATTGCTTCTGAAACCTGTTTAACGAACTCGTCGGTGCTCGGCATTACTTCTACAGTCCATTTTTGAAGCAATCCCCTTGCCCTATCAATTATCGCTTTTCTCTTTTCCTCACGGGCGTCAATAATCCTATCCAAAACTACCTTAGCTGCACATGGACCTATCCTTTCAACACTTTCAATCGCAGCGGCAATGAGGGCTGTAGAAGGACGATCCAGACTGGAGGGTATTGTGATAACGCCTGCAGTCTTATTCTGTTTCGACTCCATCTCGATCTCTATTCTGCCAACCCGCCCGCCTTTCTGGAGCTCGCGCAAGTCTAAATCAGGACCAAAAAGTCCCTCAGTCTGACCGAAAATAGCTCCAATCACATCGGGCTTCTCGACGACTCCATCAACTTCAAACTTGGCATAAATTACATATTTTGTAGTAGATGCTTGTGATGAACTCATGTAAACGCAACACCTTAATTCAACACCTTAAGCGTGAACTACATTCTCCACTTCAGGTTCTTGTATAAAAAGTTTGACTATTCTTTGCATGCATATGCGCAATCGTCCTCTAAAGATTTAATTCGAAGCTGGCAAATTCCTATTATTTGGCGATGAAGAGTTGAGCTGAATCCTCTGCTTACGTGAGACCCACGTAGACGGCTCCAACCAAGAAATGACGCCCGTCTTTCGATGAAGATTGGAGTTTACCCACACGTGGGACAATGAAAATCTCACGTTCGCAGGGGCGGTGCGGCGTCAAAAACCCGCGTGTTAAGAGAGCCCAGCCGAGGGGGACGCATCGTCCCGTCAGTGAGGCTGTGGAGTTAGTCGCGTGGGACACACACGCCCACCGATACGAAAGAATACCTAGTTTTATCCAAACAACCCATCATTAGCAGCACTCGGCAGCAGGCGAGTTAAAGGCTTATTTAAGAATTAACTGAAAAAGAAGTCTGAACAAATCTCTCGGGAAGATAGGAGGCGAGAACTTGGATCTGGAAGAGAGGCTAAGCCTTGTGGCAAGAAATACCGATGAAATAATAACCAAAGATGAGCTACGAGCTTTACTTGAGGTAAACGCTCGGCCCAGAGCCTACTGGGGCTTCGAATGCTCTGGATAGTGAGTGTCGATTAAAAGACATCCACCCAGATTAATGCATTTGGGAATGGGACTCATTTGCGGCGGCAAGATAAGGGACATGTTAGATGCTAAGTTTAATTTCATCATTTTCTTAGCTGACTGGCATTCTTGGATTAATAACAAAATGGGCGGAGATATGGGTAAGATTAAGACTGCTGGCGAATATTTCAAACACTGCTTCACTGCCTTAGGAATCGATCCAGTTAAGGTAACGTACCTCTGGGCTTCAGATCTGGTGAAAAACCGAAGTTACTGGGAAAAGGTAGTTCGGATTGCGAAGGGCATAACTCTCCAGCGAACTTGGAGGGCGCTTCCCATAATGGGGAGGGAGATGACCCAAAAAGATCTTGAGACCGCTTGGGTGTTCTATCCATGTATGCAGTCAGCGGACATATTTCAGATGGATCTTGATGTAGCTTGCGCGGGTATCGATCAGAGAAAGGCGCATATGTTGGCCAGAGATGTGGCTGAAAAGTTTGGCTGGACTAAGCCAGTCAGCATCCATACCCACCTCCTTATGGGGCTGAGTGGGCTTGGGAAGAAAATGGAGACAACTTTCGACGAGGATAAGGCAGTGGACCTCGAGATAAGTGCAAAAATGTCCAAAAGCGTTCCATCCAGCGCCATATTCATTCACGACTCGCCGGAAGAAATTCGGACGAAGCTTCAGGGAGCCTTCTGTCCGCCTAAAAAAGTAGAGGGAAATCCAGTTCTAGAAATCGCGAAGTACATCGTGTTTTCATGGAGCAAATCATTGAAAATTTCAAGGCCCCCAAAGTATGGAGGTCCAATTGAATTCACGAGTTACGCCAAACTTGAAGCCGCCTATAAAAAGAGCGGCATTCATCCTCTGGACTTGAAGAACGGCATTGCTGAATCACTTATTGAAATTCTGAAGCCAGTTAGAGAGTATTTCGACAAGCATCCCGAGCCGCTTAAGACAATGAGAAGAATCGAAGTCACGCGATAGGTGCCAATCCTGTGAGTAGCTTAGAGAGGAAGCTCGACACCCTAATCAGCCTCTTGGAAAATTTATCTAAGTTCGCTGAGAAGGATACCCCGATAATCGTTGAAGGTAAGTCGGATGCAGATGCACTACGCCGATTAGGCGTAAAGGGGGAATTTATTTGCGTTAAGGCTTCGCTTAAGCCGTTGCATTCCCTGTTAGAACACATTAAAGGGAATGAGGCAGTTATCTTAACAGATTTTGATAGACGTGGCACAGAGCTAGCCAGCCGCTTGAAAAAGATGTTAGAAAATATGAGGATAAAGCCAAACCTGTTTTACTGGAAAGAGATCAGCGGTCTAGTTAAGCATGATGTAAAAGATATTGAGGGCTTGACTTCCTACATCTACACATTAAGAAAAAAGGTAGGCAGAAGTGAGAATCACTTGCCCTTCCTATAGCGAACTGCAGCTTCTTTCAAGGCCTCGACTGCTGGCAGCTTCTTGCCAGTTAAGTAGTCTATCAGCGCACCACCAGCAGTGCTTACGAATGAGATTTTATTAATTAAGTTGAGCTTGTGGGCAGCGGCTAATGTGTGTCCGCCACCAACCATTCCAAAGCCCTTCGACTTCGATATAGCAGTGAGGATTGCTTTAGTTCCCTTTATGAAGGGTTTCTCTTCGAATACTCCTGCAGACCCATTCATCACTATTGTTTTTGCATCCCCGATGATCTTGCGGAATCCTTCTGTAGTTTTAGCGCCTATATCTTTGATAGGGTGTTCTGTAGGTAGTTGCATTAACGAGATTTCTGACCTCTTACCTTTGATGTCAACCGCTAGATCCACGGGAGTTTTGACCTGTCCCCCAAATCTATTCAGTAAATCTTCAGCTCTGGACACCTGCTCCATAAACCCCTTCTTTTCAAGGAGAGCTCTGTTTGCGCTGCCTACGTCATATCGACGAGCTGAGAGGAAGAGGTGCCCGACCAATCCAACTGTAAGGACATTATCCGCAATCCCCTTGCCCAGAACATACTCTGCTATGCCAACTGAGTCCTTAGCCTTCGCTCCTCCAAGTATGTATACGCAGGGCTTCTCCGGCTTTCCAACAACCTTTTTAAGTGCCTTCAACTCCCGCTCCATAACTCTTCCAGCAGCCGTAGGCAGAACTCCTGCAAACCCTATCATAGATACGTGTCCACGATGCGCAGCTCCAAACGCGTCATTGACGAATATGTCTGTTAGCGGCGCTAAGCTTTGCACCATAGGTGTTTTCGCCTGTTCTGCAACTGGCTTCTCAACAGTCTCATCCTCATACGTGCGGACATTTTCTAGGACAAGTATCTCGTCGTCCTTCAGCCACTTTATCGCAGTCACGGCTTTTTCGCCGAATACATCGTTCACATAGCTGACTTGACGTTTTAGGATCCTAGCTAAAATTTTAGCATGCTGTTCAAGTGGGATAAAGTCAGGATCCCCCGGTCGACCCTGATGGGCAAGTATGACCATTCTAGCCCCTTTGCTGGACAGTTCCCGTATAGTTTCAGCATGCTCCCGAATTCTGCTATCGTCTAGGATTTTCTTTGTTTCTGGATCGACTGGGGAATTAAAGTCAACTCTAAGTAGAACAGTTTTTCCCCTAAAGTCAAAGTCGTCTAAAGTTAGGAACTCGTGTTCACTCGAAGTTGACACCCCTGTCAATGAGGAGGACTATTTGGCTAGGCCCAGGGATTTATCGGTTTTCGCTATGGATTTCCTCTTGTTTGTCTCGAGTTTAAGCATCGCTCGGATCGCGTCGATGTTTTCTGGAACAACGATAGCTTCTTGGTGTACTTGCATTGCCCAGTAAACTTCGTCTGGAACTGTTGCGATGGACTCATCCCATATAGCTAGCTCCCACATGTCAGCTCTAGGTCTGAAGATGTCTCGATGGTACTCCATTATAGCCTGCGTACCGTCAAAGCCGTCAGCTGCTTTGAACAGCCTTATGCGTGGAGCCTCTGCAAACGCCTTAACTACCTCTTCCCTTGTTACTTGGCGCTTGGGCTCTAGCATTACAAAGTGTACATGGGACAGAGTTGTTGGAACTTTGCAGGCGGCTGTGACGATGTTTAGGTCGTGAAGTACTGTCTGGGCATCTGGACCTTGATGCGAGGGCACGTGGACTTCTGGAACTATGGCATTTATTGGGCCTGTCTTGCTTTCCCACGGATCCCCTGAGCGCCGCACTAGAACTATTCTAACTTTCTTTACGCCATATTTTTCGTGAATGGCTCCAACGCTTCTGCAGATTCCTGTGGTATTACAGGAGACAACCCTGACGAAGTCTTTGCCTAACGCCTCTTCATAATTGCATTGAGCCACAAAAGAGGCTTGGACGATAGCATGTTTTTCTCCACCTTGAAACACTGCCTTTACTCCAGCTTTTTCATAGAGGGGTTTGTTTTTTGCGCCAATTCCAGCAGGAGTGCAGTCAACAATCACATCAACCTTCTTTAACAAGTCTTCAAGGGATCCGGCAACCTCAACCCCGCCCTGCCTCATTTCTCCGATTTTTTCTGGAACAGAAGCGTAAACAGAGTAGCCCTTTTCCACCGCGGTTTTGACACGATAATCCGCGATTATGTCTGAGATTCCAACAAGCTTCATGTCGTCTTGAAGGGCAACAGCATCGGCAACTCGTTTACCAATGACTCCAAATCCGTTTACACCAATTTTAGCTGATAATTTAGGCATGATTACTAACCTCTCTTGGTGCTAAATCATATGATAATTGAGGGTTTATAATTGATACTTTCTGGACTTTTCCGGAGAGCACGAAAATCGAGGGCTTTGAGGCGACGTTATGCCACGTATCTTTTGTAGAGCGCATGCAAGAGAAACATGATGATCCATGTCAATATGGCTACAAATAGCCCGCCTAATACCGCGAGCGGAGGCGCCTTTCCACTAACATACGCTATTATGCTAGTTATCAGCCACCAGAGTCCAATTGCAAATATTATCGCTTCGATCGTCACAAATATGCGTTTGATGTTTATTCCGCCTACTATGCGGCTCAGTTTGTTTAATGTTTCTTCAATAGCGCTTAGCCAAGGCTTAGCTGGCTCTTCTGCAACTGGTGTAGCTGATCCCGGCTCTGGTCTCGTGATCGGAGGTATCTCCTCTATTTTGAATGTTCCCTTAACAAATTCTTCATGGGTTTGCTTCCATTTGCTATAGGCAGCTCTCCCTTGGTCTCTAAAATGATAGTAGACCCTTCCGTCTGGGTGCTGCGCTTTCTCAATGAAGCCTGTCTCTTGGAGTATTTCTAAGTGTTTGTAAACATTTGTTCTGCTGGTACCCAGCTTCTTCGCCAATTTATCGGGATGTACATCTTCTGCTTCCGCTAACTCTAAGATCATCAACCTTGTCCCATCACTTAACGCATACATAACCTCTGTAAAGCTCGGGACCTTAACCTCAGCCTTCTCAGTCTCCATATTTTAACTTCCACATGCTGATGATATACCATTGGAATAGAACTTGGATAAACGTTCTGATTTAAGCTGTAAACCAAACGGTGACATGCCCATCACTTGGGCATCGCGGAAAGGTTTACAGTTCCAATAAACCTCCGTCACTGTAAACCCCTTTTCTTAGAAAAAGAATAAATGAGTTTAATAAATGGGTGCTTTTTCTAAGCGTGACCTAACGTAAAATCGTGCTTCGCCAAAGTTTACAAGTCTGAAGTTGGCCATGGGTATGGGGCTTTCTGGGGGTAGCGGGCGTATTATGAGGGCGCTTCCTACTTTTTGTGCTAGGTCTGCTAGTGCTGGCCAAAGCTCTGGTGGAGCGCGAATCGAATAGACTAGATCAGCGTTTTTGTAGAGGTCCAGGTTAGGGTTTGTTACGTCGTCTCTGACTGCTTTTAGCGTTGGGTATAAGCGTTTAACCTCCTCTATCGCCTCTTCGCTGATGTCGGTGACAATGATTTCGACTTGTGGTAAACGTTTTTTGAGCTCGATCGCAACGCCACAAAATCTGCCGATGCCGACCTCGACAATCTTTGACATATGCCTATATGTTTTAACGATATAATCCACTAAACTCTCGAACTCTTCTGGAGGCGTAGTTGGGCTCATCGGCCCTTCAACCTTAAGAGTTCCTCAAGGTAGATTTCGAATGCACCTGTTGGATTTTCAAGTTCAAAGTTGTTGAGCACTTCTGGATTGATCTCGCCTAAAATGCCGACTTCCTTATCTTTGAAATAGATTGCTGCTACTCTTCCGGCTATGAAGCTAGGATCTTTCCTCTCAGTGATTTTCCAGCCAGTTATGCCAAGGTTCATTAATAGTGCCTCTACGGTTGCCTTGATTTCTGTGAAGTTGGCTGTGGGATGTGATGACACGGCTGCTACATGGAGTAGGCGTTCGGTACATGTTTCTGCTTTCTCGTTAACTTTTATCACATCTGAGGCTTCGAATAGGCGTTGTGGGTAGCTTTCATGCTTGTTGTCCATCAGATTCTTCATGAGTCCTGGCAGTAGGGCTTCTCGGATTATGGTGTATTCTGCTGAGACAGGGTTGGCAAGCCTTACCGCTCCGCTGATCTGGTGCAGCATTTTACGATAATGTATATCGTCATTAGTGAGTGTGAAGTTCATCGCCTCAGTGAATCCTAATCCGATCATAATGTGGCGAACGTGGTTTGCTGTTTCAAATATTTCATTTGGCGCGCCGAATGTAACTGTTTTTGGTCTAGTCGGCTCAATTCTATAGTAGCCATAGCCAATGGCAACTTCTTCAGCCAAGTCAACCTCATGCATTATGTCGATGCGGTAGGCTGGGATTGAAACATTTAGCGTTCCTGCACCTGCTTTCTTTGCATCCAGCCTAGACTTTCTTAATGAGCGGATTATTTCGGCTTCTGTGAGATCTAAACCCAGCAACTCGCGCGTATAATCAATTCCCATTTTCATCTGTTGAGGCCTTAGGTCAGGCGGGTTTTCGGTGCGGTCGGGATATTTGACGGTGACGTTTTCAATTGATCCGCCCATGTCTGCAAGGGCTGTGACCAGTATGTTCAGGCTTCTCTTGACGGCGGGCATATTCAATCCGGTTACATCTATGAACAGGTTCTTTGTTTCCCAGGTGACTCTTGTAAGCTCTGCATTAATTATCGGGGGAAATGAGAGGGCTCTACCCTTAGCGTCTAAGATGATCGGGTATCGGGTAGCGCCTTTGAGAATGTGTCGGAACATGATGCCCTTCTCATGTCTCTCAAGAATTTCCCGCATACTCATCTCTTCAGCCTTGTCAAGCGGGACAAACCTAGTCTTGTCTGGGTCTGCAGCAAGATAGGTGAAGGGTGGCTGAACCTTGTCTAAATCGTGAATTCCAATGGAGACCTTAATCCTGTCTCTACCTAGTCCCCAGTGGAGATCCTCCTGCATCTCCATCAATTCTCTAACATTCTCGTCATCCAGCTCTAAGCCGCGGATAACTGCGCCCAGAATGCTAGGTCTAACCTTTAGTACGCTTGGATCCACTTTCAGTACGACTTGCCCCTTCTTCACATCGTAGCTCGGCAGACCTAACTTCCACCCAGCTAATCCGACGAAGGCTCGGGCTACACCCGCATAGCTGCAAAAGTCCAGCCGGTTCGGGTTGAACTCAATTTTCACGTAGTCGGGTCCGATTTCCTCTAGGTCGACTCCAAGCCAAGGCAGCCATTTAGTCATATCTTCTACAGTAAGTGAACGTCCCACGAACTTGCTGAACCTGTCTCGATTAAGAGTTATCGCCGGAATAGCGGAGTCCTCCTTATCCAGCCTAAATCATTCTTATACAAGTCTCGAATGTCCTCAACGCCAAGCTTCAACATGATTACGCGCTCTAGTCCTCCTCCCCACGCTAAGACCGGATATTTCACACCTAATGGTCTTGTAACTTCTGGGCGGAATACTCCCATTCCGCAGAGCTCGATCCATGCTTTCAGTTCTGGCACATAGACGGTTGTCTGTACCGAAGGCTCGGTATACGGGAAATAACTTGGCCAGAACTGTACTTTTTCCAGTCCGAGTTTCAGGTAGAACTCCTTTAAGACGCCCATCAGGTCACGGAGTGTCACAGTCTTATCCATAACTATTCCTTCAATCTGGTGGAATTCTGCCAAGTGTTTGTAGTCCACTTTCTCATTGCGGTAAACCCGATCAACGGAGAAGACTTTCACAGGTGGCTCCCTGTGGCTGGCGAGATGGCGGATAGTTTCGGCAGTTGTATGTGTACGCAGAAGCAGTCGTTTCGCCTCTTCGGCTCTCCACTTATAGCCCCAGCCAGTTGAGCCCGTTATCCAACCATTCTCATGGGTCTTTCCAACATTCCTCACAACCTCATCGCTAGGCAGTCCGCCCGTGCTTGGCTTTTCTAAATAGAATGTGTCCATCATTTCTCTCGCAGGGTGATCTTGAGGCTGATAAAGGGTGTCGAAATTCCAGAATGCAGTTTCAACGATAGGTCCTCGAATTTCAGTGAAGCCCATTTCGAGGAAAATATGTCGGACCTGTTGGACTATCTGTTCTGCGGGATGGATCTTTGCGGGATGGAATCTTGGGCCTGGTACTGTTACATCAAATGGGCTGAGTTTGATTTTACGCCACTTTCCAGTTCGAATTAGCTCTGGAACCAGCTGGCTGACTTCTTCTTCAAGCACCTCTACCTGCTGAGCAACCCTCACACCATCACTGGTAAGAGCTACTGCGCGCTCCACCACCTCATCAAGCACGACTGAATTAGGGCGTTTCTTCAGAACCTCTAATCCCTTTGCAACTTCAGCTGGGAGCGCATCAACTGGTAACCTACGTTTCCCCAGAGTGATGATTAACTTCTCATCTAACCCCTGTTCTGGCTCTTTATCCACCTCAAGAATCAGTCTCTCTTTTTCTTTACTAGTTCTAAGCCATCCCTTTCGTTTAGTCCATCCAAGAGCAATAGAACCCTGCCCACTCGAAAGCCCTGAAGATTTCAGCGCCTCATCAAAACCTGCTTTTCCTCCCGATCTCAATACAGCATCAACAAGCCTTCTTTCCGGCAGTCCATCCCGTAAGAACAGCTGCCCCTCAGATCCAAGCTGAACAAAAGTCCGCCTAGTCTCAATAATCTTGGCCAGGTTTTTTCCAGCAAGCCACAGTGAAGCGCGCATTACTGCAGCATCATTCAGCCCAGCTGTTTTAGCTAAGGTCTCCAAAGGCCATGTTTTTTCATCTTTTAAAAAAAGCAGTAACTTCCTTTCAAGCCTATGAAGCCTTATCACGAATTCTCATCCATCCTTCGCCATAGAAACTGTTTAAGGCTAGAATTCTTTTGCGTTTAAGTCGCTCAAAGCTTATATCCATTTTCCATATCCTTAACCATGATTGCCTAGCTTAAGGTGAGTTAAGCTTGGGTGGTAAGCGGCCGATAATAGATCCATGGGGTACAACTCGAATAGACGACTACTCCAAGCTGTTCAAGGAATTTGGAATCGAATCAATAGAACCTCTAGTCAGCAAGTTCCCACATCCAAGTAGGTATCTTAGAAGACGCGTCATTTTCGGTCATCGAGATCTCCAGCGGATCATAGAGGCAATCCGAGATGGGCAACCATTTGCAGTTATGTCGGGCATTAAACCTACAGGCGAATTTCATCTAGGAACCAAGATGACTGCCGAGGAAATAATCTACTTCCAGCACCTATCTCCAAAAGCTGTAGCATCTTACGCCATTGCTGATGTTGAGGCCTATGCTGACAACGGTATCCCATTCGAGGAGTCGGCGGAGATAGCTGTGGCCAATGTGGCTGACCTGCTCGCTTTAGGGCTTGACCCAAAAAGAGCATACGTCTATAGACAATCAGCCGAAATAAGGGTGCTTAAGCTTGGGTCAATGTTCTCTAGGGGAGTAACCTACAGCATGCTTAAGGCGATATACGGGGTAAAGCAGTTCGGGCTCTATATTTCTGCACTGATTCAGGTAGGCGACATTCTGCTTCCGCAACTCAAGGACTTTGGTGGTCCAAAACCAGTTGTGGTCCCTGTTGGCGCTGATCAAGATCCTCATATTCGATTAACACGTGACTTGGCCAGCAAGTATCATGATCAGTTTGGCTTCATTATTCCAGGCGCAACCTACCACAAGTTAATCCACTCACTAACAGGCGAAGCCAAGATGTCGAAAAGGACTCCGATGAGCTATCTTCTATTGAGCGACACTCCTGAGCTTGCTGGAGAAAAAGTCCTAAACGCACTAACAGGCGGGAGAGAGACGGTTGAAAAACAGAGGAAACTAGGCGGAGTTCCAGAAAAATGCGTGGTCTACGAGCTTGGCTTATTCCACTTCATCGACGACGATGACAAAGTCAGACAGATCTATGAAGAATGCGTCAAAGGAATAAGAATGTGCGGAGAGTGCAAATGCGAACACGCCGAATATGTGGCCAGATTTCTCAAAGAACATCAGAGAAAACGAAAATCGTTCATAGACGCTGCGAGAAAATTACTGAGCCAAAAATAATGGAAAATTTTTTACTTGAGCAGTGTTCCTTCTGAGTCTATTTCTCCATCCCGGATTCTTGTAGTCGTAATCGGCTGCTTGTCCTCAGCCATAGCCATGCCCACACAGACTATGTCCAATGGGTATAGCTTCTTCCTTCTTCTTATCGCGTTAATTTCCTTTGCACGGCCCAGAGTTTCTTCGCTTACTACTATCGCATCTATGTCCTCAGCAGATGTAGTGACCCCATACGGGTCGCTTAAAGGAACGATTTCACACTTCTTAATCCAACCCCCCTTCTTCAGAAGGTCTTCAAGCATCTTCTCTCTCTCATCGTATCCGATAACTGGATAGGATTTAATCTTCCTTGCATATTCCTCAGTAGTCAAACCAATCAAAACGAATCGGCTTAGGTCAAAGGCCCTCTTCAGCAGAATCTTATGTCCCTTATGAATTACGTCGAAGGTTCCGCCGACTACAACTCTCTCATACATTACTATGCCCACTCAAATAACAACAAATAATCGCTAAATCCTTTTAATCACTATCTATCAAATGAATTCCGATAAAGGTTAGGTGCCTCACACTGCTTCCAGAAGAAGTTTTACAGAAATACCAAAGAGCAGGAAAGATTGCCTCTCTGGTACGTGAGAAAGCCCCCAGCCTAGTCCGTGAAGGTACGCCAGTAATCGACATCTGTAATAAAATTGAGTCAATGATCCGTGAAAATGGCGGAAAACCAGCCTTTCCATGCAACGTCTGTATTAACGAGGTGGCAGCGCACTACACTTCGCCGATAGACGATAGGACCTCTATTCCCAAAGGCGCTATTGTAAAGGTTGACATCGGGGTGCATGTGGATGGCTATCTGGCTGATACGGCAATAACCATCTGCCTCAATCCTGAGCATGCCCCTCTAGCTGAAACCGCTGAGTTAGCCCTAAAGAAAGCATGTGAGACCATAAGGCACGGTATCAAGGCTTCAGAAGTAGGCGCGGTAATCCAAAAGACAATTGAAACCTATCGCTTTAAGCCAATCTGGAATCTAACCGGCCATAAAACTGTCAGATATATAGTTCATTCCGGAAAATCGATTCCCAATGTTTCCCATTTGAATGGGACAAAAATAGAGGCTGGCGAGGTCTACGCAATTGAGCCCTTCGTAACCTTGAAGGAAGCTGATGGAAAGGTAAGCGAGCTAAATGAATCCTTTATCTACCGCTACGTGAAAGACAGGCCACTAAAAAATGACAGTGCAAAACTTCTCCAGAAAATCAAAACTGAATTTCACACATTGCCCTTCACTAAACGTTGGATCCACGGACTGTTGCCCCCACGACAATTCGAAGAGGCCTTTTCAGAGCTTATCTCTCGTAAAACCATAGCGAACTATCCAGTGCTGGTTGAGGCAAGTGGAAATCCAGTGGCGCAAGCAGAACACACAGTAGTCGTCACAAAGGGAGGATGTACTATTTTAACCATCTGAATGGATGGGGCTTCTTCTCGGCTTCCTCATAATAAACTGAAGTTATGGTCATTGGCTGGCCGCACTTCGGGCACTTTTCTGCTTTTTTAAATATAAAATCTCCCTGCGAAAATTTTCGCAAACTCTTGAATGCGTCTTTGCTACATTCTACGATTGTAACAACATTTTGGAAAGGAGTTGCTGGAGGAGGCGCCATGCCCTTCCTTAACCGCGCTGTCATTAAAAACGAAATTCCCATTCCACCAGCGCCCGATGAAAGCCAAATCAGAGCCTCATCGATTTGTCCACGCGTATACAATACAACTCCATAGTATAACGCTAACAGAGACAATGTGAACAGAAACATCGATAACACTAGATAAAGGAATAAGGTGCTCACGCCAGTAGCTCTTCTCGGTGGGGTGCTCAACTACTTCTACCCTCCTATTGACCGATCCCTACGGTATTGCCGATTCCCGCAACGATCACGATGTCTCCCTTCTTCGTTCTATCATTGATAAGCCTTCTAACTACAGCGACAGCATTCTCCACACCCTTGATCACTTCCTTCTTCATGGGAGAGATCGCCTCCTGAATAGACTGCTTAATGAGAATGGCGTTAACCGGGATCTTGTGTTTGAAAATTGATTCCTCTATCTTATATTTCTCAGTTCCAACCCCGCCGATCGCTGCTCCAATGGCCTCCGCAGTATCCCCTGTGTCCTCGCCCTCTAATTTCACTTGAGCATCAATCATAACGACCATCGAAACTTTCTTCTTGTACTTGTCAATAACCGCCTTGATCGCGTCGCCAGGCTTCCCCACATTTCCACCAGGGCCCTCAGCCTTCAAAACAAAAACTTTCCTTCCATCTATCGGGACTTCCGAGATCACCATGTCCTTAGCAATTTTCTTGAAGCTGTTCCCATGCATCAACTTGGCTGCGACAAACGCTCCAGCCCCATCTCCAATTGGCTGCCCCTTCGAGAAAGCATGGGCAGCCCCCATATACGCCTCGACAATCTGCATGAGCAGAGGCATTATCATCTGAAGCTGCATAATTATGTAGAGGCTCATCGTCTTCTTCCCGAACAGGTAGAAGTGCCTCACAACCTTGTAGATTAGATTCAGGTCCATGGAAGCCTCAAGCAAGTTCTCCAATGTATTCAACTGAGCTTCATCAGCTCCCGGGGCGATCACCCGCACCTCATCTTTAAACCTGAGGTCACGCACATCCAAAAGATGGTCGAATTTCTGCACAATTCCTGAAGGATCCATACTCGTAGGCTCAATGAACAAATACTCTAAAAACTGGTCAACCCTGGGAGCCGGATCTTCCTTAGGCTTCCCAACCGACTTTATCGTCTCAATAGAAATCCTCCGCGACTCATCACGCATGAACTTAATTTTATTTAACGCAGCCTCAATCTCCCTCAACCAAAACCGAATCTGAATCCTGTTCCAAAACATGAAAAACACTATGAAAACAATGAAGCTAGCCAAATACCAGAGCACACTCTGCGCAGTATTCTGCCCAGGTGGAAACTGCCCAACAGAGAACAACATCAAACCAATCCTCAACAATATGCTCATTAAAACTAAAGACGCCGAGTTATAAATGTTAAGCTCAGTAATTCAACTCCATTCAAATTCTATCTAAACTGAGGGGCTCTCTCAAGAAACACCTCGTATCTAAGCGGGTTGCCAACTTTCCGGCCTCGCATGAGCTCTCGCATCATACTAATGCCGGAAACGCGGCCCTGCTTAACTTCCGAGCTACCGATAAGAAGCATCAAGTGCCTCTCATTTTCGGAACGGGATCGGGTGTCACCAGGACCCTATGGCCGGCAACCCAAAACAACACATCGAAAACAAATAATTAAGTCTTACTTCTTCAACTTCGATGTGTTATGGGTCACTGATTAAATTCCTAACCGTTTGCATGTCATTTCTTGTAAAATAGATCCATGTGCCTGGCAATGTGATTATGAGGATGAATAGAGCTACGAGTTGCAGCGTGAGAGGGAATTGGAATATAGCTCTGAAATCTGTCTGTTTGTATAGGGCAAAAACAAAATTAGTGCCACTATCTAAAGCCGCGATATAAGGAATCGGTCTAAACACCACTCTTTTTGGTAATAGAGCATTGAAAACTACAACTATGAGCATATCAAAAGTGTAGGGAGCTATACCAACCAGAAATTTGGCGCAAGGAGTTCCAACTTCAATCCCATAGCACTTCACCTCAGATGGGACAACAAACTCGGTAAAAATTATCTGACCACCGTATCCTTCTAACTGGCAAACAGACCAATGTGAAAATTCATGGATCCAGAACCAAACATACTGCCAACCAACAAACAAGAGAATAGTTATGAACACCTTAGGAAGCAGCTTCAACTTTCTGCGAACAATTTCCGCTCTTTTTATCATCCCGCTCTCCCATGCTCTGGTTCAGAGAAACGTATATAATTCATATGTAACTGATTACTCGATGCTAGGCAAAAACGGGGCTGTAGTCTAGCACGATATGACGTCGGGCTCCAGAGCCCATAATTTGGGTTTACACGACCGCAAGGGATGATGAAGTTCTGGAGCGGTGAAACCCGAAGGATGGGAGCCGCAACTCCTATCCGGGTAGAGGTCGCAGGTTCAAATCCTGCCAGCCCCACCATTATTCCTAGCTTGATTTCTTGTATGGTTTCTATGCGCGTGCGGCGCGCTGCAGCCACAGAAGTACCGTACGAGATAAAGAGCGATGAATCCGTTTGGTTCGTTGCTCTTAAATCTATCAAAATCACTAAGGTTTTCTATCTTCCCAAAGTAGGAATGGCAAAACTCTTTAGACAGACAGACCTTTTAGGGCTTTTTTCACTTCTTCTATAGCTGTTTCATCTTCTATTGTTGAATAGTCTCCAAGAGGCTTGTCTGTGACTATTGCTTTGATCAGTCGACGCATTATCTTGCCGCTTCTTGTCATAGGCAACTTGCTCACGAAGAATATGTCGCTGACAATTACTATTGGACCTAGGGTTTTCTTCACTAAATCCCTTAAAGCTTGCTTTAAAGCGTCACTTGGCTCGTATCCGCCTTTTAAAACAACCAATGCACACGCGGTTTCACCTCTTAATGGGTCTGGGCGTCCAATAACGGCTGTTTCACCAACGCTTGGATGTTGAAGTAGGACGCTCTCAATTTCAATTGTGCCAATTCTATGGGCTGAAATCTTTATGACTTCGTCCATTCTTCCTAAGAACCAGATGTAACCGTCCTCATCTTTCTTTGCGGCGTCGCCAGTGTAGTACACGCCTGGAATTCGGTTCCAGTAATCTTGCACATAACGTTCATGATCTCGCCAAAGAGTCGGCGTCAAGCCTGGAAAAGGTCTTTTGCAGACGAAAGTTCCCTCGGCGCCAATTGGAACAGGCTTTCCTTCTTCGTCAACTATTTCGGCGTCGATTCCCGGAAGCGAAATTGTTGCAGAGCCAGGTTTTATTGGCAGCAATACTATACCATAAGGGTTACCGACCATCGGTCCGCTGCTCTCAGTCTGCCACATATGGTCGATGACGGGTATTCTATCTTCAAAAACCTTCCTTTGAAGCCATTCCCATGCTGGAGGATTTAAAACCTCGCCTGCGCATACCACAAGTTTAACAGAGCTTAAATCATGTTTCTTAGGCCATCCATCGCCATACTTCATTAGAGCGCGTATACCTGTGGGTGATGTCCAAAGTTTCGTAACATGGTTCTTTTCAATTATTTGCCACCATATGTCCGGTGTTGGATAATCCGGGACACCCTCATACATTATTGTCGAGCAGCCGAAGAGTAGAGGTGCGTAAATAACGTAGCTGTGGCCTACTATCCAGCCAATGTCTGAAGTGGACCACCACACATCTGTTTCACGCATATCATAAATCCATTTGCCCATTGCGTATATGTAAACCTGATAGCTTCCATGAGGTTGAACTGTGCCTTTAGGCTTAGCCATTGTTCCAGAAGTGTAGAGGATAAATGCTGGCTCATCTGCCCGCATTTCTTCAACTTCAGCGTCTATCCCCTTGCCTTTTGCTATGGCTTCCTCCCACAGTATATCTCTTCTAGGCTCTATGGGCAGGTCTTTTTCGCCTCTTTTCAAGAGTATGACTTTTTCCACGCTTTTTCCACTTATTTTGAGGGCTTCGTCCACAACTTCTTTAAGGTTAACCACGTTGCCACGTCTGTAACCAATATCTGCTGTGACAACAATTTTTGCCTCCGCATCCGCCACTCTGTCCGCTAAGGCCCCATAGCCAAATCCTCCAAAAACAACTGAGTGGATCGCTCCAATTCGCGTTGTTGCTAACATTGCAACAGCGGCTTCTGGAACCATGGGCATGTAAATCGTCACTCTGTCGCCTTTGTTAACTCCTAAAGCCTTCAAGGCAGAGGCGAACCGTTTAACTTCGTAGAGAAGCTGGTTATATGTTAAGACACGAGTCGGTAGGCCCTCATCATTCTCCCATATTATGGCGGCATGTTTGCCTCTTCCCCTTTTGACGTTATATTCTGTACAGTTATAGGATAGATTTGTTATTCCACCTTTGAACCATGTGAAGTTTGGATAATTCCATTCGAAGACTTTAGTCCAACGTTTAAACCAATGCAGCTCCTCGGCAGCCTCGCCCCAGAAGTCCTCAGAGTCTTCTAAAGCCCTTTTAAGCATCCATTTCAATTGTAGTGGGTACTCAATTTTGGGTGATTTGGTCGCGTTTTCCCAAGAAGCTGACGTGTTTGACACCCTCCTCAACTCAACATTTCGTGATAAATGCTTTAACTTTTTGGAGCTTATGGTTATGCA
>CAYPFQ010000012.1:0-27454 GCA_964410135.1 uncultured Candidatus Bathyarchaeia archaeon
GTACAATACAGATGGCATCGGAGCCCTCAGAGCAATAAAAGAGAAGGTTCCGAACCTTCGAGGTAAGAAAGTTGTGATGTTGGGCGCAGGAGGCGCAGCCCGAGCCATAGGCTTCACTTTGGCGGGTGAAGACGTAGAGCTTACAATTCTAAACAGGACTGGCGGTAAGGCTGTTAGGTTAGCTGACTTTCTTAAGAAAATGTTCAGAGGAATGGTCTCAGGCTCAAAGCTGGACAAGCGAACGCTACAAACAGCACTATCTAATGTCGACATCCTAATCAATGCCACAGAAGTCGGCATGAGTCCACGTACCAATGAAACCCTTGTAACTAGGCGTTCCATAAAACCTAGCCTAACCGTTTTCGATGTTGTCTACGCTCCATTAGAGACTAGGCTTCTCCGAGAGGCTGCAGCTGTAGGCGCGACCACAGTGAACGGTGCAAAAATGCTGGTATACCAAGGAGCTGAAGCCTTCAAAATCTGGACTAGGCTAGACGCGCCCGTCGAAGTCATGTGGAACGCTGTCCTAAACGAGATAAGGAGAAGAGGCTTATGAGAACGGGAGCCGCCATTGCCTACGGCGCAGCAACCATAGTAAACGCGATCGCAACAGGACGCGGCGCGGCCTTCGGCGTAGACCTGTGCACAAAGGCAACAGTAACCCTAACCGACGAACCAGGCGTGATTAAGGGAAGAATCCTTTCAGATCCAAGCGAAAGCACAGTCCTCATCGAAAAGGCTGTTTCAAAAGTTCTTCAAAAATTCAAGCTGGAGAAAAAACACGGTGCTATCGTAGAAACAAGTTCAAACATCCCGATAGCAAGAGGCCTGAAAAGTAGTAGCACCGCAGCAAACGCCATAGTACTCGCGACTCTGGTAGCATTGAGAAAGAAGCTTAACGATTTATCGGTTGTTAATCTCAGCATAGACGCAGCCCTAGAAGCAGGCGTAACGATAACCGGCGCATTTGACGACGCATGTGCCTCATACTTTGGAAACATAGTAATCACAGATAATACAAAACGAAAAATCGTTAAACGCTTCCCGATAACAAAAGCCTCAACCGTCCTATTCCATGTTCCAGAAGCAAAATCCTATACTGCTGAAGTAAACGTTGATAAAATCCGAGCGTTTGCCCCTCAAATTGAAATAGCCTACAAAGAAGCTTTAGGGGGACGCTACTGGAGAGCGATGATGCTTAATGGGCTGATATACTCAACAGCATTAGGATACGATGCATCAATCGCCATGAAAGCACTGGAAGCTGGAGCAGTTTCTGCAGGGCTAACAGGAAAAGGCCCAGCCGTCGCAGCTGTGCTCGCTGATAAGAAAATTAACGCTGTCAAAGAGGCTTGGCGCGAATATCCAGGCGAAATAATCCAAGCCAAGCTAAATCGAACAAAAGCTCACATTATCAGGTGGTCTAGTTGAAGGAGTTAATCGTAAAGAAAACCGAGCAACTCAGTGGCAGCGTTGAAGCACCACCCTCAAAGAGCTACACGCACCGCGCAGTCATAGCTTCGTCTCTAGCTGACGGCGTATCCAAAATAGAAAATCCGCTGGTCTCAGACGACACCATCGCCACAGTGAACATATGTCAAAAACTTGGCATCACAATCAGACTGGGCGATAAAAAATGGGTTATTGAAGGTAAGTCAAAGCTTAACAAATCGCCAGGGCTTTTAGACTGCCACGATTCCGCCTCTACTATGAGGTTTATGGCGCCCGTATGCGCTCTCGCCCCTGGCATCTCGATTCTAACCGGCGGGTCCTCATTAAGAAAAAGGCCGATGGGTCCTCTACTTGATGCTCTATCGCAACTGGGCGTAAAATGCTACTCGGCAAATGGAGATGGGCGTCCTCCACTCGTAGTGTTCGGCGGAGGAATAAAAGGCGGTAAGGTAGCCATAGCAGGGGACATCAGCTCACAGTTCATCTCAGGTCTATTGTTCGCATGTCCTCTAGCAGAAAAAGAGACATGTCTGAGGCTAACCACTCATCTTGAATCTAAACCATACGTGCAGATGACACTAAAAATTCTGAGAAGACATGGGATAAGGATAGACATGTCAAAAGATCTGCGCCGTTACAGAATTACGCCAAAACAACACTACAAACCACTTGACTATACTGTGCCAGGAGACTTTTCAGCCGCCGCCTTCCTAATGGCTGCTACGGTCATAACCAATTCAACCGTGATAATAACAAACCTGCAACCTGATACAACCCAAGGAGACGAAGCCATCCTAGCCATCCTCAAACACATGGGCGCTGACATCAAGCTCAGAAAGAACTATGTGAAAGTTTCGGGAGCCCCATTAAGAGGGATAAAGATAGACGCTAAAGAAATTCCTGACCTGGTTCCAGTTTGCGCGGCTTTGGCGTGCTATGCGGAAGGAAAAACCTACATAGTTAACGCCCAACGGCTGCGACTCAAAGAATCGGACAGGCTCGCTACCATATCCGCCGAGCTGACAAAGATGGGCGGCAAAATCACTGAACATAAAGATAGCCTCACAATCCACGGGCCCTCCCCACTTCATGGCGCCGTGGTGGATCCGCATAATGACCATAGAATCGCAATGGCATGCGCAATCGCAGCCCTTAATGCAAAAGGAGTAACGAGAATTAAGAATCCCGAATGCATAAGTAAATCATATCCCAACTTCATCAACGACCTGAAAGCCATAGGAGGAAATCTAAGTGCCAGGTAACTCAATCGGCAGAAAGTTCGTTCTAACCATCTTCGGAGAAAGCCACGGGCTGAGTGTTGGTGTAATAATTAACGGCTGTCCAGCAGGATTACCCCTCTCCGAAGAAGATGTTCAAAAAGAACTAGACAAGAGGCGTCCAGGCGTGTCTGAAGTAGTGTCCTCACGTGTAGAAGAAGATAAAGTGCAAATCTTCTCAGGAATCTTCAACGGGAAGACCACAGGCGCGCCCATAGGAATGCTTGTATGGAATAAGGGAGTTGACTCAACCCCCTACGACGCCATCAAACATACTCCACGACCTGGGCATGCTGATTTCCCAGTGTACATGAAGTATGGCGGGCTCGCCGACTACCGAGGGGGCGGCAGGTTTTCGGGTAGAATGACAGTTGCCTTCGTTATGGCTGGGGCTGTAGCTAAAAAACTTCTAGCAACCTGCGGGGTCGAAACAATTGCCCACACAATCGAAATCGGCGGAGTAAGAATCAAACGAGAACCATCCATCACCGAAATCAAGCGCGAAACATACCAGAATCCAGTTAGATGCGCTGATCCTAAAGTAGCCCGCCAAATGGCAAGGGCGATTAAAAAAGCTAAGAAAGAAGGCGATAGTGTAGGCGGCATTGTTGAGGGCATCGCTCTAAACGTCCCTGTCGGAGTTGGATGCCCAATTTTCGATTCGCTCGACGCAGACCTAGCCAAACTCCTATTCGATATTCCTGCGGTAAAAGGGGTTGAATTCGGCGCAGGTTTCGAAGCCCCTCGCCTAAAAGGATCCGAAAACAACGACCAATATGGTATACGTGATGGAAAGATTGTAACTCTAACAAACAAGGCCGGAGGGATACTGGGAGGGCTTTCCTCAGGTATGCCGATCACAGTTAGGGTCGCATTCAAACCCACGCCCTCAATTCGAAAACGTCAGAAAACAGTTGACCTAAAGAAAATGACCGAGACCACGATCGAATTCGGCGGGAAACATGATCCCTGCATAGTTCCACGAGCTGTCCCAGTCGTAGAGTCCGTTTTAGCCATAGTGTTGGCTGATCATATGATGAGAGACCATTTAATCCCGAAGGTTCTAAAATGAGCAAAAAAGCTGAAATTGAAGCGCTGAGAAAGAAAATCGAGCAGGTTGACAGAGATATCCTCAAACTGATTAAGGCAAGAGCCGAGGTCGCCAAACAAATAGCTAAAGCCAAAAAATCAGCAGGGCTTCCGATACGAGACATAGAAAGGGAAAAAGAAATCCTGTCCAAGGTAGCTGATGAAGCAAAACTGGTAGGGCTCATTGATGAGGATGTCAAGGCTGTATACCGCGAAATAATTGGGCTCTCTCGACGTCTCGAAGGCGAGGAGATCAAAATAGCCTTCCTCGGACCCAGAGGAACGTTCGCGGAAGAGGTTGCACGAAGATATTTTCCTTCATCTGGAACTGTATTCATTCCATGCACGAGCATTTTAGACGTATTCAGAGAGGTTGAAGGTGGAGGCGCCACCTACGGAGTTGTTCCAGTTGAAAGTAGCACTGAAGGCGCTGTCAACGTAACCCTTGACCAACTCTTAACCTCAAACCTAATGGTCTGCGGCGAACTCGAACTCCAAGTTAAGCATAATTTGATCACCTTGCCCAAAACAGACTTGAAGGATGTGAAAATTGTAGTCTCTCATCCTCAGGCACTAGCCCAATGCAGATTCTATATTGAAGAGCATCTTCCCAATGCAGAATTGAAGGAAGTGAGCAGCACAGCCAACGCGGTTCAAATGCTCTCAAAACTATCAAACGCCGCCGCGATCGGTACAGAACTTGCTGCAGAAATCTACGGAATGAAGATCGCCGCTAAAGGAATACAAGACAATCCTCGAAACTACACTCGTTTCTTCATCCTCTCAAAAACCGACTCGCCTAAAACTGGAAATGACAAGACCTCAATCATATTCTCGGTAAAACATATACCTGGAGCTCTCCATAAGGCGATGGGCGAATTCGCTTCACGCAACATCAACATCACCAAAATCGAATCCCGTCCCACTAAACAAAAACAGTGGGAATACGTCTTCTTCCTCGACTTCGAGGGGCATCGCATTGACAAAATCTCCCAAGAAGCCTTCGAGGGCTTGAAAAGTAAGACCATATTCCTCAAAATTCTAGGCTCCTATCCGATGTGGAGCTCATCTTCAAGCTGAGGCTGAAGGCATGACTGGAAAAGCCAGGAAAATAGCCATAGTCGGCGGAACTGGAAAAATGGGCAGCCTAGCCGCTAAACTCCTCAAAAAAGACGGCTTCGAAATCACAATTTGTAGCCGAAAGCCCGCACTAGCCAAAAAAGTCGCGGAACGGCTGGGCGTAGCCTACAACACCCTTGAAGGCGGCGTTAAAGAAGCTGACATCGTCCTAGTTTCAGTTCCAATCGAAACCACATACAAAGTCTGTAAGCAAGCTGCAAAACAGATGCGAAACGGCGCCCTCCTAATCGACATAGCCTCAGTCAAAACTGGCATAGCTGACAAACTCACTAAGGAGTTGCCAAACCACGTAAAATACCTCAGCCTACACCCCCTCTTCGGCCCACAAGCCCCAAGCTTAAACAAACAAAATGT
This sequence comes from uncultured Candidatus Bathyarchaeia archaeon, assembly GCA_964410135.1. GTDB lineage: Archaea > Thermoproteota > Bathyarchaeia > RBG-16-48-13 > CAYPFQ01 > CAYPFQ01. The sequence continues at coordinate 5,313 of CAYPFQ010000012.1, forward strand.
AGTCGTAATCAAAAGCAGAATGGACTCGTGCTCCCGAAAGGTAGTAGCTTATCTCAAAAGTAAAGGCGCCCAAGTCTCATTCCTCTCAGTCGACCAACATGACCGAGCCATGGCGATCGTCCAAGCCATGCACCACTTCGCAATGTTATCCTTCCTCCACACCCTCTCAACCCAGCTAAGCAAATTCAAAGAACCCGAAAAACTCACAACCCGATCCCTAAGACTCACTCTAAAATCAATCGACAACATCCTGAAAAACTTAGACTCAGCAGCCAGCATACAAAAAAACAACCCATATGCAAAAGAAATCAGAAAAACCTACCTAAACCTAATGACAAAATTAGCTAAAATGGATTTGAAGGAAATAAGTTCAAAAATTAAAGAAAAGCTAGACATATTATCACCATAACCCCGTAATAGCCATCCAAAGCAGTTTTTCAACCCATGCCATGCGCCTAGTTGTAACCGCAGAATTTAAGTCCAAGTGACCCAGAAGTTACATGTCTTATATGATGCTAGGTGAGTTTGCTTGTCTAAAAAGACCCCCCTACTCATGATTCCAGGTCCAACTAACATGCCTGATAGAGTAATGAATGCTATGCAAAGGCCCGTGATTAACCATAAGTCAGAGGAGTTTCGTGAGCTACATCGGAGCGTTATTGAAGGAACCAAATATGCTTTCCAGACTCAGAATGATGTGTTCGTTTTAACCTGCTCCGGAACTGGCGGTATAGAGTGTGCTGCCAGCAACATTGTTTCGCCTGGAGATAAGGTCGTCGTGCCGGTAAGTGGGGTATTCAGTCAACGTCTCAAGGAGAATTTTGAGAGATTCGGCGCAACTGTGATCGAGATCCCGATCGAGTGGAGGAAAGCAGCCACTCCTAGCCAGATAAGAGAGGTTGTTGAACGGGAGGAGAACGTGAAAGCAATAGGAATAGTCTACAATGAAACCTCGACCGGTGTAACAATGCGTGGGCTCGATGAAGTTGGAAAGATTGCTGAGGAACATGGAGCGTTACTCGTTGTTGACGCGATTTCAATCCTAGGCGGAGACCGCTTACCAGTGGATGAATGGAAAGTTGACGTATGCGTAACTGGCAGCCAAAAATGTATAGCCTGCCCACCTGGTGTTGTAATGGTCTCTGTCAGCGAAAGAGCTTGGGAAATCATAGCGAAGAGTAGGCGAGGATCCTACTATTTTGATCTGATGAAATGCAAAGAATTTCAAGAGAAACTGGAAACACCCTATACCCCTGCCATACCCCTATTCTATGCCTTGGATGAAGCCCTCAAAATGCTAAAGGAAGAAGGCTTGGAGAATCGGATTAAGAGACATAAGGTTTGCGCTGATGCTTTCTATGATGCTACTCAAACATTAGGACTAACGTTCTTCGCTGATCCGCAGGTTCGCTCAAACACAGTAATCGCTGTGAATATTCCTCAGGGCGTGGAAGATAAGGCATGGAGAGATTTGATGCTTAAATATGGTGTGGCAATTGGCGGTGGACTGGGTAAGTTGAAGGGCTCGATAATTCGGATAGGTAGTATGGGAATCATCTCTAAAGTGGAAGTAAACGAAACTGTATCTGTACTCGGAAAATCCTTAGCTGAACTTTGGAAGCCAGTTGATGTAGATGCAGCCATAGCCGCAGCCGAGAAGGTGTTCGCCTCCAGCTCATAGCCTGCCCTTAATCTCTTCTCTAATTTTTCCGCTGCCGATGAATGCTAGAACAACCTTTAGATCCTTTACGTTCACCAAGGCGCTGGCTTCGTCCTTTACTACTTTTTTAGGGTTAAATCCGATGCCTAACCCACTGTCTTTAATTATGAGTAGGTCGTTGGCTCCGTCACCGACCGCCACACATTCATCTAGGGTGATTCCCTCTTTCCTAGCAACTGATTTTAACAATTCTAACTTTGATTCTGCGCCAAGGACTTGGCCCTCTACTTCCCCTGTCAGCTTTCCATCTTTAGCTATGAGCCTGTTAGAGAACACGTAGTCAAATCGAAGCCTTCTGCCCACCTCATTAGCTATTATGTCGAAGCTTCCAGTCATCAGAACGGTTACGAATCCAGCTTTTTTCAACTCAGAAATCAGATCGTGAGCTCCCTGAACTATGGGAAGTTTTTCTTTGAATTTCTCCATCTTGCTCAGCGGCAGGCCCTTCAGCATCTGGGCCCGTTTATTTAGAGCGTCTCTGAAATTGATTTTGCCTTCCATTGCCGCTTGGGTGATTGCCTTCGCCTCTTTCTCGGTGCCCATCATCTTCGCCAATTCATCGATGACTTCAGCGTCTACCACAGTACCATCCATATCTAGAACTATCAGCCGTTTCTCTTTCTTGTAGGTCTCTCCAGTTTCAATTGAAATTCCAAGTCCAGTCATTTCGCCCTCACGTTTTAGCTCCTCAACTAAATCGCACAAATCAACATTTATTTTGGAGATGTCTGCTACGAGCACCATCATGAAGATGTCCATTAACGACGATGCTCTGGTCTTAACGATGTTAGCATTAAACTTGGCAAGTGCACTTGTAACGCCTGCGACAATTCCAGGACGATCTCTGCCTACCACCGTAACAACTATCTTGCTCATCTTAAACCCCGATTAGGTTTGCATCGTAAACTTCGACCTTTAGCCCCAGTTCCTCCCCCTTATTCATAAGGATTTTTTTGAACTCCTCGAATGGCATTTTGCATTTGGCCGTGTTTATGAGCATTGACATCACGAATATAGCGTTCTTCATCGCCACTTGGTCTAGATCTTCGATGTTGCCGTTCATCGAGGCCACTATAGAGGATAAGCCCGCAATCAGTCCAGGTTTATCCTTTCCAACAGCCGTAACAACCACAAAAGAGTCCTTAGGCATAGCCTCAACTCAGCTTCGACTTTCTATTGGGCTGAGACAGATATATTCCATTTCCCATCAAATTATGGACCGGGTTTACGTAAAAGTCGACAATTATGCGAAAATAGCAATAAAAAAGACATATTGATAATAAAAATTTAATAGAATTACGAAATACTTATATAAGGCATGACTAAAGCATGTTTGACGTAATAAGTGGTACGAAAAATGAGCCAACATGTCTTCCACAGAGGGAAATCGAAATCCGAAGACCTAATGATAAATCCTCTAACAAATCCCTATAATCCCCACGGCAACTTACCAGAGAAAGTCCACATCCTCGACTCCACTCTACGGGAAGGAGAGCAAGCACCAGGTGTTTCATTCACACGCGGGCAAAAACTCCAGTTAGCTTGGATGCTGGACCGATTTGGAGTTGACATGATTGAGATCAGCCCAATAGTCACTTCAGTCAATGAGGAAGTCTGCAAAACCATGATTCATGCAGGCTTAAGAGCCGACATCATTGCGCATCTCAGGGCTTTAAAAGAAGACATTGATGTGGCTTTGAACTGTGACGCAAAATGGATCGCCATGTACCTCTCAGTCTCAGACATCCATCTGAACTCTAAATTGAAACTAACCCAAGATGAAGCCCTAGAGAGAGCACTCTCAGCAGTAGAATACGCTAAGAAACATGGGCTTCGCATGCGCTTCACGCCCGAAGATGGTAGTAGAACAGAACCCGAATTCTTAAAGAGGTTTTGTAGAGAAATTGCCAAGGCTGGAGCTGACAGGATCAGCGTAACCGATACTGTCGGAGTACTGAATCCTAGGGGCATGTACAACCTCACCAAAATGATCCGTGAAACAGTAGATGTGCCGCTGGATGTTCATTGTCACAATGATATGGGCCTGGCTTTAGCTAATGCTCTCGCCGGATTGGAGGCAGGAGCAGATCAAATCCACGTTACCATTAACGGTCTCGGTGAGAGAACAGGCGTGCCCTCCCTCTCAGAAGCTGTGATGGCGCTCATAGCCCAAGGCGTAAAACTGAATGTCAGAACCGACATGCTGTGCGAACTTTCGCAAACCGTCTCATCTTACACAGGGATCCCGATTTCAGACTCAACACCGATAATCGGCAAGAATGCATTTCGACATAAGAGTGGGACCCATGTAGCCGCTATTCTCGCTAATCCAGCTGCATACGAACTCTTTCCACCAAAAGCCGTGGGAAACAGGAGACGAATCATCTTCGGAGAAGCTTCGGGCAAAAATGCAGTCACATTCATGTTGCAGACACTAGGATTGACGATCAACAAAGAAGACGCCAAGAAAGTAGCTCGAAGACTCAAAGGACTGAGGCGAGGGGACCTGTTTGAGCTTGAGTCTACGGGCGAGCCAAGCGAGGAAGCAAATTCGTAAGATAAATGGCGTGTACCTACTTTCCAATGTACTCACATGCACTTGTAGCAGCAGTCGCGCCCTCACCGACCACCGTAGCAACCTGTCTTAAAGGCAAGTCTGTAACAACGCCTGCTGCAAAGAAGCCTTCGACGTTAGTTCTCTGATGGTTGTCAACTTTAATGTAGCCCCTTTCATTGCATTTAACCCCAAGCTTAACAGCTAGGAATGTGGCTGGGCTTCCACCAATCTCGACGAAAACGCCTCCTACAGCAAGTTCAACTTTCTCATTAGTCTTCACATCACGTAGTACGACATCTTCAACTACGGTCTGCCCCCTTATACCTTCAACAACCTTGTTCCAGACCGGCTCAACCTTCTTGTTTGCAAACAATCTATCTTGTAGAAGAGGCTCCGCCCTCAACGCATCTCGTCTGTGAATTAGATAGACCCTGGCAGCATAATCTGCCACAAGTAAGGCAGCTCTGGCCGCCGAGTTTCCTCCGCCCACAACAGCCACAATCTTATCCTTAAAGAATGGGGCATCGCAAATGGCACAGTATGACACGCCCCTCCCAACATATGCTTCCTCTCCTTGAATATCGAGCTTCTTAGGTTGGGCGCCCGTAGCCAAAATAACTGCCTTTGCCTTGTAACTCCCTGCTGCAGTCTTTACTGAGAAATTGCCGTCTTCCTTGCTGATTTCAACCACTCTTTCGAATTTGATTTCAACTCCCAGCCTTTCAATCTGATCCTTCATTCTGTTGGCTAACTCAAGTCCTGAAATCTCTTTGACCCCAGGATAATTCTCTACCAGAGGAGATTTCGCTATCTGCCCTCCGATGGCTTCAGCTTCAAAGACTACCGTAGTTGCCTTCCTTCTAGCTGCATAGAGAGCCGCAGTTAACCCGGCAGGGCCTCCCCCGATGATAACTATGTCATATCCTGCAAGCTCAGTTTCTCCCATATACGAGACATCCCAATTGGCCTTTTTTTACTACCTTTATTTTCACTGAAAAATCTCCATGAAAGGAAACAGATTAACGTATTGTCCAACCAAATGCTTTAAAGACTCCTTACGTTTTTAGTAATTAACATAATAAATCATGACAATTTAAATCTAGTTCCATGCACAAGTCCATTAAACAGCTAGGTTGAAAAACATGGTCAGAGTCGGTATTTCCATATGCCATTGCGGCTCGAATAGAGGGTAGTTGATGTTAATAAAATTCGCTTAAGGTGACGAGGATGGAATTTACGCTTATTACTGGTCGCACAATTGCGCAGGGAATAGCCCGGGAGGTAAGGAAGACTGAGGCGGATTTTGTTAAGGCTGCTGCTGTCTGCGAGTTGGATCCTCAGGATTTGGCTAAGCTGGGAGTTGCCGAAGGGACACCTGTTCGGGTAAGCAGTGAGCATGGATCTGTAGTGGTTTATGTTGCTGCCTCAACACAGGCACCACACTTGGGAATAGCGTTCATGCCAGTAGGCCCATGGGCGAATCAAGTGATTAGCCCCGATACTGATGGTACGGGTACACCATCATACAAGTGTGTAAAATGCAAAGTAGATCCAGCTGCAGGCGAAAAGATTTACGATGCGGTGGCACTCATCTCAAAGGCGCTAAAAGCCAAGTAGATGAAAACAATGGCTACTGTAACAACAATTAGTGACGTAGTCTGCCCCTACTGTGGCTGCCTATGCGATGACATCGAAGTCATAGTGGAAGAGGGTAAGATTGTGGGTACTCGGAATGCCTGCATCTTGGGAAAGCGGCGATTTTTGGACTCACAAGATCCAACTCGGATAAAGAAGCCGATGATTCGTGTAGATGGCGGGCTGAAGGAAGTAAGCCTAGAAGAAGCTGTTCAAAAGGCTGCTGAAGTCCTAGTTAAAGCAGAGCGCCCACTCCTATATGGTTGGAGTATGACTGAGTGCGGGGCGCATCAAGCAGGCGTAGCCCTTGCTGAAGAGCTAGGCGGAATCATCGATAATACTACTTCAGTTTGTCACGGGCCGTCTGTGCTTGCTCTACAAGAGGTAGGCATCTCAACATGCACATTGGGCGAGGTAAAGAATCGGGCGAATTTGATTGTTTATTGGGGGTGCAACCCGTTACAGGCACACCCACGCCATCTGAGTCGTTACACAGTTTATCCTAGCGGCTTCTTTCGTGAGCAGGGCCGGAGAGACCGCACACTCATAGTAGTGGATGTGAGGAAGACTGATACTGCGAAGCTTGCAGATCATTTTGTCCAAGTTGAGCCAGGCGGCGATTATGAGCTGGTCAGCGCTTTACGCTTGGCGGTTAATGGACAGAAAGTTAAATCAGAAAAAGTTGCAGGCGTTCCACGTGAAGAGATTGAGCAGATTGCTGGGCTGATGTGGAGCTGCCAATTTGGCGCATTGTTCTTCGGGCTGGGCGTAACGATGAGCGATGGAAAGAACCGTAACATCGATAATGTACTATCATTAGTCAGGGATTTGAATGCGCACACTAAATTCGTTATCTTTGCAATGAGAGGACACTATAACGTTGGAGGTTTCGACGAAGTCTTATCTTGGGAAACAGGTTTCCCATTTGCAGTGGATTTCGGTCGAGGGTTCCCTCGTTATAATCCAGGTGAAACCACTTCTAATGATCTGCTAATGCGTGGAGAAGTAGATGCAGCTTTGATCGTCGCTTCTGATCCTACTGCCCATTTTCCACGTAAGGCGGTTGAGCATCTAGCTCAGATCCCAATAATAACAATTGAACCTTTCCACAGTCTCACCTCTGAATTGGCTAGTGTGGTGATTCCGCCAGCAATTGCAGGCATAGAGACCTCGGGCACTGCCTATCGAATGGATCATGTGCCCATCAGACTACGTGAAGTAGTCGAACCGCCAGCAGGATGCCTTCCCGACCGGCAGATTGTTCAAATGATCCTAGAGCGAGTGCGAGCGTTAAAACGAAAAGGAGAGGAATGAGGCCGGGTGACCAAGCCATTACTAATCAAGAACGGGTACGTCTACGATCCCCTCAACCGAATTAACGGCGAGAAGATGGACATCGCGGTTAAAGACGGGAAGATTGTTGAGGAGCGTGGCATAAACCCATCTGAAGCCAAAGTGATTGATGCAGCTAACAAGGTGATTATGCCGGGCGGAGTGGACATTCACTCGCACATCGCAGGCTACGCAATCAATGCGGGAAGACGCTATCGCCCTGAAGATGGGCGGATTGGCATTGAGCCGCGTACTTCCATGCTGAGGTCTGGCTCTGGATACTCGGTTCCATCTACATTTGTGACGGGCTATCGATATGCCAAGATGGGCTGGACAACGGTGTGCGAGCCGGCAATGCCCCCTCTACTCGCACGCCACACCCATGAGGAACTAAACGACATCCCGATGATCGACACGCTGGCATTCACATTGCTGGGCAACAACTGGGCAGTAATGCGATACCTAAAAGAGGGTGACCACAAACTCTGCGCAGCCTTCGTTGCTTGGATTCTTCGGGCGACAAAGGGCTACACTATCAAAATGGTTAATCCTGGAGGCACTGAGGCGTGGCATTGGGGCAAGAATGTTAAGGATCTGGACAGCCCAGTTCCACATTTCAATATTACACCAGCCGAAATCATTCATGGCTTAGCAACAGTTAATGAGATGCTGAGGCTTCCCCACTCAATCCACTTACATCCTAATCAACTTGGACTGCCAGGAAACTTCGAGATCGCCCTCGAATCATTTGAAGTCTCAAAGGACGTAAAGGTTGGGTCACAAAAAGGACGTAACCAAGTACTTCACATGACCCACGCGCAGTTCAGCGCATTCGGAGGGGATAGTTGGCAGAACTTCGAGTCGAAGGCGGATAAAATCGCAAGCTATGTAAACAGTCATGCTCACGTAACCGTCGACATGGGACAGGTAATCCCTGGAGAAACCACCACGATGACCGCTGACGGCCCACTAGAATACGGATTGCACAGACTAACCCATCTGAAATGGATGAACTTTGATGTTGAACTTGAAACGGGCGGCGGACTTGTCCCATTCATCTACGCGAGAACCAATCCTGTTAATTCGGTTCAATGGGCTATCGGCTTGGAACTTGCGCTACTGATCAAGAATCCGTTCCAAGTGTTTCTTTCAACAGACCATCCCAATGCAGGGCCATTCACACGATATCCAAGGGTCATCAGCTGGCTTATGAGCCGTAAAGCTAGGGAAGAGGTGTTAAAGAAGATACATGAGGAAGCATCTCGACGCTCAGTTATTGCAACCCTAGATCGAGAATATAGTTTGCAGGAAATCGCTACAGTCACCAGGGCGGGACAGGCAGCGATATTAGGGCTTAGCGATAGGAAGGGGCATCTAGGTGTAAGTGCCGATGCGGATATAGCAATTTACAACCTCGATCCTAAAGGCGATTTGACTCCAAATCAAATTGAGCTAGCATTCTCAAGCGCTGCTTACACGATTAAAGGTGGAGAAATTGTGGTGGAGGATGGCAAGATAGTTCAAACTGTGGCGGGACAGAGATTCTGGGTGAATTCACAGGTAGACGAAGAACTAGAGCAGAGAATGATGCGAGACGTATCCAAAACATTTGCCAAATACTACACAATCAATATGGCTAACTTTCCAGTTCAGAACGAGTACATACCCCGCTCCAATGAGATAAAAATCGATGCCACTCATATCACTTAAATAAATTCATAGGAGCAATGTGAAATGGGTGTTGCGCCAGTAGAAGTTGAGGACACGTTTGCTGAGGCATTTCCAGCATATTTCTCGCGGATTCTAATAACCGCTGCAACTGAGAAATGGGCGCTTACCGCCGCTGAGGCCACAGTAGGCTTCGGCTCTTCAATTATAATGTGCCCGGCTGAAGCAGGAATAGAGAAACTTGTACCCCAAAATGAGACCCCCGACCTAAGACCAGGAGTCATCATACAAATCTGGCATCCCGACAAGGAAAAATTGGAGAAGCAGGTTGTACAGCGGCTGTCACAATGTGCTATGCCCTGCCCCACAACCGCGGTATTCAATGCACTTGAAAGCCAAGAGCAAATTGACCTAGGCGGAAAGATAAGATTCTTTGGAGACGGATTTGAACAGAAGTGGAAAGTCGGCGATAGAAAAGTTTGGCGAGTCCCAGTAATGGAAGGAGAGTTCATTATAGAGCATTCGATTGGAGTTGGAAAAGGAGTTTCAGGTGCTAATATAATTCTACTGGGCACAACGCAGGAAGCCGCCTTAAAGGCAGCTGAGGTTGCGGTTGACGCCATCAAAAAAGTGGATGGGATAATCCTATCCTTCCCAGGTGGAATATGCCGCTCAGGATCTAAGGTTGGAGCAGTTACATACAAGCATCTACCAGCTTCCACAAACCAGTGTTTTTGCCCAACACTGTGTGGCAAGATTCAGGTATCCCGATTACCACCCGATGTGCGATGTGCCTATGAGATCGTTATAAACGGCATAGACTTAGCGCATGTTCAAAAGGCAATTGGCGCTGGCATAAACGCAGCCATCCAGATTGGAGGAGTGAAGAAGATCACGGCCGCCAACTATGATGGAAAACTGGGCCCATACAAAATCTACCTTAAGGAAGCTCTCAACGCAGTCTGATTGGAGGACCACGCCATGCACTCACTCAACGCCCAAGCCGCGAGCATTGTAAACAAACTGGCGGAAAATGCGGATGAACTGAAGATAGTCGTCCAAAAATCTTCCGTCGGAGCTACCATTCTGGATTGCGGAGTCAACGCTGAGGGAAGCTATGAGGCTGGAAGGCTGATAATCGAAGTTTGTCTCGCCGGCTTAGGTAAAGCCAGACTTGTCAAGGTTACGTTCGATGGACGCAGGTCAGCCGCCACACTAGTTTCAACCACCTCGCCGACGCTTGCATGCATTGGGTCGCAGATGGCTGGCTGGAAGATTAAGACTGAAAAATATTTTGCACTAGGCAGCGGTCCAGCCCGCATATTGTCCAAAACGCCACAAGAGGTTTATGAGCTGTTGAATTACTCTGAACCATCCGACATAGCGGTGCTTGTTTTAGAGGCAAATAAACTTCCGCCAGACACAGTGCTTGAACAAATATCGAAAGAATGCGAAGTGAGCCCAAGTCAGCTCTACGTCCTAGTCGCATCCACCGCCTCACCGGTAGGAAGTGTGCAAATTTCTGGAAGAGCTGCTGAGTCGGGGCTACATCGACTACTAACATTGGGGTTTGACGTCAGGAAGGTCAAGTATGCTGCGGGGATCGCCCCAATCGCCCCGCTTGTCAAGGACGATCTGAAAATGATGGGAATGGTCAACGACGCTATCTTCTATGCGGGCAAAGCTACATACACCGCCGATCTCGAGGGAATAGATGTAGAAAGCCTCCTAGCTAAAATCCCAGCATCAACCTCCAAAGACTATGGAACCCCATTCTACGAGCTTCTGAAGAAAGCTGACTTCGACTTCTATAAGATCGATCCCGCCCTCTTCTCAGTCGCAGAGGTCACAATCACCGATGCAAAAACTGGGAAAGAGTATCGCGCTGGCAAGGCGGACTTCGATTTGCTAATGGCCTCATTCGAGCAAAACACTCTGGTCTTAAATGAACTGGAAACTAAACAAATGAGCCCAAATTAAGAGGAGACGCTTCATGAAAGATCTCCATCTCAAGCCAAAGCCTCAGCCTAAAATTCCAATCGAAGCGGAAGTGATAACCCCTGACAACTTTGCAGGAAAAATCGCCGCCGAGATCGCCAGCCTTACCGTGTGGAAAGGAAACAGCCAAGCCAAACTCGGCGACTTCTTCGAGGTGAACGGAAACGTCCCATCAAACCCAAGTGAACTTCGCATAGTTATCGCAGGTGATGCCTCTCGGACAAAATATATTGGCGCGAAGATGAAGGTTGGAGAAATCGTGGTTGAGGGCAATGTGGACATGCATGTTGGAGATGAGATGGAGGGCGGACGCATAATTGTAAATGGGAATGCTGACTCATTTGCAGGCACCGCGATGCGGGGCGGAGAAATCTTGATCAAAGGTAATGCTGGAGAATACCTCGGAAGCGCATATCGTGGCGACTGGAGAGGTATGCGAGGCGGCGCAATAACCGTAGAGGGAAATGTGGGAAACGAAGCGGGATCATGGATGCGCGACGGCTTAATCATAATAAAAGGAAACACAGGAGCATTTACAGGTGTGCACATGCACGGCGGAACAATACTGATTGAAGGCAACCCTGGGCCGAGACTCGGCGCCCAAATGATAGGGGGAACCATAGTGGTTCTGGGGAAAGCTGAGAAGCTTCTGCCTAGCTTCAATTACAAGGAAACAGTTCCAGAAGTAAAAGTCGGAGAACGAGTACTCAAAGGCCCATTTCTATGCTATATAGGCGACCTTGCAGAAAACGGAAAAGGCCAATTATTTCTGCAGAAGGAGAAGAACAGTCATTTACCGCTATAACCGGATAGGAGTCGGAAACAATGAAGAAGATCAAGGATGTTATCATTTTTCTGGACACAGATAAACATGTAAGCCCATTTGACACGCTGTTGGTAATCGACAACTTTCCACATGTAGAAGTCCACCACTACAGTCAAGTTGAGCCCTCTGATGCGCGTGGATTAACCCAAGATGCCATGTTCCCAAGAGGTCCCGAGGGAGCAGCCCACACTAAACTGTTCATCGGAGGCTACGACTTCGATAAGGCGGAAGCAATCCTAGAAACTGTGAAGTCTACCATGTTTTCTCCGTTTGAGATGGCAGTCATAATGGATCCTAGGGGCGCTAATACGACGGGTGCTGCGATGGTGGCGAAGGTTTTATGGCTTCTAGATAAGAAACGGCTGGGAGGATTTGAACATAAAAAAGCGGCAATCTTGGCAGGAACTGGGCCAGTGGGGCAGATATGCGCTAAGCTTATGGCGATTGATGGCGCAGGTGTTTCAATTACTTCAAGGCAAGAAGCGAAGGCAAAGGCGGTTGCGGAAAAACTGAACAAAAGCCTAGGAGCCAACAAGGTTCAGGGGCTTCAGGCATCTAACCCGGAAGAAACCGCTGTTACCATTAAAGACGCTGAAGTCATTCTAGCCACAGGCGCAGCAGGCACCCAGCTCCTACCACTAACCATACTGAAAGAAGAGGCAAAACAATGCAACGTTCTGGCTGATGTAAACGCAGTTCCACCCTATGGGATTGAGGGACTCAAGCCAAAAGACGAAGGAGTAGAAGTTATACCCGGGGTCTTAGGCGTAGGAGCACTCGCAATCGGTGCATTAAAAAACAAGGTAGAAGTTGAACTGATTAAAAGGGCGTTAGCATCCTCAAAAGGAATTTTCGATCATACGATCGCGTATCAAATTGCTAAATCATTAGCTAAAAAGAAAAAATAGGAGTTGCCATTCAAGGAGAGTTTAACATGATTATAACTGAGCTAAAATCGCTGGAAGAAATCACCGACGCCATCAAAGACTACCATAACATCCTAATAGCTGCCTGCGGAGGCTGCACCACAGTTCACAAAATGGGCGGCAGAAAAGAGGCTGAAGCGCTAAAAGCCGCACTCGAAAAGGGGAAAGCAAAGTTCGATGTCACCCTTGTGCCACGCCAATGTGACCGCCAAATGGTCATCAGCGCACTTCAACCATTGATCGGCAAATACGATGCTGTAGTCTCTATGGGATGCGGGGTCGGCGCGCAAACTATAGCCGATGCCATCGGAGCCAAGCCTACGATTCCCGCGCTCAACACGAAGTTCATAGGCATGTACGATTCCAAGATTGAGGAGTTCTCTGAAATCTGCAAGGCATGTGGCAAATGCATAATCTTTGTCTACGGCGGAATCTGCCCAATCACCCGATGTGCTAAAAGCCTCTTGAACGGTCCCTGCGGAGGCCAGGCTCATGGAAAATGTGAAGTGGGCGGCTGGAAAATTGACTGCGCCTGGATCCTAATCTACACTCGACTAAAGGCTCAGGGAAGGCCTGACGAGTTTAAGAAGTTTAGACCCCCATGGGACTTCCGCACTTCAAACAGCCCCAGAGAACTGGCTGCGAGGTAAAGAATATGGCACGCAAAATCTACAGCGACCTGATGAAAAGCCTGAGTGAAGGCAAATTCACATTCACTGGCGAAATTGAGCCCCTAAAAACCACCAGCCTAAAAGAAATCATCGAAGACGCTAAAACTTTGAAAGGATATGTAGTCGCAGCAAATATTACCGACAGCCCTGCTGCGTTAGCCTACATGAATTCTCTAGTGCCATCCTACATAATTCAGAAAGAGGTGGGATTAGAGACAGTCTATCAGATGACATGCCGAGATAGAAATAGAATAGGATTGTTCTCGGACCTGCTTGCTGCAGGCGCGCTGGGAATCAAGAACGTACTAGCCATAACAGGCGACCACACCTCACTGGGAGACAACCCTGAAGCTAAGCCAGTTTTCGACCTCGACTCACAGCAACTAGTCTACATGATCAGAAAAATGGTGGATGAGGGCACAGACCTAACTGGACATGAGATAGAGGGGCCTCCCAAATTCCATGTAGGAGTAGCAACACAACCAGCCATGCAACCCCTTGAGCCCGAGATAATCAAACTTGAAAGAAAAGTAAACCTAGGCGCCGAATTCGTGCAGACCCAAGTCGTATACGACATTGAGATCGCGAAACAATTCCTCAAAGAAACAGCCCACATCAAAGCACCCATCCTGATAGGCATCTGTCCCTTAAAATCCACAGGCATGGCAAAATGGATGGTGAAAAACATGCCAGGCATAGTCATCCCAGACGAGGTTATGCGAAAATTCGAAGCTGCCGAAGCAAAAGGAAAAGACGCCCTCATGCAAGAAAACATCGAAACCTTCGGAGAAGTCATCAAAGAAATAAAAAAGACAACTCACGCTGCAGGCATACACCTAATGGCTATAGGCTTCGAATGGATCGTACCAAAAATAATAGAACGCTCGGGAATCAAGCCATAGAAAAAATTCTAAATGGCGTTTATCTTTTCTCTCAGACTTTTGGCTGTCTCTGCTGGATTTGCAGATTCGAATATAGTTCTTCCGATGATGAGGTAGTTGGCTCCGGCTTTGAGTGCTGCCTCAATGTCTCCGCCTTGAACTCCGACGCCTGGCGAGTAGATCGGGATTTTTGTTCCGAGTGTTTGGTGGACTGCTCTGATTTTCTCTGGATAGGTAGCGCCTACTACGGCTCCATCCGCATTCCATTCTAACGCTTTTTCTGCGAAGATTTCGTATTGTGGACGGGGCTTGCCTATTTTGGGGTCGATTACTTTCTGTCCGTATCCTTCTTCAGCGGCTTTGTGACTCATGTAGACGAGCAGTATAACACCTTTCCCGCTTCGGTGGGCTAGTTTGAAAACAGGCTCCATGCCGTCCTTCCATCCAACGAAAGGGCTTGCTGTGACAGCGTCGAATCCCGCGTTGAAATAGTGTTTGGCTATGACTTCGTTTGTATGCCCCACATCGTTGATTTTACAGTCCATTATGATGGGAAGGCCTAGCTTGTGGGCGAGTTTAACTATTTTCCCTACATTGTGGAGTCCTAGAGGAAGCACTATTTGGCGGTTGAGCTTTACTGCGCAGATGTAGGGGGCGGTTTCTTGTAGAATTTCGAGACATCGGGCGAGAAGTTGTCTGGGTTCAAGTTTAGTGAGATCCAATGCTAGGACTATGTTGGCCTTGTTTTTCTTGGCAGCATCAGCTATCCAAGTTCTATACTGTTGCATAGACGATCGTTATTTGTTATGCGACTAATCCTAAAAGAGTTTTAAGATGGGAGCCCACACGATAAATAGGGCTTGCAATGTCTGCACCTTCGTCGAGAGAGGCTGTTGCAAGTAAGATTGCTGGAGAGATTATTCTCTCAAATGAGCCTGGTGTGACGATGCGGAAGTGGCGGGAGCTGTTCAGTATCTCGCAGACGAGGCTGGCTGAGAAAATGGATGTTTCACCCTCAGTGATTAGCGATTATGAAAGTGGTAGACGAAAGTCTCCTGGAACTGGGTTTGTGAAACGGTTCGTCGAGTCACTTATATCCATAGATGAAGAAGTTGGAGGACGCCTCTTAAGGGAGTTCGCACGCGTGGTAAACATTCCAACAGGCGCGATTCTAGACATCAAAGAATTTCCCCAGCCAGTTACAGGTAAGAAAATTTGTGATGCGGTTAAAGGCGAGGTTATAGCGTGTCCAAATTTACTTGAGAGGAGCATTTATGGTTACACTATCTTGGACAGCATTAAGGCGATTATATCTCTTCCAGATTTTACGCCGATTTTCGGCATAACTACCGAGCGGGCGCTAGTATTTACGAACGTTACTTATGGGCGTTCCCCAATGGTGGCGATCAGGGTTGCTCCATTAAAGCCGAGGATGGTGATACTTCATAAGCCAAGCGATACAGATGAGCTAGGAGTCAGACTTGCAGAGGTAGAGCAGATTCCGCTGATAGTATCAAGATTGCCCAGCGCAGAGTTGCTGATTAAATCATTGAAAGATTTGTATCAGTCCATCGTCAGCCAAAAGCCCAAAACATAAGCATTTAGTTAGGCTTAAAAGCTGACCAACCAATCTACAAAGGCATAAATTGGAAAGGGACTGGCTCTTGATAAATTCCATAACAATAATCGAAGCCGTCATCGCACTTGCTGTAATCGGAGTTATTTCCTTAAAATCCAAGCTCCTTGACTTAAGCGGTATAATCGCTAGCTTCGTTGTGGGATTTTTAATAATCGTGTTCGGCGGGTGGACATGGTTTATTATTCTAATGATTTTCTACGTTATGGGGATGGGAGCCACTAAGTTCAGGCACGAACAAAGCGGAAGGAAGAAGTCGTGGATGAACGATCTGACTAGAACGTGGTGTAACGTTGCCGCAAATGGAGGGATGCCAGCATTGTTCGCCTTAGCAGAGGGATTCGTGCCACTCGCGATCTTTACAGCTGGCTTCATTGGGGCAATAAGTACTGCAACATCTGATACGCTTGCTACTGAGATAGGCATGCTATACCCACATAGACCCAGGTTGATCACTAACCTGAAGAAAACGGTGCCGGCAGGAACCTCAGGTGCGATTTCTCCTTGGGGCGAGGGGGCAATTGTATTTGGTGCATGCGCCATAGCCTTGGCTGCGGGAGGATTTGGGATTTTTAGCTGGCCTTTCACAAAGGTCGTAACTTTGGTTTTAATCGCGGGAATTATTGGCAGTACGATCGACAGCATTCTAGGAGCTACAGTACAGGCCAACTATAAATGTTCAAGATGTGGAAAGATCACTGAGAACAGAGTTCACTGTGGAAAACCAGCCAAATACATGAAAGGAATCCGTGTGATTGATAACAATGTTGTAAACTTTATGGGAAGCCTAACTGGTGCGATAGTAGCCATGTTATTGGCATCATTTCTCTAACTTGAATCCAGCTGAGCTTTCAATTCCTCTTGGGATTTTTCCTTGACTCTCTATTAGTAGTGCGCGCTCACTTTGACATATTAGGACTAGAAGCATGCAATCAAATTCAGTGCGTACTACTGACGAATATGCTTATTTGACCAGCTAATATGCTTATTAATTGAGTAATGGCGTTTTGGCGCTGTCCTTTAATGAAGATGTTTAGAGTATTAGCTTACTTACTGCTTCTTTTGCTATCCCTGAACATCAATACTGCTGGAATCGGAGCAGCTTCCGCTATTTCCTATGAGCAGCCCTTATACGGATTCGCATGGTCAACACGCGAGATTCCGGTAACTGTGGAAAGATCTCCGGAATACGCACGAAATGCTGTACTTAGCGCCATGCAGACCTGGAATCTGGCTCAGACATGGTTCTCTGACACGTATGGGGTGTCAAGCAGACCGTACAGATTAGTTGAGGTCGACCAGATTGGAGAGAGCTACGTAAACATATACTTCAATCAAACCCAGACGAGGGATGATTGGGGCTATACATCGTATCATTACTGGTATGATTCGTCTGGCGTCTTTTACAAGATCACCGTCTCGATCAGCCTAGACTTAACACTATGGTCGGGAAGAAGTCTGAGCGTTCTAGAACTCCAAGCGCTGGCGACACATGAACTCGGACATGCTCTCGGATTAGCTCACACGACTTTCTCAGAGATGGATCTAATGAACCACTTTAGCCCAAACCATGAGGTCACGGTACCCTCAACACTCAACCTTTACGCCCTCGCACTGCTCAGTATGGTGACTTCAAGGAGTAATATGCCAAAGACTCCTGTAACTCTTCCAGAACCTATCCCGTACCACACTCCGCCTGAGTCAGCCATTCCGGAAATGTTGTCTCCCGCCATTCCTCTCGTCATATCCCTTGGAATTGTGGTCACTCTAATCAACCGTAGAAAAACAAGAAGCCCTAAATAAAAAGCAGGGGCGTGCTGATGAGAAGAGGAAGCTAATCTTTCGATTCTGAGTTTTGGTTTAATAATTCTTTCACGCCGTATATTATTGGTGGATTTTTTGATTAAGGTAGGTTGCTGCGGCTTTCCAACTTCAAAGAAGAGGTACTATGAGGCATTTGATCTTGTGGAGTTGAATTCGACTTTTTACAATTATCCGAAAACTAAGCTTGTTGAGAAGTGGCGAACCGAAGCCCTAGGAGGATTTGAGTTCACGGTAAAGGCGCACCAGGACATCAGTCATAATCACATGCTAGACTTATCGGAAGAGTGTATAGAAGCATTCGAACGGATGAAGTCTATATGCGAAATTTTGGATTCAAAAATACTACTAGTTCAAACGCCTAGCTCGTTTAGACCAACTCCAGAGAACATGAAACGTGTGAGGAGATTCTTTAGCAGGATTGATCGCGGAAGATTAATGGTTGTCTGGGAAACTAGAGGACCTGACTGGGATCTTCCAAGAATGAGGAATGAGCTTGGTAGATGTCTTAAGGAGCTTAATGTGCCCCATGTGACAGATCCATTCAGATCCATGCCTACTTACACGGGTAAGACAGCCTATTTCCGTTTACATGGTCTTGGTGCGAGAATGTACTACTATCAGTATAGCGATATGGAGCTAAAGGAATTGGCTGCTAAGGTTAAACCGTTTGAAAAGAAGGCTGAGGCTGTTTACGTGCTCTTTAACAACCTATCTATGTTCGAGGATGGATTACGATTTATACAATATCTCAAAACAGGCACCCTTCCAAGCGTTACGGGTGCTGTTGGATTAGAGTCTGTGCGCGTGTTAATTGAGCACACCCGGTATCCTATCCCAAAGGGCAAACTTTCAAAGTTGTTCGGATGGAGGCTGGTAGACTGGAAGAAGGGAGAGCAAATACGGTTGGATGAACTTCTGAAGAAAATTCCAGTAAAGACATATGGTAGCGCGTATGAAGTCATAGAGGAAATTAAGAGGATTATGTAAAGTTGGAGGAAATGGGCCTGTTGGCGCCATCATACTGACGAGACAGGCGGCTCACATGTGTTCTTGGATGAAAAGCTATGTGTACTATGTGGAATCTGCGCGGTCTGTCCTAAAATGCCCTGAAAAATTCATAAATAGAAAACCTATCAAGAAGCTAGGTGAATACCCTCATCTGGCAGCTGAATTTCTCCTAGCCTTAGCTTACAAGTCACAATCCTAATCCTAAAATACTGAGCCATCTCACCAATTGTTTAGAGGATCGCATATTATGAGTAAGGGCAAACATACGGGTTACAAGTCTGTTGGCGACATCATGCATGGTCCAGTAATAACCGTAAAAGACGACGACTCTCTAGAGAAAGCTGCACGTACACTAGTAACTCACGGCATAACCGGTGCGCCCGTAGTAGACGAATCTGGGGCAGCGTTAGGCGTAATCAGCAACCTCGACCTCGTTAAGATTTGCGGGAGAGAGACTCCTGAAGATCTTAAGAAAATACGCGCCAAAGACATAATGACCCCATTCGTAATCTCAGTTGAACCTAGAACCTCTGTTTACAAAGCAGCTGAACTCATGTCAAAAGAAGGCGTCCATCGACTGTTTGTACTCGGTAAAATGAAAGAGAAAGAGGGCATTATCTCTTCATTCGTTAAGGTGAATGTGCTCGGGGTCATCTCAGCCAAAGACGTACTCAATGAAATCACTAAATTTGTGGCGCCGATCAAAGTAGAAGACATAATGCACGACATCACCTTAGTAGATGAAAACATCTCAGTTAGTAAAGCAGCAAAAATCATGGCTAAAAAAGAAATCGGATCGATTATTGTTGCTAAGAAGAAGAAGCCTATAGGGATAATGACCGAGCGAGACATCCTAAAGAAAGTCACTGCGGGTGGGCTTGACCCTAAGACTACAAAAATAAGTCAAGTTATGACCGCGCCTCTGACAACTGTTTCAGCTGAAGCAAGCCTAGAAGAAGCCAGCAGGCTTATGCTTAGAAAACGCATAAGACGTCTACCAGTAACTAAAAACAAAAAAATTGTCGGTATGATCTCAGCTAGAAGCATGGTAGGCGGGTTCGCCCGCTATTTCCGTGGAAAACCAGCGCTTGCCGCGAAGAAAGGCTGATTAGACTAAACTAAAACCGTAGTCCACATAAGATGGCGATCATCAGAGAGGCGGCTGTCAAATCCGCTGAGGTACCAGGATTCAACTCTCCTCTAGCTTCATGGAGAACAATATCTAATCCCAGCAGTGCCCCTCGCCCCGCCCTAGTCATTAAGCCACCCAAATCCAAGATGTTCTTAGCTCTCTTCGAAATCCAAGCAATTCTCCGCCTCCCAATCTCAATAGCTCGCTTTATATCAGAAGCCTCCTTCAACCCCACCTTACGAGCGATAAAAGTATCCGGAAACCCAGCGAGGACTGTTAGGAATGTATGCACAGTAGCCGTATTAATATCACCAGTCTGCCTGAACACTTTAGAGAGTGTCGGATAACCCACTTCAAAAGAGATCCTCATACCAGTAGCCCACTCGCTGGCAATCGTATCCCATTTCGAAGAAATCTTCATCACATCGTACAGTGAGATTTTTTCCCCAAACATCTTCTTCCTTGCCTCTTTGTCGTATAGGTCAGGCGCAGCTATACCGCTGATCCGCCCAAGTTCCTGAACTGAACTCACCATCAGAATGGCATCATAGACTTCTGCAGCATCGTGAGGAGTAGTCTTCCTCGTAATTTCCCTAACATTTCTACGCAGCTCCTGGGCAGTTATCCTCCCTCCCTCAACATAGGTCTTGCCAGCTGCAGCTGCCAGTGGAATGAACAGTAAAACCACGCCAAGATGAGTATTTCCTCCCTTATGCAGCGCCTTTACATCCGCAATGGCCTGTTTCACATATTTTCCAACGCCAATCTCAGAAACTTCTATGATGCCTCTTCCTGCTTTCATCCCATTTAAGGCAACACTCCTTAGCGCTGGGCCCATCGCTGCCGCGCCTGCCAAAAAATGTTCAAATCGCGTATCAGGAAGATCCATCGTCCTATGGACGTTACCCGGCTTTGGCCAACCACTAACTTCGAGCATGGCAGCAAGCTGAGCAGCCATCACTATCTGGTTTACTCTATCCACATCTGGCATTAATGATCGCCAATTATTCAATACATATGAACACTTAATGCACGTTTTAACGCTGGTACATTTACCTTTCCAGCTGAAAAGACATTTCCAGTTTTAAAATTGTTAATTGTAATAACTGCTGGCGCAAATATGCCTAAGTCTATGTCATAAAATCCGTGGCGTGCAGATCGGAATACCTCACCAAAAGACTTCATGTAATCTCTTGAAACACTGGAGGGGACTTCCCTAACAATACCCTTTAATGTCTTGTCATCAGAGTCCGCAATGTAAAAGGCTACTCCCCCATAGCGTATTGAATCGTTCGTCCTTCCCATGGCCTGTGAGGAATCGGGATGTACTGGCGCTATAGGCGCATAGCCTGAACCGAAAAGTATCTTTGTCGGATCGAAGCCCAAGAGCGTAACCTTATGGATACCTACTTCCACAACACGACCAGCTATCTGTACTGAGCCAGCTATACTCGAGGTTGGCACTATGATCCCGTATAGATTCTTCGGATCTACGCCACATTGTTTGGCAATCGCCACAAATAATTCGTCTGGCGGGAATACAGAGGTTTCAAGGACAATGACCGCTAAATTACTGAGATCCCTATAACCTATTTTTCTGTAGATATCTCCCGGTGTGGTTATTGTGTAGCCTTTTTTCTTGTACGCATCTTTCTTAGTAGCCACCGCCCTTGGCAATGGCCTATTAGGCGCAAGCGCTCTTGCTGGGCCCGAACCGATCACAGAAGTATCTTGGATCCACATCTCCCAATCACCTAGCTGAACACCTAGCGTGGCTAATGCGGGATGGTCTGTAGAAACATGTACTGCTGGTAGGCAAAAACAATCATAGTCTATTGTTTTTAAAGAAACCTGAGCTAAGTCGCCTAGTGTAATCCTTGTAACATAGAGACCCGCTTCTACGCTTCCCCTTGCTTTAATTCCGCAATCGATCCCCAGAGCCCCACATGGCATGACGGTTACTTTAACTCCGAGTTCCTCAGCCCTAGAAATCATTTCTTCAACAATTTTGTACGCTCTTTCATTGACACTAATTGGCGCTTTTTCTAGATCGGCCATCCTCTTCCCTTCAACGCTTCCACCAATGGAACAATTATGAAAGTGGCAAGCAGTGCTTGCAAAAGCCTAATAATGGGATAGTAGAATGGGCTAACCACATAGAGCCAGCGAACCGTGTCTACAGGAAGCTGAAAAATCCATGCATACACTGGTGGAAGAGCGAAAACTAGTACGCCTAATGCAGAATCAGCTTGGTTTCCAATAAACGCTAATAAAAAGAAAAAGACAAGCAACCTCCCACGGGACGAGGAAAGCCTTTCCGCAAACTTT
>CAYPFQ010000013.1:0-13895 GCA_964410135.1 uncultured Candidatus Bathyarchaeia archaeon
TATAGAATTGTCGGAAAAGAATGTAATCTCATCCCTGCTTCTTTTGCTAGGTTTAATAACACTTGCCCTTGGGCTTCATTTTGGCGAAGTAGACATCCTTCTGATATGGATTAAGCAGGTGTTCACACCGCCATTAGTTGGCTTGCTATAGGGGTAGAGATTAAAATGGCAACAGAAACGCAACCCTCAAAGCCAGAGGAAGTTTCAGAGAAAAAGAGAGAACTAAAAATACGTTTTAGTTGGCAGTGGGCTCGCAGACCAATCCAAATAGCCGCCTTCATACTGTTCTTCGGAGGGCTCTTAGGTTTGGGTTCTTGGCCGCTGATAATTCCAGCCCTCGACTGTCTCGGTGTTGAGTGGAAAGCCATCGGATGTGCCTTTGGAGTTTTGCAGAACATCATTTACACGAAATACATTCTTTGGGCAGTACTTGCAAGCTTCCTATTGATAGGTGTGATCTTGGGAAGAGCCTTCTGTGCGTGGATTTGCCCCTTTGGGTTTGTCATGGATCTGGTCAAGATGACTAGAAGAAAGCGAAGCGAGTTGTCCGCTAGGACTCACGAAACATTAAAGGATTTAAAATATGCTGCGCTCTTCGGCACTTTGCTGTTCACCGGAGTAATTACTGGTACACTGATTTTAAGTCCTGCTTTAAGTTGGAGATATGTGCAAGAATTTGGTGATGTTCTTCTGGCGCCGTTTTGTGTACTTTGTCCAGCGGGAACGCTCTTTGCCTTGGTTCCAAGATTCTTAGAAAAAATTGCTCCTATGCTGTCTCCATCTTATATTGGAGAAGGTCTCGGAATGCAAAATCTTTTCCCATTCCTGACTCGTATAGCCATACTCGTAATCCTTCTGGTAGCTGTGTTCTATATTCCAAGATTCTGGTGTCGATATGTGTGCCCAGTTGGAGCGCTGATGGGTTTGATTAACCACTTTAGCTATCTTGGGCTGAAACGGGATATAGTCAAATGCATTAAATGCAGGACGTGCGTTGAAAAGTGTCCAATGAGAGTACCTATCTTAGATCTGCCCTGGGAGAAGTTCACACATCCTGAATGTACAATGTGTATGGAATGCGTAGATGCGTGTGAAGAAGGCGCTATCAAACTGAAGTTTCCGTGAGGCGTAGGAGTTGAATTTCGAATTTTTATTAGCCAGTATAATTCTAGGCTTTTCCACTAGTCCAAATTGTGCTATGTTATGTCTACCAGTCCTTGCGCCTCCTATGGTGGGTGAGAAGAAGACTGTGCAAAGTAGCCTCATGGGCACCTTTGTGTTTTCAATGGGTAGATTGATCGCGTACTTGCTGGTCGGGTCAGTTGTGGTTGCTCTAGGGTTTTCATCTCTCACAAGCATGTCTGCCCTCTGGAGGAAGGGTGCTACAGTTGCGCTTTGGGTATTCACTCTCCTTTATGGGATCTGGATGGCGTTCCGCTGGCCGAACAGCTTTGCATGTCCTGCAAAACGCTACGCTCAGCTCCCGCTGCTGATCTTAGGTCTACTGGTTGGGATTACGCCCTGTATTCCTCTTGGAATGATAGTTCTATACTCAACCCTTGCTGAAAGCCTAATCGATGCGTGGCTAGTCTACATCCTCTTCTGGGCTAGCAACACAATCTTCATAGTTCTTGCGGGAGTGCTTTCAGGCTGGATCGGAGGAAAGCTACGTTCAAAGATCAGTCCCAATCGAGTTCGGAGAGTTTGTGGCATGACGCTAGCGTTCGTTGGCTTTCTATACTTTATCTCTATCCTTGTCTAATCAGATGGTGGAGAAAAAAAGGGGTTTCTTATGGCTAGGCGGAGTCTTCCCTGCGCCTTAACTATTGCCGGGTCGGATAGCGGAGGCGGGGCTGGAGTTGAAGCTGACCTGAAAACTTTTGCGGCACTACAGGTTTATGGCACATGCGTGATAACCGCTGTAACTGCCCAGAACACTCAGAGCGTATACGACATACACTCGATCCCTGCAGAAATCGTGAGAAAGCAGCTTGAAGCAGTGCTCAGCGACATTCCAATAAAATCCGCTAAAACAGGCATGCTGTATTCAAAGGAAGTAGTTGAAACTGTTGCTAATTTAATGGGTAAAACGAAGATCCCCCTAGTCGTAGATCCAATTTTCAAAGCTGGTTCAGGAGCTCTACTCATGTCAAAAGATGCGCAAGACGCTCTAATCAAAACTCTCCTGCCCAAAGCGTTAATAGTCACCCCGAATCTGCCGGAAGCCGAAGAGATCGCCGGAATCAAAATCAAAAGTATAGATGACATGAAAAAAGCTGGAGAAATCATCTTCAAGCTGGGACCAAAGGCAGTTGTAGTTAAGGGGGGGCACCTGGCTGGAGAAACAGTTACAGACCTCTTCTATTCGGCTGGCACGTACGAGGCGTATACGAAACGTCGAGTTGAAACAAAACCCCATGGCGCTGGATGTACCTTCTCCGCAGCTATAGCCGCATTTCTTGCCAGAGACCTTACTGTCAAAGAATCAGTAGAGGCCGCCGAAAAATTCATGGAACCATGCATGATTTACAGCCTCGACATCGGGAAGGGAGGCAGACCAGTTCACCAGATGGCTAAACTTTACAATGAGGCTGAGAGGCTGAGAACAATAGAGGATGTTAGAGCGGCTGTCGAAAAAATCGAAGCTAGCCCAGAACTATTATCTTACATTGCTGGTGTAGGCACCCAAGTCGCAATGGCTTTGCCCTATGCTTCTTCAAAAGAGCATGTTGCAGCAGTAAAGGGCCGTATCGTAAAGTCTTCAGGGCGCCCTAAAGCGACTGGGCCAGTGGAATTTGGGGTTTCTGATCACATGGCCAGCATTATTTTGACCGCGATGAAATATGACCCGACCGTGCGGGCTTCACTGAACCTTCACTACGTGCCCGAATTGATCAATGCATTTAGAGGACTTGGCTACATGGCTTCAAGTTTCAGCCGACAGAGAGAGCCTAAAGAAATCAAAATGATTGAAGGCGGCACCTTAAGCTGGGGTACTAAATACGTCATCGAGAAGCTTGGAAAAGTTCCAGATGCGATCTTCGACACGGGTGAACCTGGAAAAGAGCCCATGATCAGGGTGCTTGGGAAATCCGCTACCGAGGCAGTTAAAAAAGCTCTAGCAGCAGTACGTGACCTAAATCATCCTATTAATAAACGGATACACCTTTAACCCCGAGTATCTTCAGAAGCTCAGGTATCAGTTTACCGGGCACAGGCTTATCGGTTATAATCGTAAGCTTAGGCTCAGGATACAGCTCGGGGTCATCTGCGAGAATCTGCCTTATACTGATCTTTGCATTTGCAATCAGCCCGGTTGCCTTCGCCACAATCCCCACGGTTTTGGGATTGGCGTTTATCACGATTATGCCGAAGCCGAAATGTTTTGCTACATCGCGGAAAGAGGGGCCTGCCGACTGAATTTTGGTGAAAACATTTCGTAGCTCACGATGCCCTAGAACCATCTTTACAGTTGCATTTACAACCCTGCGATCTACCCCGCAAGCTTTTGCTAGCTTTGTCACCGGAATCTCAACTGGTCCGCAGTAAATGGCGCCATCCTCCCCAACGTGAAGCCCCAGCTCCACTATGGTCTTCGCTACCTTCAACCGTGTGGGATGGTCTTTGAGATAGCCCTCAACTACACTCCACATTAAAATCGCCTCATGTACAATTATGTACACATAAGTCTTAAATATAACTTTGATGCCTCATACATAAAACTAACTTCAGAGGAGTTTAACACATTGTCAAAAAAAGTCGTACTCGATGAGGATATAATTCCAAAACAATGGTACTGTATTCTGCCAGATCTTCCGAAGCCCTTAGCACCGCCTATTGATCCAAGCACGCAACAACCAGCTAAACCAGAACAACTAATGCGGATTTTCGCAAAGGAACTCGTAATGCAGGAAGTGAGCCAAAACCGCTGGATAAACATTCCAGAAGAAGTACATGAAGTCTACCGCCTCTATAGGCCTACGCCAATGTACCGCGCCACCGGACTGGAGAAGGCACTGAAAACACCTGCGAAAATCTACTACAAATATGAGGGAGTAAGCCCACCTGGCAGCCATAAACCAAACACCGCTATAGCTCAAGCCTACTACAATATGAAAGAAGGCATAGAACGCTTAACAACCGAAACTGGCGCAGGGCAATGGGGCTCTGCTCTAGCCTTCGGCTGCATGTGGTTCGGCATGAAAACAACGGTGTACATGGTCAAGGCCAGCTATTTCCAAAAGCCCTACCGGAAGGTTCTCATGCAACTCTGGGGCGCTGAAGTATATCCCAGCCCAAGCACAAATACCAAATTCGGAAAAAGTGTCCTAGAAAGAGAGCCAGATAACCCAGGCAGCCTAGGGATAGCCATAAGCGAAGCATTAGAAGACGCGGTGACCCATGAGAACACAAAGTACTCGCTGGGAAGCGTATTGAATCATGTCCTAATGCATCAAACAGTGGTTGGGCTTGAAGCACAAGAGCAATTGAAGGCGTTCGGCGATTACCCGGATATGATCATGGGCTGCATAGGTGGGGGAAGCAGTTTCTCAGGGCTTTTTTGGCCATTCTATTATGATAAGGTCGCCAAAAAGGCTCCTAAAGACTTAGCGTTCTTGGCAATTGAGCCAACAGCCGCTCCCAGTATAACAAAGGGGGTTTACATGTATGATCACGGCGATACTGCACGGCTTACACCACTGCTTAAAATGTACACGTTAGGTCACGACTTCATACCTGCCCCTATCCACGCTGGAGGTTTACGTTATCACGGTAAAGCTCCCACGCTCTCTCTGCTCGCTGACGAGGGCATCGTAAAGACAACAGCATACAATCAAGTCGATGTGTTTGACGCCGCGGCGTTGTTCGCTAAGACTGAAGGCATTATACCTGCACCTGAGCCAGCTCATGCAATAAAAGCAATAATCGACGAGGCATTAAGGTGTAAAAAGACAGGTGAAGAGAAATCATTGCTATTCCTTCTCTGCGGGCATGGGCACTTCGACATGCAAGCCTACGCGGATTATCTGGAAGGTAAGTTGCCTTCTTATGACTATCCAAAGGGAAAAATCGAAGAATCAGTTCAGAAGCTAAAGAAAGTCTATCCGTGGCTCAGCCAGCTACCCTACTAGAACTGGAAATCGTAGGAAATTTTTCTACTTTCCTACTTTCTTTTCTTCTCAAATTTGTCGCTCAGACGGGCGACCTCTCGAATAAGATCTACTTGGTCTCTGAACTCTTTAGCAGTCTTCCTAAGGGCTTCTTTTCCAACCGCGTTTATTTTGTATAATTTGCGTTCGATCCCATCGGGTCGTCGCTCTATTCTACAGTCGACGAATTTCCGCTTCTCTAGGCGATGTAGGATGTGATAGATTGTCCCAACATTAGGTATCCACATTTCGCGGAACAGTACGCCGAGCCTCTGGGCAATCTCATAGCCATACCAGGGCTTCTCGGTTAGAAGTAGAAGGATTACAAACTCCAAGGGGCTTGCAAGCCCACGGCGAAGTCGACGCCAATACCACATTAAATCCTCACGTAGCGTGAGATATTAAATGTAGTTACATATATATGTAGTTACATTCAGTTTTTCTATTTACTGGAAGAGGAACTATGAGCGACACGCTCGCAGTTAACACGGTTAATCTAACTAAGATATATCGCATGGGGCCGTTCGAGTTCCCAGCGCTCAAAAACGTAAATCTACAAGTCAAGCGAGGAGAATTTAGTTCAATAGTGGGTCCTTCTGGAAGTGGAAAATCCACTCTTCTAAATATGATCGGAGCCTTGGACAGACCTACCTCTGGTCATGTGTACATCGGTGGGGTAGACATAGCCGGTCTAAATGAGAGCCAGTTAGCTGACCTGAGAAACCAGAAAATCGGCTTCATCTTTCAAGCTCACAACCTTATCATGCGAACTTCTGCCTTGAGAAATGTGGAATTGCCGCTGACGGTGCGTGGTATCCCTAAAAATGAGCGTATAAGAAAAGCATCTGAGCTGCTTGCGACAGTCGGGCTTGGAAATAAAATAAACCGAAGGCCGGCCGAGATGAGTGGAGGTGAACAGCAGAGAGTGGCTGTTGCAAGAGCGCTAATTAACGAGCCCACAATTATTTTGGGCGATGAGCCCACTGGAAACCTGGATTCCAAAACTGGGGCAGAAGTAGTAGATCTAATGAAGAGAATGAATGAGACACTCGGCATCACCTTCATCCTCGTGACCCACAACCCCGAAGTGGCCAATGTCACTGATAGGATAATCCACCTTCGCGATGGCCAGATCCACCACGAAGAAACCGTGCCATAGAAGATGATCAAATGAAGACGCCGTTTAGAACCTGCCTCATAATGGGCCTACTTCTACTCTCTGTGGTCACGTTTAGTTCTGTTCCTACGCCTAAGACGCGTGGTGCAAAGACTACCGTAACTTTCGATGTTTATCAATCGTTCTGGGGATATGCCGCAAATAGAACTGTGGAAGCTTATCCAGGGCAAATGAATGTACCATTCACAGTTATAGTACAAAATATTGACACTAATTCAACAAAACAGCATACCGTAAATGCAATTCGTGCTACATTATCTTTGCCTAGTCCAGATGTCACTGACATCAGCGGGACCACCACTGCCTACTCTTCTTACAGTTCTGCAAGCGGAGTGCCACCTGGTGGTTGGTTCTCATTAACTTTCAAAGTGAATATCAACGCATCTGCCACACCGAAGAACTATTACTGCGCAGTGAGCCTAAAGTATCTGGTCGCATTAGATTCGACCACTTGGGTAGAAGGGGAGCCACAATCCACAGTCACCGCAGCCATAATGACTCTCTACGGCAAATGCACGTTGGCCGTGTCTTATAGTGGAAATACCTTGAACGCCGGCTTTGATAACCCTCTGACAGTCACCATCTTAAACAACGGAACCGCAACAGCCACAGTGGTTGACGCACATATCACTCCTCCCTCCCCCATCGTACTGACTGGAGACAATTTCTGGCATTTCACAAACGTAACGTCAAAAAGTTCAGTTAAATTAAAGACAAGTTTTTACGCTCCACTAACATCAGCAGGAACAACGTATATGGCCACATTATCCATCACCTATCAAACTCCATACGGCACGCTCAAAAACGAGACGCATAGGATTGGGCTGATAGTAGCCGGCGGGACTCTGACAAATCTGTTAGTTTCGATTTCAGGAAGCGAGATTACTGGTGGCTACACAAACAATGTTACTTTCACCTTAACAAACAATGGAACTGTCACGATCTCTATAATGGATGCTGCTCTAACCCTCCCTCAGCCCATGTTTGGGATTGGAAGTAACAAATGGCGCTTTACCGACATTCTGCCAAATAAGTCGGCGAAAATTAATGTACAGATTTTCTCACCAGCTTCCGCGATAGGTAATGCCTATCAAGGAACCCTATCGCTCAATTACATAGACAAGTACGGCAACTCAAAAACAGACACTCACGCTATCGGTTTCTATATCCGCGGTATAATCAACTTGGTTGTTTATGGCGCAGTTGCCTTCCCGAGTCCCGCTTTCGCTGGAGACAATGTCACAGTCACAGCAAACCTGCTTAACAAAGGGAACATTGCAGCCATGTACACGAATGTTTCAGCCGTAGAGAAGCATCCTTGGATTATTGGAGCGGAGAGCGTGAATTATTTGGGGCAAATCGATCCGAATTCTCCCGCTCCCTTTAGTATTGTTGTCTACATTGATTCGACCGCAAAAGATGGAACATTTCCTCTGAATCTGCTAATCACATACCAAGATGAGCGATATACCACCCACTCGTTTACAACACCTGTCTCAGTTCGAGTGCTTCCTGCCACAGCAAAGCCTAGGCCACAGCCCTGGGGGCTCCGGATAAGTGACTGGATAAATGGAATTGCGGTTGTCGTTGGGGCTGTAATTGTCTTTTACTGTCTTCGACGGCTGAAAGTGAAGCCGCAGACTCTCATAAAGGAACTTTGGAGCATAATCCGGAAGCGAATCCCTAAGAGGAGTCCGGACACCTATGGATATGATTGATCTCTTCAGTCTATCATTTGAAGCCCTTACCGAACGCAAAGTTCGAGCAATTCTCACAATAGCCATGGTCATTATAGGCGCAGCCTTAATCACAGGGCTTAACGGGCTTACAAACGGCTTAAACGAATCTACGCTAAGCCAGTTCAAAACACTTGGAGCCAACGTGGTCATCGTGTTCCCCGGAGGCGGCAGAATGGGAGGCGGCACAGCCCTAAAGATAACCGACTACCTAGTTTCAGTATTCCGCAAAGTAAACGGAGTCAGGGAGGCGGTTCCATTTATCCAGCAATCTGCTACAGTGCAATCCGGCTCAGCCTCCAAAACCGCATTCGTAATCGGTGTCGATCAACAAAAGCTACCTTTGATTTTTCCGACAATAGCCATTGAGAAAGGCGCTTTCATTTCCTCTCATGATACGGTTAGTGTCGTTTTGGGAAATATGTTGGCATATCCGCCGGGTGAACAGAAATTTTCGGAATACGGTAGAGGTGTAACCATAAAGTACACGCTTCTTCAGGAAGAGAAGACCACCACAGAGAAACGGGCTTTTCGGGTGGGAGGCGTTCTCGCCTATATGGGAAGCTCAGGCATGTTCATACCAGTCGACAGAATGGCTATTATCTCCCTGCCTGCTGCAAACTCATTCTTTGACAGAAGCGGCAACTATGACGGAGTGTTTATTGCGGCACTCTCCGAAAGCCATGTCGATGGAATTATAGACGCTCTAAAAAAGATTACAGCT
This sequence comes from uncultured Candidatus Bathyarchaeia archaeon, assembly GCA_964410135.1. GTDB lineage: Archaea > Thermoproteota > Bathyarchaeia > RBG-16-48-13 > CAYPFQ01 > CAYPFQ01. The sequence continues at coordinate 8,788 of CAYPFQ010000013.1, forward strand.
GGAAATGCCCAGATATTTTCAGCAAAATCAGTTATCCAGATGATCCAGAACATTATGGGCTACATACAAATGGTCATGGGAAGCATAGCGACCGTTTCTCTGATAGTGGCGGCTGTTGGAATTTTCACAGCTCTCTACACCTCTGTCACCGAACGCACTCGAGAGATAGGTGTTCTAAAGGCTATTGGCTTTAAGAAATGGATGATCCTAGGCGCCTTCCTAAACGAAGCCATCTTAATTGGCATAGTCGGAGGCTCCCTCGGCGTCTTGGCTGGTATTGGGCTTGCACAGGTTTTGGCAGTAGTTACTGGAAGCATGCGTGCTGGCATAACTACCCCGATGGGCCCGGGCATGCCGGGCTATGTCCCGCCAATTTTCACTCCTCAAATGCTTATCTTCGTATGGGTCTTCTGCTGTATACTAAGCGTACTCGCGGGCATATACCCAGCCTGGAGAGCGGCACGTCTAGATCCAGTGGTCGCTCTGCGAAAAGAGTAAGTCTGATGATAAGCTCCTCCAAAACTGATTTAAGAATCTTTAATTGATGTTTCCAGCGTGGTGCTAGGCTGTGAGTGCTGGTAAACGGATTCAACCCCACATTATGTGTGGGATAGGCGATGTGGCGGAGTATGTTTTTCTTCCTGGGGATCCAGGGCGGGCTGAAAAAATTGCCTCATTCTTTGACGAAGCAAAAAAGGTTTCAGAATATCGCGGCTTCGTCACATACACTGGAAAGTATGGAGGGGTTCCGATCTCCGTCACCTCAACTGGGATAGGTTGCCCTTCTGCATGCATTGTGGTTGAAGAGCTTGTCAAGATAGGAGCCAAGACAGTCATCCGAGTCGGCACAACTGGCTCAATCCAAGAGAACTTGAACTCTGGAGATATCGTGATCGCTACAGCCGCCACCCGTACCGATGGTGCTACAAAAGCCTATGTGCCCTCCGAGTATCCGGCTGTGGCTAGCCCTGAGGTTGTTTCAGCTCTTACTAAGGCAGCTGAAAAGCTGGGGGTAAAATATCGTCTCGGCTCAGTCTGGACAAGTGATGCATTTTATGCAGAAGGCATGGACTTTGTCAACATGTGGAATAAGGCAGGAGTCCTCTCAGTAGAAATGGAATGTTCAGGCATCTTCACAATAGCCAGCCTCAGAGGCATAAGAGCTGGCGCCATCTTGGCGGTAGACGGAAACCTTGTCAAAGGCAAAAAGAAGGGCGAGTTCGAACACGGTGAAAAGAAAGGCGAACTGGCCGACGAAGTGCAAAAAGCCATCGAGAACGAGATTAAAATCGCGTTAGAAGCCGTTAGAATCTTAGAAGGAAAGTGAACTACCATGTCCTGAAGGACATGGCTTCCATTCTCATCATTGGACTCAGGCTGTCCGTAGGAATGGTTCTGGGCATGTTCACAGTTGCCCCTATCCGTTAGGCAAGCCAACGGACTCGCACCGCCCACGGGTGTGCATGTCGTTAAGGCGTTCCCCATCTCAGGGTTCAAAGATTCTACGCTTGCAGCCACTTCCGACCGAGAGGCTACAAGCCTTCGGCTTCATCGAAAAAGAGTATAGATATGAGGTTTATTTAAGTTTGAGAGATTGATGAAACTATTTACCCAACTCATCCCCATCGTGAACAGCGGGGTCTTCTTGCGAGTTTAAGATAAAGGGTTAGAATCATCAGATGGCATAAATTGGAATCTTAAATTCATTCGCCAACTTCATAATCCGACTAACCTATTCAGTAGTCACATGCCAAACACTTGCATCAGGCTTCCAATAGAACCCGGCTATGCTAGTTTTTCAACAATGGCACCAGAACTGAGACTCGTACAAACCTCCTACTCACAATACTTAAATGAAGATTGTGTATGAGGCTTTTTTGGAGACCTTGAATGAGTAGAAAAAGTAGGAATGAAGCCGTAAAGGCTAAATCGATTCCACCGCCGATCTCTCCGGAAAGACCCTCAAGACCTCCTATGCCTCCAATTTTACCATATCCAGCCGCCCCTCTGTTGGAGGAAGATATCCGGCGTATACTGAGGGAGATTATCAATCGGTTGGACTCGATTGAAAACCGGTTGGATCGAATTGAGAAAATTCTTCTCGGCAAGAAGTAACTAGGAAGAGTTATTGCAATAGCTCACCTAGGATTTGTACGAAAATAAATAAATCTACATAAGCTATTCTTATTGTTGGAGATGTGTGAGTGTTATGGGGAGTTTACTTAAGCGTCTCACTCTTTCGATTGTGCTAATAGCTCTAGGCGTTGCACTGGCTCCTGTCATCTGGTTCCCCGCAGGACCAACGAAAGCCTATCCAATTCAACATATGATCAACGCGATTTCAGGCGTATTTCTCGGTCCATGGTACGCGATGGTTATTGCAATAACAATTGGAGCGATAAGAAATGGGCTTGGCACCGGAACTATCTTCGCCTTTCCAGGCGGAATACCAGGAGCCTTGGTGGTCGGCCTACTTTACCACTACGTGAAGAAGACTGATTATATGGCTCTCTCAGAGTTCCTCGGCACTACGCTTGGAGCTTTGATCAGCGCGATAATAATAGCTCCATTCATTGGCGTAAAAATGCCGCCCCTGTTAGGCATAGAAGTGCAATGGGCGCTCTTCACCATATACTGGCTGATAAGTAGCGTTCCCGGCTGCGTGCTCGGTTTTATGGTAATTAAAGTACTGCGGAGGACAGGGGTTGCTGAAGCGCTACTCCCTGGAAAGGCTTCTAGGTAAGAGGACCCTTATCATTGGCGATTTGGGTAGTGGAAAAACCCTGCTGACTGCCAACTTACTTGAGCAGGCCATTGACATGGGCTATCGTCACCAGATCACCGCAATAGACATGGCTCCACCAACAATGCAATTCCAAGATGTGCGTGCAGGCGGAGCATTGGCTGAGGTTACGAAGGCCGTCTTAGAAGTAAGATACATAAGATCCGAAGAAATTAAGGCTCCACGCATAATGGCTAAAAATGCTGAAGAACTGAGGAGGCTCGTTGAATTCAATAAGCGCACTATCGATCGAATGTTAACCGAGTTTCTGCTGAAACCCACACCATTTCTGTTTATCAATGATGTTTCACTTTACCTGCAGGCAGATGAAACTGAGAAAATAATTGAGGCTATACGCAAATCAAAAACATTTATCGCTAATGGCTATTTTGGAAAGAGGCTGGGGGAAGATTTTGGAACAGGGGTTTCAAAGAGGGAGCGAATGCTGATGCGTAAACTCATGCGAGAAATGAATGAGGTTATCGCGCTTCGAAAGTCGTAAGTGTGCCGCTATCTTGCTTTTAGAGTTTTTACGATTGGTGATCTGATTTTTTTCAAAACTCTATAGCCACAAATTGGGCATTTGATTTCGGGTGTGATGGATAGCTGTTCGGAGGTAATTTGCGCTCCACAACTCATGCACTCAAAACGTACTCCGATCGGGGCTTCATTTTTCTCAGCCACTTTGTTTCACCAAACTTGAATATAGGCAATCTGAAACCATAAATTAAAAGTTTCCGTCACTAAAATTGGTATGAGGTGCGGAGAAAAGCAATGACCACCCTCGACATTGGAGCAGGAATCATTAGGAAGGCAGACGTCACCTTCGATATAAATCCCAAAAATAGTCCGACGGTTTGCGGGGACATGCACCGTATGCCATTTGTCGATATGGTGTTTGATAAAGTCGTAATGAGCCATGTCTTGGAACATACACACCGTACTCTCACCGTGCTGGCCGAGGTAAATCGAATCCTAAAATCTAACGGGCTGTTGGAGATTACTGTTCCAAATTTCGCAGGGTTCGCGACTCTAATTCACTGGTTTAGGCAAGAGGATATGTCCAGATTAATCGGGGGGCATAGGGATAAACACGACGCCCACCACAAACTGTTCACTTTGCCAATATTGCGCGAGGAGCTGGAAACCTGCGGTTTCAAGATAGTTGATGTTACAGGCGTGATGTTTGGAAGGAAGAAGTATTTACTAAAGTTCTTGAAATCAAGGTATGACGATATGACTGTCAGCGCTGTAAAAACCAGGAAGGTACCTAAGTGACAAAATCTCGCGGCAAAGTCATAGTTTGCCATCACTATTGGGATCGTGTAGGCGGCGGGGAGAGGGTAGACGCTCTAGTTGTGAAAACATTGCTTGAACATGGGTATGAAGTTTCTATCGTTGCCACAACTGGTTTTAACTGGGAAAACTATCGCTCTTGGTTTAACCTTGACCTAGGTGGAATTAGGATCTACACATTGCTACCTAGGCTTCTTCCCGCATTTGGCGTTTATCAAAGGGCTTTAACCTGGCTTCCATTAATGCGCGCCATCTTGAAAGAAAATCCTGATATCGTCTGGATCGACACCGATTTTTACACACTTCCCTATCGCCTTTTCAAGTCAAGCATGAGATGGATAAACTACATTCACTTTCCAACTCCAGAATACAGACGGGAGCTTGAGTACATTGAAAAATACTCAAAGGGATTATGGAAGCCATATTTCGAAGGCTTCATGCTTATGTCAAGGCTATTCGCCTACAAGAAACCGTTAGGCAATGTAATCTGCTGCAACTCGGCCTACATTCAACGCCTCTGCCAAAGACAATATGGAGTCAAGCCAGTAGTGCTTCATCCTCCAGTCGGAGTGAAACAATTCCTCAATCCCAAAGAAACAGGACGGGAAAACTCAATCGTCATGATCGGCCGTGTCTCGCCTGAAAAACGATATGAAGAAGCAATTGAAGCCCTGTTCCACACTAAAACTAAACCGATGCTTCACATAATCGGAGGATTAACTCCCGCTAAAATAGGCTACTATCGCTTCCTACAAAAAACCATCAAGAACTTCGATCTAGAAAAAAAGGTCTCCGTCTACATAGACCTCCCACTAAACGAAATGCTTAAACTCGTAAAACACGCGAGAATCCTACTTCACACCACACACCAAGAACACTTCGGCATTAGCATCTGCGAGGGAATGGCAGCGGGTTGCGTGCCAATCGTTCACAAAAGTGGTGGACCATACCAAGACATTATCGATTACGGGAAATATGGACTGACCTACCAGACGGTTGACGAACTAGCAAAAACTATTGACAAAATTAT
>CAYPFQ010000013.1:13995-25475 GCA_964410135.1 uncultured Candidatus Bathyarchaeia archaeon
ATGGACTGACCTACCAGACGGTTGACGAACTAGCAAAAACTATTGACAAAATTATCTTAAATCCCTCGTTATGGCGGCGATACCACAGGCTGGCATATAACCGGGCAAAGGAATTTGACGAATCGAAATTCCGACAGAACATTATTAACCTATTCGACTCTATACAAAAGATTAGCTCCGATTGAAGGGATCTCTATGGGTAAATGGAAAGATAGAATCGGCAGATGGCGCACCTTCTTCTTCCGAGGGCACGGTATAGGCCCAGGATTTGTTTTAAGCTATGTTTCAACTATGGTCATTCTCTATTGGTATATGGTGGATAATATTCCGGGGTTTAGAGCACTACCTCTGTTCTCACACTTACCGATCTTCCTTTTATGGTTCGGGGCTGGATATTTCATAGTCTGTCTTCTGCTTGGGCGTTGGGACATGAAAAGAGGCACCTTCAAAGCTGAGGCTGTTCTAAGTTGGGAGGAGAACCCCTTCACCAAAGAAATGATGCGAAAGATTCAGCGGATCGAAGACGACATTGTGGAAATTAAAAAACTACTAAGAAAGCAGAAGTAAACGGTGTTCTATTCTGGTACGTGAACCCTGTTGGGAAAGCATTGGCTCAAAGAGGCTCTTTCTAAAGAATTAACGCCCAAAGAATCTGAACAGCTGATAAGCTCCTATGACGTGATTGGAAACATAGCCATAATCAAGATCTCAGAGGAGCTCGAGGACAAAAAGGAGCTAATCGCTAAAGCAATCATGAACGCCAACAAACATATCAAGACAGTCCTACATCAAACCAGAGGAGTTTCAGGGGAGTTCAGACTACGTGATCTAGAATGGATCGGCGGCGAAAAGAAAACAACAACTATCCACCAAGAATATGGGTGCCGGTTTCACGTTGATGTTGCCGCATCATACTTCTCACCAAGGCTCTCCTATGAACGGATGAGAATTGCCAAACTCATCCAACCAGGCGAGACGGTAATAAACATGTTCGCCGGGGTAGGGTGCTACTCCATATGCATTGCAAAGTACAGCAAAGCAGACAAGATTTATTCTGTTGACATCAACTCGAATGCTGTTCGCCTCATGAAAGAAAACATCGATCTAAACAAAGTGTGGAATCGAGTGGTTCCGATCGAAGGCGACGCGGAGAAAGTAATTGAAACAGAACTGGCTGGAAAGGCAGACAGAGTGCTAATGCCACTTCCAGAAAAAGCCTACGACTATTTGGACTCAGCCATAAAAGCCTTGAAGCCATCAGGCGGATGGATCCACTTCTATGATATGACACACGCAAGGAAGAGGCAAGACGCTGCCTCACTTGTTATTAAAAAAGTTTCTGAAAAACTAGCAAACTCGAGAGTTGACTTCAAAATTGTCTGCAGCCGAATAGTGCGAAGCATTGGTCCAAACTGGCATCAGATAGTGCTTGACATACAAGTACGTTTATAGTAGGCTTTGGCACTTCCAATTTATTCAAAGACTTTATATCTGAGTACTCCATGTCGGATTGGATATTCGAAGGCGACAAAATGCCGTCAATTATTAAAACGGAAAATCTGACTAAAATCTATCCCAACGGAGTAAAGGCAGTAGATGGTGTTTCCTTTGAGGTCGAGGAGGGAGAGATCTTTGGCTTCCTTGGTCCTAACGGCGCCGGCAAAACTACTACAATCTTAATGTTAACAACCCTTACAAAGCCTACCCAGGGCTCAGCCAGAATCTGCAATTATGATGTTGTGAAGAGTCCGTATGAAGTCCGTGAATGTATTGGTTATGTGCCGCAAGATCTTTCGGTGGACGATGATCTTACTGGCAGAGAAAACCTGGAACTGCGTGCAGCCCTTTACCATGTTCCTCGAGTCGAGGCTGAGGAGCGAATCGATGAGCTCCTAGAACTTGTTGATTTGAAAGATTCGCAACATCGGCTCGTCGATGAATATTCTGGTGGAATGCGAAAGAGACTGGAGATTGCGGAGGGCCTGCTTCATAGACCTCGAGTGCTTTTTCTCGACGAACCTACCCTAGGACTCGATCTCCAGACGCGAAAATACATCTGGGATTACATTAGCAGACTTAACAGAGAATACAAGATGACCATTTTCTTGACCACTCACTATATGGAAGAGGCGGATCTCCTTTGTAACAGAATCGCCATAATTGATTTTGGAAAGATCGTTGTGTTTGGAACCAGTTTAGAGCTGAAGGATCGTGTAGGTGGAGACGTGATTGAGGTAAAGTTCCCTGAATCGAAACCTGTGACAGAACGTCTCGTTAGAAATATGAGGAAGTCACGATTTGCAAAAAAGAGCATAGTGTCGGAGGATAGGCTGGCGTTGAATGTGTTCGTAGATCGAGGGGAAACAGCAATACCCAAAATCACAGCTATTATAGCAAATGCAGGGCTAGTTGCAAGTTCCATTTCCCTGGTTAGACCAAGTCTAGATGATGTTTTCCTGAAGTATACAGGACGCCGTATCCGAGATGAGAAAGGATCTTGGGAGGAAGCTATGCGTATGCAACGTACTATCCGGAGGGCGAGAGCACGATAGCTGAAACTCTAGCCATCTATAGTCGGGAAATGAAACATTGGTATCGCGAGAAAATAGCAATTTTCATGTCGCTCATCCAGCCTCTCATCTGGCTCAGCCTCTTTGGAAACACTCTTGGAAATGCGCCGCAACCCTTCATAGCGGGATTAGAGGCTCCGAACTATCTGAGCTTCATGACCCCTGGCATAGTGACTATGACTGTGCTCTTCACATCCCTATTCAGCGGCATGTCGATAATCTGGGATAGAAGGCTCGGCTTCATGAACAAGCTACTTGTGGCTCCGATATCCCGGACCTCAATTGTAGCTGGAAAAATGATGGCTGCCACAGTCAGAGGCATAATCCAAGGATCCATCGTCTTGGCAATAGGTCTTGCACTTGGTGTAACTGTTGACACAGGCATACTCGGCGCTATATTGATCTTCGCCATCATTGGACTTTTCAGTCTAGGGCTTGCAAGCATGTCCATCGCTGCAGCTGCTTCCATGAAGACGCATGAAACATTCTTTGCCTTCATCAACCTAGTCAACCTGCCCTTAATGTTCTTGAGCAATGCGTTATTTCCAACCACATTTATGCCTGAGTGGATGCGTATGGTTGCGAGTGTAAATCCGTTCAGCTTTTGTGTAGACGCTGTCCGAACTCTCATGATAGGTTCCTTGGACTGGAATAGAATATTAGTTGACGTAGAGGCTTTGATCGCCTTTACAGGTGTAACAACTGCCCTAGGAGTAATCTTCTTCAAACGAGCTACTACTTAGAATAGAGCCTGGAAAGGCGATGTTATGGAGTTCGCGGTTGAGGCAGTTGACTTAACTAAGCGTTTCGAAGACCTTGTGGCTGTTGATAAATTAAACCTCCAAGTGAAGCGAGGGGAAATTTTCGGTTTACTTGGACCGAACGGAGCGGGCAAAACAACTACATTTCGTATGCTCACTGGGTTAACGTTACCGACGAGCGGTAGCGCAACGGTAGCGGGGTTCGATGTAGTAAAAGAGCCTGAAAAAGTTAAAGCAAGGATAGGCGTACTTCCAGAAACTTCCAACATGTATGATGATTTAACAGCTTGGTATAATCTGGATTTTACCGGAAAACTCTATGGGATCCCAAAAGATGAAAGAAGAAGGAGAATAGACGAGCTTCTAAAAATGTTTCAACTAGAACACAGGAAACATGATTATGTTCATAGCTTTTCTAAGGGGATGCATCGTCGTTTAACAATAGCGGCTGCCCTAGTTCATAACCCTGAGATTCTGTTCTTCGATGAACCTACCTCTGGGCTTGATGCTCAAACATCCCGCTATATTCATGAGCTTGTCAAGAAATTGCACGAGCAGGGGGTCACCATCATATTGACCACCCATCTGATTGAGGAAGCGGATCAACTCTGTGAGAGAGTGGCGATAATTGATTATGGGAAGATAGTGGCTCAGGGCGCCCCAAGCGAGTTGAAGCACAGATTTCAAGAAACCGAGGTAATTGAAATTGAGGTTAAAAAATTAGATGATAAAATTTTACAAGCCATGTGTAAATTGAATGATGTTCAAGAAGTTCTACGCGAGGCCAATAAGGCACGTATCTACACAAGGGATGCGTCTGAAATTCTGCCACATCTGGTTTCTCTGGTCAATGAGAAAAATCGCAAAATAATTTCTCTGAAAACCTCAGAGCCTACACTTGAGGATGTCTTTATTCAACTTACAGGACGGGAAATCCGCGAGGAAAAACCAACGGTCGCTGAATCTGTTAGGCGAAGAGGAGGCAGATGGTAAATGGTTGGGAAAGGATTAAGCGTATTTGAGCAGTCGTGGTGGATTGTTGAAAAAGATCTTAAACAGTCATTTAGAAGAAAGAGGAATTTGCTCTGGGGTTTTCTCTTTCCATTAACTATGCTCCTGATCTTCAGCTTCAGAGAGATGTACATCACCAAGGACATAAACTACATTATTTTTCTCGTGCCAGGTATAGTCGCAATGACCGCCATGTTCGCAAGCATTCAGGAAGTGATATCGATAGTGTGGGAGAAACAACTAGGAACATTCGACAGAATTCTGGCAGCGCCTGTTAAGCCCATATCGATAATTCTAGGAAAGACTTTGTCAGGAGCGATTACTGGCTTTGTTCAAGCAATTATAATTCTAGCTGTAGCAAGCGCGCTCTTCGGGCTTAGTTTTACGAATCTATGGCTCGCGTTGATCATTGCCTTTATGTTCACATTCGCGTTTACTGGAATTGGGATTCTGATCTCCGCTTACTCCGATGAACCGAGAGAAGCAATGTTTCTAGCTGGATTGATTCGATTCCCCATGCTCTTCCTCTGCGGCGTCTTCTTCCCAATCGAAGTCATGCCTGAGGTTTTGCAGATCGTAGCATACGTTCTGCCTTTAACATATGCTACAAACGCGTTGAGAGCAGTGATGATCAAAGGGTATGGACTGCTGGATCCAATGGTGGCGATTGATCTTCTTGCACTCACAATTTACACTTTAGTGGTTCTTTCACTCGGAGCCTGGTTGCTCCGAAAAATACTTTTGCGATAAAAATTTTCTCCAATAAATTTTTTGGCATATTTAAGCCGTATCCGGGGCTTATGTTACATAAAGATATTTCTTGGTAATACGCATGCGCCGCGAAAACCGCTGTAAAAAAGCTCGACGTGTAAATTTAGGATTAGATGGAACCCGAGTTTAACACAATTTTTTTCATGAAACTTATTACAAGGGTGCGGCATCATATCCCTCTACCCAAAGGAAGATAGAAAATGTCAACTGACAAGTTCATCAAAAAGTGGGAAAAACAAGGTGGGGGATCAATATTCAGCAAGATAGGAGCACGAATACATCCCACACCATTACGAGAAAGACTAGCGCATTCCCTCTATCGACTAAACGTGTTACAATCAAGACTCGAGCAAACCGCATCCAAGATGGAGTACAAAAGCAAAGAGTTATTCGAAAAATGTGTGAATGCGCAGTCAGCCAAAGACTTTGAACGCGCAAAAGTCTACGCAAATGAATGCGCTGAAATACGGAAAATTGCAAAGGTAGTTCTAAGTAGCCAAATTGCAATTGAACAAGTGGCACTCAGATTAGAAACCGTAGAAGAATTTGGCGACATAGCAGCCACTATGGGTCCCGTTGTCGGCGTTGTTAACGCGTTGAAGGGTCAACTGTCAGGCGTTGTCCCCGAAGCATCCTATGAACTTGGAGTAATCGGAGAAAGCCTAGGCGAACTAGTGATGGAAGCAGGTGAAGCCACTGGCACCACCGTTAGTCTTGGTTCCTATAGTGCAGAGAGCCAAAAAATCCTCGCAGAGGCCAGCACTGTTGCCGACCAGAGAATGAAAGAGAAATTCCCCGAACTACCAGTCCAAGCTACCCCTCTATCCGAAAAAATTATATAAAGCGTGTCTTTATGCGCACTCAAACCTACAACCTTGTAGCAAGACTATACAAACAACGAGGTTACAACCTCAAACAAAACGTAATCCTCGAAGGGGCTTCAGGGCTAACCCAAAACTTCCACATGCTCGCAATCAAACCAGATGAATCGCATGTGATCCAGGTTATTGACTGGAACAGGACCGTCGGTGTAAACATGGTAATCAACATGGATCGCGCTGCAGCTGATGTTGGAATAAAAAATGTTGTAATTGTCGCCGAAAACTTCAGCGACCACGCGAAGGCCTACGCTAAACGAAGGGGATTAACCCTGATAAATACACGAGACCTCGTAGATAAGATGTAAAAATAAAATCATTATCACTAGAGGAATAGAGCCTACTGTGACGAAAGCCCAAGGCTCTATCCCCCCACTAAATTTTTAGAATCAAAAACGAAACCTTCAGATAACTCCCTAAGAAACTAGATAGGTCACATGTCTTGGAAGATGAAGCCATGCGGATCTACGCGTTAATTTCGCCTGGAGAGTATGGTCGAAGAATCGTTCGAAATATCGAGAAGCGGAAGCCCCCTGACTGGGAAATAACAACTCATGAATTTTCAGAGCCACTGCCGATAATTATAGACACCCCTGAAGATTATGTACCAAAGGATGCGCCAAGCTGTGATCTTATCTTATTGCTTGCTGAAAATCCGAGCGTAGCTTCTCTCTTACCAGCAATCGCTAAGAAGACAGGCACTAAGGCAGTAATCGTAGCCATCGACAACCCAAGCTGGGTTCCTCCAGGACTACAGCGGCAAATCGAAAAAGAACTATCCGAGATAGGCGTAGCCCCAGCATTTCCTAAGCCGCTTTGCTCTCTGACAGAAACTGGCAACCAGTGGATAGATACCTTCGCAAAAATCTTTGGAAAACCAATGCTCGAAATAATCGGAAATGAGGTCATTAAAGAAGCCGCCGTCAAACGAGGCGCTCCCTGCGGAGCCACTTGGCACATCGCTGAGAAACTAAAAGGCATAAAAATGGCAGACGCAGAACGCATCGCAGGGCTACTTCTACATGACTATCCATGCCTTGCCTCGATGCAAATCGACAAAACCCTTGGAGACACAATCATGCACCTAGCCGGCTACATCATCAAAGGTGTTGTAAGAGAAGCTAAAAAATCCAAAAGGAGAAATCTTTAGAAAGATAAAAATCACGCGTTAACACAATCACTTCAAGGCGGCATCAGGAAATGAGGATCTTAATCACTGGCGGTGCAGGTTTCGTTGGCTCAAATACAGCAGAGTATTTCCTGAAAAAGGACGCATATGTAACAGTTTATGATAACATGTCCCGGCGGGGCGTAGAACGCAATGCTGAATGGCTCCAATCAAAATACGGCAAAACAGGGCAACTGGAAATTCTCAAAGCCGATGTGCTGGATTCAACTGCGCTGCAAAATGCGGTGAGAGATGTGGACGCAATTATTCATACCGCTGCGCAAGTCGCAATGACCAGCTCTATAAACGATCCTGTTCATGACTTCAATGTAAATTCCCTCGGCACCATGAATGTGCTTGAGGCAGCTAGAAAATCCGGGGCAGACCCCATTGTCATATTTACTTCGACCAACAAGGTTTACGGAGACCTAGAAGACGTCAAAATCGAAGAAAGAAAGACGCGATACGAGTATAAAGAACTCAAATGCGGAATAACGGAAACGCAACCCCTAGATCCAATCTCACCTTACGGCTGCTCCAAATGCGCCGCAGACACCTATACCCTCGACTACCACAAAACCTACGGCCTAAAAACCATAGTAATGCGAATGTCCTGCATCTACGGCATACACCAATTCGGAACCGAAGACCAGGGCTGGGTCTGCTACTTCATCGCCTCCACCTTGCTAGACAAACCCATAACCATCTACGGCGACGGAAAACAGGTAAGAGACGTACTCTACGTCACCGACCTCATCAAAGCATTTGAACTAGCCATGAAAAACATCAACAAAACAAAAGGCAAAGCCTACAACATCGGCGGAGGCCAAAAAAACACCTACTCACTCCTAGAACTTATTGAATACCTAAGAACCCTGACTGGCAAGAAAATCTCGCCGGCATTCTCCGAATGGAGACTCGGGGATCAAAAAGTTTACTACAGCAATATAACTCGGGCAAAAAAAGACTTTGGTTGGACGCCGGAGGTTGATAAGAAAGAGGGAGTCAAAATGCTCTTAGACTGGGTTAAAGGCAATCTAAATGTGTTTAAAACGTTTTTTGCGTGAGAAGTGGTTAAGAGGCTAGACATAGGTGGAGTCCTAGCTATTCTAAGCAAAAACCTATTCTATCGCATGAGGTAGTGGCTCCATAATTAGGCTTAAATAACGGTTTTACCCCTAAACCAAGCCGTAGGCAAGGAGTGTTTACACGCTATAATGGCTGAAATTTGCAGCGTCTGCGGCCTTCCTAAAGACCTCTGTGTTTGTGTCGAGATCAGCAAAGAGCAACAGCGCATTCGAGTGCGACTTGAAGCTAGAAAATGGCGGAGAGAGATGACCGTAATCGAGGGTATCGATGAGAAGAGCGTAGACCTCGGTAGATTGTCAGCTAAATTGAAAGCCCTCTGTGCATGTGGCGGCACAGCCAAAAACAACCAGATTCTATTGCAAGGCGATCAAAGGGATAAGATGAAGAAATACCTCACCCAATTGGGCTTTCCAGCAGAGAACATAGAAATCCAATAGACAGTAAGAATAATTGGAAGGTGAAACCGTGGAGGCCTTAAAGGCTCTAGTTGAGGTAGCTAAAGGACTAAAACATAAAAAAAGTATAAAATCTGTGAAATGCCCTAGATGCAGAAGCAGGAAAATCCATCGCCTTAGACTCGGTTGGCCAGGAGTAACCCCTGCGTTCTATATTTGTGATGAATGCGGATACGCTGGACCGCTAGTGCTGGAAGTAGAAAAAGGAAGGGGTTAGACGTTCAGTCCTAGGGCTTCTCTGAGTCCTTTGTATCTATTCCTAACTGTGACCTCGGTGACGCCGGCGCTTTCAGCGATTTCTTTTTGGGTCTTTCTTTCGCCTTCCTGTACGCATGCGATATAGAGGGCGGCTGCTGCCAGTCCCATCGGATCTTTGCCTGCGTCAATTTTGAGAGAGTCGGCCTTTTGGAGAATAGTCATAGCCCTCCGTTGAGTTTTTTCAGCGATTCCTACCTTAGAGGCGATCTTGGAAACGTAGCTGATTGGAGCACTGATTGGCATTTGCATTTCAAGTTCTCTTAGAAGTAGGCGGTAGCATCGGGCTATATCCTTCTTCTTAACTAGGCTGGCGTCAGCCACTTCTTTGAGGGCTCTTGGAGTACCGGTGAAACGGCATGCCGCATAAAGGGCTGCAGCTGCGATCGCCGAGATCGATCTGCCACGTACCAAGCCCTTCTCTAAGGCTTTCCTATAGACCAGTGCAGCTTTCTCTTTAACTGAAGTTGGAATATGAATCTTATCAGCCAGGCGGTCGAGTTCAGCCATAGCTTGGGCAAGGTTTCTGTCCACTGAGGAATGAACTCTGGCTCTGATCTGCCATTTTCTCAGTCGCAACATCTGAAGCCTTGTCGCAACTGGAAGTTCCCGTCCAAATGCATCACGATTAACCCGATCGATAACTGTAGACAATCCTTTATCATGAACCGAATATGAAAGGGGAGTTCCAACTCGACTTCTCGAATCTTTCTCTTCCCTAGTAAACGCCCTCCATTCCGGGCCCTCGTCCATCACCTTCTCTTTAACAACCAGTCCACATTTTCCGCAAATAATTTCGCCCATATCATAGTCTTCAACAAGGTTCGGACTACTGCATTCAGGGCAATGGTCAATTGGACGAACGATTTGCTTTTTCTCAGCTTTACTCATTTTTCTCATACCCCTGCGTAGAAGCCCTCACCTAAGCCCTTATTTGAGCTCAAAACCTTCCTCATCAAACCGCATTTTCGGAAAATAGCCCAAAAAGTGCTTATCTGGCCCAGCACTTGAGCAAAGCTCAGTGCTCTATTTTAATATATAAAGCTTTCGTTTCATGGAACTTTTCTGCAAAACCACATCCAACAGCCTGATGAAAGACAACATGCCTAATCCTTACTTTTAAATATCTTAGAGCCCGATAGCCCCAAGAGACTGACAAATGTCCTTTCTCCCCCAATCCGCGCGTCCTATAATTCCTAAAATTGTCAGAGAACTAAGTGCCCAATCCAATGTATCCAGCGTAGGAGTCTTCGGAAGCTGGACTAGGGGAGATGCAATCCCAGAAAGCGATTTGGACGTATTAATTGTAGACAAACGCAACATCAATAACGAATTTACTGAGCGGGTGGAGTCCGACAGCCTACTAATCGACTTTAACTATGTTCCCCGTAGCTGGATCGCTGGGCGGCTCCCCCCCAAAATTGATCAAAAACTGTTCGAGGTGCACATTCTCTATGACGCTGACTGGCGGCTGACAAACGCTAAGGACTGGATGCTCAAAACCTACCGCAATCCTGGGCGGGTTAACATTCGCACCGAGAACCGCCTCGTAAACTCTGACATTTTCATAAGTCGAGCTGCCTCAGGATATACCCGTCGAGACCACGAGAGTGCCTACATCTACGCCATGCTAGCGTTAGAAGCAGCCGCCGATATCGTAATCGATATAATAGGTCTCCCCATCTCGACGAGACATTTTATTAAAAATTTCAAAGAAGCCGCCACAAAGGCTGGCATGCGGGAACTCTATACTGGCTATTTGAAGATCGCAAACCTAGAAGTAGCTAGGAAAGAGGACGCCTTGAGAGAGTTTCAGATATTCAAAACCTGCTGGAGTGAACTTTCCCATATCACAAAAAAATATTCCCAGGCAATGAGCGGACTCCACTTTGAAACAAAAGCGAAAATAGACTACTATTCAAGCCCCCTTCTCTACAAAGGGGTCACCGACATCGCAAAAGCCATAATTGAGCTAGGATCCAGCTCCGAGGCCATACACTATCTGCTCGCGAATCTTGTGGAAGTCCTAGAATGCTATGCGTGGGTTGCCTCTGCCAGAGAGAAACTACGGCCAGACTACAGCATGCTAATGCGGAGCATACGCGGAGTCTCAGAAAAACCACCCACAATCTACGAATCAGCCGTCAAAGCATTCAAGCTTCAAGAGCTCACACCAAACGAAACCGAAGAAACATTAAACTTCGCCAAAGACCTCATCATCTCGATCCGAAGAAACCGAAAGAACTTAATCAACCGATTCTGCACTTAATAAATAATAGCAGCCCGGTCGTTCAGCGGTCAAAGGTCATAGACGAGACCGACCAAGGATGGGAGGCTCTGGCTGGCGGAACGCTTGGAGAGACCTCCTGACAGGAGTTCGAATCTCCTCCGGGCTACCAACAAACCTAGTCAGGGCTGCGTTCAAATTCTCGGTTTTTCATGTTTGCAGCTACTTACCTTTTATATATGATATAAACTCCTAACAGCATTGTAAATCCAGCCATCAATTGAATCGGAGAAAA
>CAYPFQ010000014.1:0-25132 GCA_964410135.1 uncultured Candidatus Bathyarchaeia archaeon
CTGTAGGGTTCATTTGCCGTAGTTTTTCAGCAGCCGAATTTGCTTTATACTTACCGATGTCACTCTGCCAGTGTAGGATTTGACGGTTTAAATTGCTTAGTTCTACCTTATCACAATCAATTATGGTGAGATTTTGTATACCCGCCACTATAAGGTAGGCTGCAGCCGCACAGCCAAGTCCCCCAGCGCCCACTACTAGGACGCTTGACCTCTTGAGTTTCTTTTGACCAGCTTCTCCAAACCCATGGATTAAGATCTGCCTATCGTACCTGACTCTATCCTCCCGGGTTAAAGGCAATCCTAAACATTCCTCTGCTTTAATCGAAGAACTATTTTTAGTAGCCTTTTCCTTATAACTTTCCAAGTAAGGCGTTGTTTTAGATGGTCGAAAACCTAGCCCTCTTGGCCTATTCAGAGATTGCCTTGAAAAGTGAGCCAGTGCGCAGACGCTTGGAGAACTTACTAGTCGATAATCTCCGTTATATGCTCATGCGTAATGGGCTGGCTAACGCTAAGATCAGCCGAATCCGAGGCAGAATAGTAATTGAAGGGGTTGACGTGGAGAAGGCGGCTAAAATAGCTGCCAAAGTGTTTGGAGTAGCCTTAGCGATGCCAGCGGTTAAGACAACAACATCTCTAGCAGATATTATAGAAGTCGCGACGATTCTAGCGATTAAAACTGTAGGTAAAGGTCAAACATTTGCAGTGGAAGCACGTAGATCCGGAAGGCAGTCTTACACTAGCAAAGACATTGAAAATGAAGTTGGCTCCGAGATTCTAAAAAGACTGGCAGACAGGAAGATTAGAGTTAATCTCGATAACCCTGACAAAAAAATCTATGTTGAAGTAAGGGAGAACGCGGCCTATGCATATACCCATCCACTTGAGGGGCCAGCGGGACTGCCATTAAGCTCGCAGGGGAAGGTTGTAGCACTGTTTTCTGGAGGAGTTGACAGCTCAGTTGCAACATGGCTAATGATGAAGCGCGGTGCTTTGCCCATCCCCCTCTACTTTGAAACTTCCCCCTATGGCGACAAAAATTGCCGTAAACGTGCACTAGATGCGATGAAATTCCTCCGCGAATATGCCACGGTTGCTGATTATAGACTTACCATAGTACCCTACGGCAAAATCCTAACCGAATTGATTAACAAAGCACCTCGAAAGCTCACATGCGTACTATGCAAGAGAACGATGTATAGGATTGCATGTAAATTTGCCAAAACCAAAGGTGCAAAGGCAATTGTGACAGGTGAAAGCTTAGGTCAAGTAGCATCTCAAACGTTGCATAACTTGAGCGTCTTAGACGAAGCGGCAAGCATGCCAGTCTTTAGACCGTTAGTTGGCATGGATAAGAGTGAGATTGAGAAACTGGCTGAAAAAATTGGGATTCGAAAAATTGTTGCTGTGGGAATTAAACGCTGTGGGGCTGTTCCGATTAAACCTACAACTGTAGCGAGACTAGAAGCCGTAAAGCAAGCTGAGGAAAGTCTAGATATAGACAGCCTAATCGAAGGGGCGTTGAAAAATATTAAAGAAACTATTCTTTAGGGATTGACTTCGACTATTTCGAGACTCATATCAAGAGTTCTGGGACTTTCGGTTATTGCGCCCAAGCTGATGATGTCTGGTTTAGTTGCAACATATTGGAGAATATTGCCTTCGGTTATTCCGCCGCTAAGTTCGATGAGTACTTTATCTCTGAGTTTTCGGCGTTGAAGCTCTTGTATTGTCGCCTTTATCCGCGCAGGTTTCATGTTGTCAAGCATTATGATGTCTACGCCTGCCTCCGCAGCCTTAACCGCATCTTCTATGCTTGTTACTTCAACCTCGATCTTCTTTGTGAATGAAACAGCCTGCTTAGCCTGTCTAACCGCTTTTACAATGTCACCTGCGATTTTGAGATGATTGTCCTTAATTAAAATCAAATCATCTAGGTGTAGACGATGAGTGTCTCCGCCGCCCAGCATAACGGCTTTCTTGTCGAAGTAGAGAAGCCCTGGTGCGGTCTTCCTAGTGGAAGCGACTTTTACCACATATCCAGCTGATTTAATTTTTTCAATCAGCCTATTTGTCTCAGTTGCGATGCCGCTCATCCTTGATAAAATGTTAATCGCGGTCCTCTCAGTCATTAGAATAGTTCTAGCGTCACCGCTAATTTCTAGGATTGCATCCCCTGCTTTAAGTTGCGAGCCATCTTCTGCAAGGGGTTTTACATGAAGCCCCATGTCCTCTAGTAGGATTTTAACCTCTTCCACTCCTGCTATGATACCAGGCTCTTTTAGGGCGATACGGGCTTTTGCGCGCGTCCCGCTGGGAATCGTGGAAGCAGTTGTTAGATCTCCTTGTCCTATATCCTCCTCTAGGAAACGTCGAAGCTTTTCCAACAGAAGTTTCCTTGGCAGAGACATGGCGCTATTCTCCAAGTTTTACTCGTTTGATTTTACCATTGGGGCATTCCTCTTCAAACACAATGGCTTGAAAACTGTAAATTTTGGTCCCTTCAAGAAGCCAAGAATCAGGCGAAATCCCTGCCTTCATACAACAGCTGCCGAGGAACTCCAATTTATCCCAATGCCATTCGACAGGCACTTGCGGCAGGAGCAAACCTTTGTGCCAGTCCCGCTCCACGATCAATCCGTCTCTTCCAATTTTGATCTTATGAGGATAGTCTTTCGGATCCTTTGCCTCGATTAGTTTGGGAGGGGTGAGGACGCTGACTTCTATGAGGATTTGATTAAGCTCATCCAACCTTACTGGAGAAAATCTTGGATCATTTACAGCCGCGTTTACAGCCGAGTCGATAGTTGCTTCAACAAGTGGAAGAGTTGGCTCAGGATATCCAATGCACCCTCTCAACTCCTTTGTTCCGCCCTCCAT
Source organism: uncultured Candidatus Bathyarchaeia archaeon (assembly GCA_964410135.1). Taxonomy (GTDB): domain Archaea; phylum Thermoproteota; class Bathyarchaeia; order RBG-16-48-13; family CAYPFQ01; genus CAYPFQ01. The sequence continues at coordinate 2,881 of CAYPFQ010000014.1, forward strand.
ACGGTTTAATGTAACGAATACACCGCATTTCTCCATTAGTTTTGAGGGAGTATTTTTTGGGGTGGGCAGTTTTTCTCCAGTTTTCAGGAACTGTTCGATGCTGTTTCGCGCTAGCTTGACTAGGAACGCTCCCTCCTTGAGGGATAATTCAAAAGGCATGTTAGTAGCACATCCAAAGCATTGTAGGTGTTTCTATTATTTATTTAAACAGTTCACTAGTGCCCTTTGGTATTAGAAGTCCTCGAGGTTGCATGCTTCTCTCCGAACAGTTGAGATCGTTTGATTACAGCCGTGGCATAAACTTTTAAGTTTTAAGAGCTTGTGAGATTTTCCTCTTGGCGGTGAGCAGGGTTACTGGATCTAGTATAGGCCGGAGGTCACCAGCTCATTCAGGGTTTTCTCGCATTCTTCTGCATCTATTTGTTTAAGGGCTAGAAGGCGGTACGTCATTAATCTATCGCGACATGACAACAGCCGGCCTAGTGTCCACGTTAACATGCTTGTCTTGCAGGTACTCCTTCATCCCCTCTACGCCCAATTCGCGGCCGATCCCACTTTGCTTGTAGCCGCCGAAAGGCATCTCTGGATATAACTCCGCGTATGTGTTTATCCAGACAGTCCCCGACCTAATCTGTCTTGCAACCCTCACAGCTCTGCTCAGATCCCGAGTCCATACAGCGGAAGCAAGGCCATAGATCGTGTCGTTGGCTATTTTTACGGCTTCGGCCTCGTCCCTGAAGCTTATTACCGCAACAACTGGGCCGAAGATCTCTTCTTGAGCGATGACCATAGGGCTCGAAACTCTATCAAAGACCGTGGGGGGCATGAACCAGCCTTTCCCATACTCGCCATTCGTAAGCCTTCTCCCACCGCAAAGAAGTCTTGCTCCTTCTCGGGTGCCTATTTCCACATAGTTCAACACTTTCTCGAGCTGCGAGTCGGATATGAGGGGCCCGAGCTCGGTTTCTGGGCTTAATCCGTTTCCTACCTTTGCTTTCTCCGCGAGTTCCACGAGCCTCTGCACAAAATCGTCGTGAATGCCCTCTTCTACCAAGAGCCTTGATCCAGCCGTGCAGACTTGACCAGAGTTCCTGAACGCCCCCCAGTATGCTCCCACAAGCGCCTTCTCGAGGTCGGCGTCCCCGAAAACGATGTTAGGGCACTTTCCTCCCAGTTCGAGGGAAATCTTCTTCAAATTCGACGACGCCATTTGCATGATCTGCTTGCCTGTGGCGGTTTCGCCCGTGAACGCCACCTTATCAACTTTAGTGCTCTTGACGATCTCGGCTCCCACGGTGGCCCCCGGACCTGACACGATGTTAATGACGCCCTTCGGGAGGTCTTGGACTTTCTCAAGCAGCTTGCCGAATTCGAAGGTGATCGCTGACGTGAAGCTTGACGGCTTGATCACCACTGTACATCCAACGGCGAGAGCGGGTGCCAGTTTCCATGCAAGTAGCGATGTGGGGAAATTCCATGGCGTGATCAGCCCACACACCCCTACGGGTTCGCGTATGGTGAAGCTGATGGTCTCTGGCGATATGACTGCCGATTCTCCTGAAACTGCTCTGGCAAGCCCGGCGTAATAATCCATAATGTCAGCTGAGAATAGTAGCTCGCCCTTCGCGAACTTCAGGGGCTTTCCGTTTTCTCTTGTTAATAGTCTCGCAAGTTCGTCAGCATGGTCCCTAACCATTTGAGCGATCTTGCGTAGCACATTTGCTCTTTCGGACGCCTTACATTTCGACCATTCGTCCTGATCGAAAGCATCTCTCGCCGCGTCAATAGCCCCTGCAACATCATCGGTTCCTGACTTCGGCAAGGTAGCAACAAGCTCACCAGTTGCCGGGTTCATGCGATCGAAAGTTTCCCCTGTGCCTGATTTGATCCATTTCCCATTCACGAAGTTTTTGTAAGTACCCGCAACTAGCTCCCCCATGTTAATTCGCTCTCCCACTAAGCAGTTTTCCATTTAATTGACTCATACATCACACCTCTTGTCCCTTCATTCCAACTTGTCCATTTTATCTGTGCTTTTAACTTTAGGAAGCCATAAAAAATTTAAGACCTTTCATTATTTTTCCATGAACTCAAACCGAACCAATTAATTTTTTATCTTACGCATTCGACTTAAGTGGGTATGGATATCACGCCCAAACCAAAAGTATACATCACGCGAGAGATTCCTGAGCGTGGAATGAAGATAATTAGGGAGAGATTTGACGTAGAAATTTGGCCAGATCCGATGCCTCCGCCGAAGAAGACGATAATTCAAAAGGTGAAAGAAGTAGACGCGCTGGTTCCGATGGCAACAGACCCTATAGATAAGGAAGTTATGGAAGCTGCGCCGAAGTTAAGGATAATTGCTCAACTGGCTGTTGGCTATGAGAATATCGATATAGAGGAGGCGACCCGAAGGGGGATCTACGTAACAAATACTCCAGGAGTCTTGACAGAGGCAACGGCTGATCTCGCCTTTGCTTTGTTAATGGCTATAGCTCGTGGAATCGTTGAGAAGGACAAGTACATCCGAAGGGGGGAATGGAAAGTGGCAGGGCATCCGATGCTGTTCTTAGGTCAGCAGATTTATGGTGCCACATTGGGGATAGTGGGGCTCGGTAGGATTGGATCAGCCGTAGTGAGAAGAGCCAAAGGCTTCGGTATGAAAGTTCTCTACTATAACAAAGAGCCTAGACCTGACTTAGAGGCGGAACTTGGCGCAGAATATGCAGACTTGAACGTTTTGCTTCAAAAGTCGGATTTCGTGAGCCTCCATACACCCTTAAAGAAAGAAACATATCACATGATTGGCGAAAGAGAGCTTAGGCTCATGAAGAAAACCGCCTTTCTCATAAACACTTCACGAGGTAACGTTGTAGATGAGAAGGCTTTGTGTAGAGCTCTTAAGGAAGGGTGGATTGCAGGTGCGGCTCTCGATGTTTTTGAGCGAGAACCCATACCTGTAGATAATCCTCTCCTTAAACTAGACAATGTCATAGTAGTACCTCATATCGGAAGTGCGACCTACGAAACCCGCTCACGAATGACTGAGCTTGTTGCAGAAAATCTCATAGCCTTCTTTGAAGGCAAAATTCCACCATCACTTGTTAATAGGGAAGTTTTGAAAACACGCTAAACCGTGCTTTAAAGCTATGGAAGAGTTTCTCCCGCCCCAAGAGCCGATTTAAATCATGGTCTTCATCGTGTGTCTGGGTAAACACAAAATATTGTTAGGATTACGGTATATACCATGTTAAATTCAAGCCGCTAAAAGTTTCTTGGCCTCGTCAATCGTCTTAACAATGTTTTGCCATTGACGCCCGCTCCAGTATATTTTCGCGCATTTTGGGTTTGGGCATTTCCAGAACTCTGCGTAGGCTCTAATTGTTTTTTCTGGAACTTTGCCTTTTATTTGTCGTTTTGATATTGGCTTTAGGATTGAGTTGCAGGTGGTACAGCGAGAAGTACTAGCATTTATGTCAAGCTTTATGTTAAAGCGTGCTGATACTTTTGCGAGTTTTTCGGCTTCGGTTTTTCCCTCTATGAGATAAGCCTCGATTCCCCGCGTATTCGCCAGCCGGTATAGCTGAACATCTGATGTGAGTAGGGCTCTGCCTTCATTTTGGGCTGTCTCTATAAGCTGGCTGTCGGATAGATTGTTCAGGTACTTGACATCGCATCCAATTAGTCTTAGCCATCTTGCCAGCTTACCAAGCATCCCGTCGACGAGAAATTTCATGGATATTCGGCTCCTAGCACATAACCAGAGCCTGGTTTAGCGAGAATTTCACCATTCTCCATGGTGAGCTGCCCTGTTACGAAGGTCTTGACTGGTTTTCCAGTTACCTGCCAGCCGTCGAAGGGGGAGTACTTAGCCTTAGAATGGAATTTCGAGGCATCTATTTTGAACTTCAGCTTGAGATCGACAACAGTTAAATCAGCATCAGCCCCTGATTCAATAAGACCTTTTCCTCTCAACCTGAAGATGTTCGCTGGCTTCTCAGATAAGATTTCAATTAAACGATGCAGCGACAGCACGCCTTGATTGACTTGGGTGAGTAGAAGCGGCAGTGTAGTTTCGAGCCCTGGAATCCCAGGCATGACCTCCCAGATGTTAGCTCTAGTCTTTTCTTCCAGAGAGTGGGGTGCATGATCACTAGCCATTATGTCGATTATACGTTTCTCCAAACCGTCCCAAAGCTTTGTTGCATTAGACCGGTTTCTTATTGGGGGATCAGTTACTGCTATGCCGCGAAGATGGGTCAGTTCAGCTTCAGTTAGGAAAAGATGATGGGGAGTTGCCTCGCATGTTACGGCTAACCCTTCCTGCTTGGCCTTTGCTATTAGAGGTAGGGATTCTGCAGCACTTATATGTGAGAAGTGGACTTGAACGCGGGTTTTTTTGATTAATTCCAGTATGCGTTCTACTGCGGTGGTCTCGGCTTTCGGTGTATGCGCAGCCAAATATGCGGCTGGAGTGTCTTTACCTGTTTTTCGCAGATCCTCTTCTAACTTCATAACGGTTAGGCGGTCTTCCGCATGTATGGCGGTCACAATGCCTAATTCTGATGCTTGCTTTAATGCCTTAAGAAGCGTGTCATCATCCTCTACGTCTAACTCAGCGAACGGGTTCAGAAGGTTAAGCTTTAAGCCCACCATGCCCAGTCGAGCCATCTCACCGATAGGCAGCGCTCCGTAAAACCCTATATTCACAACTACCTTGCTCTGTGCAGTTCTGATCTTTTCCTTCAGCCTTTCAGGATTGTTTGTCAGAGGCTTTGTGTTAGGCATGTCAAGCACTGTTGTGAAGCCTCCTGCTGCAGCAGCATATGTGCCGGAGGTGAAATCCTCCTTGTAAGAGAGCTCTAGGTCGCGTAGGTGAACATGGGCATCAATCAGCCCCGGGAGAACCAGATTTCCTTTTACGTTTGTAGTTGTGGAAGCTTTCGGCAGATTTGCGAGCTTCCCTATTTTTACGATCTTGCCTTCATCAACCGCTATCGCGCATTCAATAACGTCATCATCAGCTAAGATTTTTGCCTCGGTTACGTTAAGGTCTACTAGCATTCGAGTCACGCTGGTACAAGTTTAAGCAAGTCTCGTTCTGTAATTATTCCATGTAACGTATCATCTTTAACTACTAAGAGGGCGCCTATGTCATGATTTGACATGAGCTTGGCAGCCTCACCTACATCTGCATCTGGACTGATTGTAATAACCTTGTGTGTTGCTATTTTGTCAATTTTTGTTTTGAGAAGGGAGTCGAGTTCGCCTGACAATATTTTTTGGAACGCTTCATCTGAGCTCAAGAAGCGCAGGATGTCTGTCGCGGTGACTATTCCCTTTAATCTTCTATCTGAAACGAGTGGTAGTCGCCTGAAACCGTACCTGACCATTGATTCTTCCGCTTCTTTAATTGAGGCATTCGGGTCTACTGTAAGAACTCTTTTGGTCATAAGCTTAGAGACAGGTGTGTCAGCCATTTTCTTAGAGAACATTGAGACAATGTCGCGTTCGGTCACAATTGCCCAGACTCGATTCTCTTTGTCAATAACAGGTAATGCGCCTAGGCCATATTTGTTCATTAACTTTAGCGCATGGTCTATCGTTGAGTTGATGAAAACGGAAATTACGTCCTCTGTCATGATGTTTTCTACCGGTTCGTAGATCGCCTTAGAAAAGTTATTTTGATATTTTTGTTTAGCTATCTCATGTTTTGGTCCGCCTTTCAAATAACTGATTATATCTGTTGCAACGATGATGCCACATAATTTCCTCGTTTGGGGATCTACCACAGGAAGCCTCCGAAAACCTTCTTTGCACATAATTCTGATGCCATCGGAGACCGGGGTTGTAGGCGCGACTGTGATGACTGGGCTTTTTGCAATCCGCATTACTTCTCCACGAAGCGCTTTTTTAAGGTCTTTCAGACATCTGACCATGAGGGTCTACTCCTAAAAAATGAAAGTCACTGTGCTTCCTCTTAATATTTTGTAAATGGAAAGTTTTACATTCCAACTCTCGGAGTTGAAGCGCTTGTAGTAGCATGCATAGACTTTAAGATACGCAGTCTACTTCTCGGTTTCTAATTCGGCCTTACAATCTTCGCAAATAAATTTGCCTTCGATTTCGGCCAGTGAGTCGGACCACTGTCCACAATTATCGCAGTATCCTGCAAGAGCAGGTGGCTCTCTAATTATCTCTCCAGCGATTTTTGCTTTTTCGGTGATTATATCTATAAGTTTCGGCATGATCGCGAAGATGCTTCTATCAGTGATTATGCCGACCATCTTACCTTTATCCATCACCAGTAGGCGCCTAACTCTGCGCTCGCTCATTATCTTGGCAGCTTCCCCAATGTCTATAGGTGGTTCTATTGTCGAAAGAGGAGTACTCATTATGTCTTTTGCCTTAACTTTGCTGGGCAGAATATTTTTAGCTACAATTCGTGTGACTATATCGCGGTCAGTCACTATACCTATCGGGTTTTCCTTTTTATCTACGACTATAATACTCCCAATGCTCTGATTTTTCATAAGCTTGGCAACATCTTGACCTGAGTCATCCTCTTTAGCGACAATCACTTGGCTTGACATTACTTCGCGCACAGGTATGCCAGTTTCGATTCCTCGCTTTTTAGACATCGCTAAGACCTAGCATAAGTTAGGGTCAAAACCTTCTTTAAAGTTTTTACACAAGCTCGCCTTCGCCAGCGGGAATTAGTTTTTGGAATTCTTCTAATGGCAGCTCTAGGATCTCTTTTGATATAGATTTAGAAACCTTGCCAGCCAAACTCAACCTAATTTGCTTTGCGAGCTTCCCTGAAGGTTGCTTTCCAGGGACGATCTCAACATAGTGGGTTGTCTGAGTTTTTATAGCAGAGGCCGGACCCCCAATTGCAGTCCAATGGTCACCGATCTTTTGGACACCTATAGCAACTCCTAGTGCTACATTGCGAATGTAGTTTCTGCGTCCGCTAATCATGAAGGCCCCGGTTTTCATATAGTGTCCTGAAGGCGCTTTTTTACTGACTTGGGCAGGTTTAACCCAGTAGACATCCTCGGATCCTAAGCCTTCACGCCACGCTCTGCTATAGGAGGCGGCAAATTGAGCTGCTTCTTTCAATGTTGTATCTGTAGGTTGTTTTCCCTCAGTTTTTATTACAACAATTGGTGCACCGACAATTTCGGCGTGAAAAACTATGTCATGCGGCTCAGTGTGATGTTTTATAAGTAGCTCATTTGATACAGCGTCCTTTCCGCCAAGGACCAAGAAACCGTCAGATGAGTTGAACCAGTGAAATTTCTCGTACCATGCTCTTTCTGGTTTTTTCTTAGGTTTTGAAATTTCCAAAGGAACTTGCACGATTTTTTCGTTCAACTCTTTTATTTTTGATTCAGTTTCTCGGATAGCTTCTTGGAGGCCCTTCATCTTCCTTCGGGCTTTTTTTGCTTTTTCATATAATTTTGCAGCATTTTCTTGGACAGAAAGATGGAAGTCAAGCGAGAACGCTGTCTCGTCGATTTTGACGTTTATCATGCGTTGCTTTGGAGAAATTGATTCAAAGAGATTTGCTGGAGATATGCCCTTGGTTTTTTGTTTGGCGTATTCGGCGGAGATTTGTTCCCAACTTTTACCAAGATCTTTTTCTTTCAGAACATCTTGAGTAAGAGTTTGGAGTTCATTCAGGTGGGCGTATATTAGATCACCGATTTTTTGGTTTGTTTTGATGGTTATTTGGAGCTCTTCAAGTTGTTTTTGTTGGCGATCTAGAATGCCCTTGTATCGTTTTATCTCCTGCTCCACCTTAAGGGTAGCTTTTTTGACCGTTTTTTCAGCGGTCATCCTTGTGAAGTATTCGTCGGCTGCCTCGTTGAAGGTTCTATGGGGCTTTAGATCCCATTCTCGATAGCCCTCTAATCTAAATGGAATTACATCTACCCAGTTTCCTTCCTTGTCTGCGACGATGTAGGGTTTAAGTTCGCCTTCGAGTTTTGAAATAAGATCCTTAACAGCCACGTAGATCTTGTCGATTTGTTCATCTGAGAGTTGGCTGCACCGAAGCTTTTTGTCTACGTTCGCATTTAGCAAAATTTCTTCAGCGTAAATGCCTCCGATGCTGAGTGTATTTACGAGCCCTCTAACAACTTCAATGTCGCCTTGAGCTCGAATTCCAATCAAGTCTTGTTTTGTAATTTTCAGGGGATTTAGCCCACTGGGAGGTGGTTGACGAAACGGTTTACCTACGAGGATTTCTCGATCTCGCATTTTTCGATAGCTAAGAGCGAGAGTAATTGTGTTTTTTGGATTGACTAGGATGAGGTTACCCTTGCTAAATAGTTCTACGATTAACTGGAAGACTCCATGCCTAGTTTCTACTGTTAGGAAGATTATACGTTCAAACTCATGTTGCTTGATTTCATTGAGCCGCCCACCTTTTAGGTATTTACGAAGTGCCAGACAGAATCTTGAAGGGATTATTGGTTTTTTCAGCGCGTATGCAGTAAGGTGCATGCGTTTGCCGCTTTCTATTATGAGGTTTAATGCGGGTTTGCCTGGCTGACGAACGTTCAGGAGAATTGTTATTGGATCGAGTTGGTAGATATTTTCGATAAATGCTGGAAGGAGTCCTTTCAGCTCATGAACCATAGCAAATACATCAAAACTACTCATCGTTTCCTTCAATTTGATCCCTGGGCATGCCTATGGCTCCCACATTAGAGCCCATGTGAAAGCTATATAAAATTCTCGGGGCAATTTAGGTTTACATAATCAGTTTAAAGGAAGGAGGGCTATAGTTGACACCATCTGCAAAGGTCTATTGGTCCCGAGTAATATTCGCAATTCTCACGGCAATTCTATCTTCATTACTTGAATTGAACGGGTATAGGGTACTCTCATTTGGCATTGTAATGTATCTTCTTTCCTACTATATTATTCGATATGGTTTGGACATAGCCCCAGAAAGTGTCGGTGGATCGTCAGGCTTAATGTTTACTGGCTTTGGCTCGTTTCTCCTGGTGTGGATGACTATTTTGGCATTAGTTTACACGCTTTTCCGTATTTAAACGAGTTAACAATTCTAGGCTGAAGCATGGGGACTTTCTGGATGAGTTTAGTAATAATTCTACTCGACAAGTTCTTCTAATTCTCCACTCTCAGTTGAACTGGTTGTTTCGGCTGGAGTTTGAGACTTCATGACGTTTCCAGGAGGTTTCCATTTAGTGAGAAGCCGCATATAGTCAGCCCAAGCGCTGAAGAATCCTCGGTCAAAATCATCGTGAAGTTGGTTCTTTGAGTGATTTATGAATTCATTTTTGAGCTCTTCTATTTTTTGGGGATCGAAATTTATTTTTGATAAGAAGGCGTATTGGTCGTCGTTTGATCGTGCTGCAATGAGCATTCCGTCAAGAGCGCGCATATAGCCCTTGTTCCACTCAGATGAAGGGGGTTTCTGCTTTAGATCTTCGAGTATGCGTTCAGCATCTGTGAGGCTTCTTTTGGTGATTAGTTGGAAGTATACTGTAATTTTACCCTGAGGAAAAGCCATCGTCTATCGCCAAGGCCGTTTCTTCACTTCATCAGCTTCAGATATGTCCTCAACACCATTTTCAGTGATCTTAAAAACTCTTTCGCCTTCTGGAAGATACGGACTTGAAACTAGCCGGACAATTCTGACGGCACCACTAGGAGCCTTTCTTATGAAAATTCTAGTATGGCTTGTGTGGGCTACGATATGGCCGCCTACTGGGCTGACGAGGTTCCCGAAGAACTCGTCGGGACGCGACATAACTTGGTTGGTCACTACTGCTACTGCATTAAATGCTCTAGCAAGCCGAATTAGCTTATGCATATGCTTGTTTAGTTTCTGCTGTCTTTCAGCAAGCATCTCACGCCCAAGATACTCACTTCTGAAATGACTGGTCAACGAATCAACGATGATTAGGCGGATGTTGTTTTCTTTAATTACCCTGTCTGCTTTTTCAAGTATGAGCATTTGGTGATCAGAGTTGTATGCTTCAGCATAGATGATGTTCTTAGCAACTGTTTTCGAATCTAACCCCAGGTGCTTAGCCATATGCTCAATGCGCTCAGGTCGGAACGTATTTTCGGTATCGATGTAAAGAGCTCCACCAGCCAGCCCATGATTCTCAATTGGAAGCTGTGCGTTCACACAAAGCTGATGACATAGTTGCGATTTTCCGGTTCCAAACTCACCATAAAATTCAGTGATAGTTTGAGTTTCAAGCCCACCTCCCAGAAGCTCATCAAATATCTTACTTCCAGTTGTTAGACGCGCAATACCAGATCGCATTTTTATGAGCTCATCTGCACGAACAAATGAGAGTGTAATTGACCCTCGGGCTTCCTCAATGAGCTTTGCAGCTTGCTTCTCACTGATTCCTGCAGGTGTTAGTTCCTTCACCGTAGCTGTCGCAAGTGACTCAATCGTGTGAAAACCAAGCTCACGAAGTTTAGCGGCAGTAGCTGGACCTACTCCAGGTATGTCTTCAAGTAATTCATATTTTCGTTTAAGCGCAGATTCAAGTTCTGTTTCTACTTTCTCAGTTGGCAAAAAATTGCCTCCTCTCAGAGACCTAAAGAGTAGTTAGCTGTGCCCATATTTTAAGTAGAGTGGTGAATGAAAGTAAATTTTTGGCATGCCTTTAACTAGAAAACCATGATAAAGAGCAATCCAATAAAAATAATTCATCCAGTTCGGTGTGATAACTTGGACCTAATTAAAACAATTGAAAATACAGCTGTTGAACTTATGAGGCTAGCTGTAACAAGGCTTCCACAAGATGTGAAAGAAGCACTTCAACGAGCATATAGACGTGAAGATTCAAAGATCGGAAGAATAGTATTGAAGGCGATCCTCGATAACATCGAGCTGGCTGAAAAAAGGAAAAGCCCCTTATGCCAAGACACGGGGCTGATAATTTTCTATGCAAAAGCAGGATCAAATTTTGGATTATCAAATGATATTTCAAAAGCGCTTACAAATGCCGTTAAGAGAGCTACAGTTGAAATTCCGCTCAGGTCAAATATTGTCGACCCGATCTCCAGAAAGAACACCGGAGACAATACTGGGATAGGCATACCCCATATCAACTGGGAATGCGTGGCTGGAGATTTTCTGGAGTTAACTGTCCTCCCAAAGGGCGCTGGCTCTGAGAACATGAGCGCATTAGCCATGTTCAAGCCAACCGAGGGATTAAACGCTATAAAAAAATTCGTCGTGGACACAGTCATCCATGCTGGCGGAAAACCCTGCCCACCCACAATCGTGGGCGTAGGGATAGGCGGATCAGCTGACATATCTCTAGCTCTCTCGAAGAAAGCATTGCTAAGACCAATTAACCAGCCACATAGAGAAAAGAAGATCGCAAAGCTAGAGCAAGAACTACTCAAAGCTATCAATGCAAGTGGGATAGGCCCCATGGGACTAGGTGGACGAAACACAAGTCTGGGCGTGAACATCGAATATGAATACTGCCATCTCGCAAGCTTACCAGTCGGCGTAGACATTCAGTGCTGGTGTGCTAGAAGAGCTACGGCTAGGATCCATAAAGATGGGCTAGTGGAGATGCTGACGAAAAAAGGAGACGCGTAATGACAGCATATAAAATCACAACTCCAATCTCGGAGAGAGATGCCAGAAAACTACGGATAGGCGACATAGTCTATGTTTCTGGAACCATCGTTGCAATGCGAGATCGAGCCCACCAGAGAGCCCTTGAATACCACAAGCAAGGAAAACCTATTCCAGTAAAAATTAAAGACGCCGCCATCTATCATTGCGGTCCACTAGCCAAGAAAAAAGGCGGCAAATGGGAAGTGCTTGCGGCAGGTCCCACAACCAGTATGCGCATAGAAGCTTTTGAAGCAGAGCTAATTGAAAAACTAGGAGCCCGTATGATAATCGGTAAGGGCGGAATGGGCGCTTCAACCGCTAAGGCTATGGTAAAATACGGAGCAGTGTACTGTGATTTTCCCGGAGGAGCTGCGGTACTAGCGGCGCTAGCCGTTAAAAAAATAGTGGATATTAAATGGCGTGATCTAGGTTTGCCAGACGCTCTTTGGGTGCTCGAAGTAGAAGACTTCGGCCCATTAACCGTTACAATTGACTCGCATGGAAAAAATCTACGCGACCAAGTTATGGAACGCGCCCTAAAAAAGCAAACCGAGAATCTAAATGCTTAGACTCTAGCAATTTCTATCTCGAGCTTTGGATCCATTTTCCTGAGAATTTTTGTAATGATTTTGACCGCTTCTTCTGACTCTTTCAGGTTCCAGTTGATTTTATAGATAGTGGCTGAGCTTCGAGCTGGATATAGAATCAATGTGCATACGAACTTATTTCGCCTAATGAAATACTCATAGGCATGCATCCGAGCATTGAAGCCCTCTTTTACTAGCCGGTGAAAAAACTCTCTTCGTTTGGTCATAGGAGCAAAGACTGAGGGCATAGGATCACATTCATCATAATTAGTGATTTGTAAAAGAAAACCTTAAACATATCTTACCTTATAATAAACCACTTTAACTCGTAAAGGAGGGTTGAAGTTAATGCCGAAGGTAATAATCGACCTCAAAAAGTGTAATGGTTGCGGAACATGCATCAGTGTCTGCCCGTCAGGTGTGCTTGCACTCAAAGAGGAAGGAGGCAGCAAGAAGGCGAACGTAGTCAACATCGCGGCATGCATAGCTTGCAAAGCCTGTGAACTCCAATGCCCAGAAGGTGCGATAAAAGTAGAAGAATAAAGAGATTTAGCGTCCCATTTTTTAATTCGTTGTTCTATTGATTCGATTAAATTATTTTGGCATCCGTTTCTTTATCTCAGCCTCCAGCTCTTCCGCTGGAATTGAACGCCCTCTTGATAAAACTTCATCATCTAAGACGATACTTGGGGCGCTCATGATCTGATACATCAATCCTTCAAGATGCCCGTCGTGGCTAGTAAGGTCAATTTCTTTGTATTCGATTCCCAGCTTCTTTGCGACTTCTTGAGAAATCTGCTTAGCAGCAGGACATTTTGGACATGTTGGTAATGTGAAAACTTTAAGTTGCATTTAACTCACAGCCATATTGATTTTTCTCGGACAATTTAAAATCTATCATATCATTCTTGTGGTCCGATATAGCCCATTATCGTTTGTGCAATTACAGTTTTAAGACCTGATTCACGGAGAGTGGCACTTGCTTTTTTCATTTCGCCTACAGTGGGGCGGCTAATTAAGCGCCTGAAAGTCGGGAAATAGTCTAAGAGACAGACCTGAACCTCTGAGTTCATTTCAGCCAATTTATCGCCAATTTCTCGAATTTCTTCAAGTGTGATTAGAGATTTGTTGTAGGGAACACCTACTCCTACGAAAAGTTTCTCAGGATAATACTTGTCCACCAAATATTTCACAGCGCTCCATGCATTTTGTAGATACTGCCCAGCCAATTCCTTATCCGCTAATCCAGTGACCCGCATAAATGTCTCTACGTGTAAGCCCTTAAGGTCTGGACCAATGTCGGTCACCCCCACCTCCACGAGGTCGTCCATGTAGCTGGGAGACAGAATTGTTGCATTCGTATCCAGATGAAAATGCGCTTGCTGATCTGGATTCAACTCGACCAGTTTTCTGAAAAATCTTATTAGCCACGCAGGGTTTAGGGTGGGTTCGCCGCCAGATACAGCCATTCTATCTACATCATATTGCCGGCGATACATGGCGAGTTTTTGAGCAGCCTCTTCAGGGGTTGAGGGTGACTCGACATTATTGTAGGTTACTGTAAAATTCTGGCACTGTGGGCATCTTAGGTTACAGCCATGAGTAAAACATGCAACCTCGATATAACCCTGCCCACTTTTCTTAACCCACCAAGGTGTACCGACTCCCCCAGCAGAGTGCGGCACATAGCCAGAAACTCGACGTAGTGGCGTACAGTTCTTGGGAAGCTTTAGTTTAACATCCATTCCCTGCGTTACCGGTGTGGTACAGGCAGGTCTTAATTCCCCATTTATGATAAGCCCACATGCATAACATCCACCAACCTCGCATGGGGCAAGTATAGCCCCTTTCTCTGGAAATTTGGAGAATTTATAGCCAAAGGTTTCAAGGGCGTTTTTTACGGTTATATGCTCAGAAACCCTAACCCTTTTACCGCCTATTTTTATTCCAACTTTTTTCCGATGAGCTTTATCCTGCACCATTTCAATGGCTTGGTGTGGACATGCATAATAGCAAAGTAGACATCCGATGCACTTCTCATCTTGAATGAATTCTCCTCGCCTCATTTCGGCGCCAGGGCAAAAGATAAGGTCGCCGCAGAATCCGCAATTCATGCATTTCTCTACGTCGCGACGGCAGATGTAGAAGGGCATACACTTATCCTTGTGAAATCTATTTGACGCCGATTCGCTTTAAAACCTCATCAGGATTGTTCCTAACGGTCTTCACAGCATCTTGCTCATTTAGGCCGGATCCAACTGCCACTTTAAAGGCAGCTTCTTGAGATATGAAATCTTTAGGATCGTGAAGATCAGTGTTGACAAGCAGGTGTGCATTAACAGCCGATGCGATCTTAGCCACATGCCCATTTGTCAGGCAATGCCCTCCATGAGATGATAACTCCAAGTAGATTTCGTTCTTTTTGGCTTTTTCAGCCTCATCCTCAGTTATGAAGCCGGGATGAGCAAGAATATCGATGTGCGGACAGTCTACAGCCGCTCTGTTCGTTCCTTGGACAACGGGCTCCATGAGCGTTTCCCCATGCATAACAACTAATTTAGCGCCCAACTTTCTCGCTTGCGATGCTAAGTTCGGGATCGTCTTAGGCGGAATATGGGTTAACTCTACACCTGGAATAAAGAGGATATCCATGTGCTTCCGGATGCTTTCGGCAACGTTGACCAAACGCTTGATGATTTGATCCAAGTTTGACGCATCGGCGTGGTCGGTGATTGCTACCGCTTTATAGTCTAACGCTTGGGCACGCCTAACTAGTTCACTGGGCAGGAGCACTCCATCACTTAGGAGGGAGTGCATATGTAGGTCGACTCGTCTTCCCAGGTTTTTCATTCTGATCACTTTTTGCGGTAGACTTTCTCTGGTTTGAATATTTGTGGAAGAATTTTCTCGAATTTTCCACGCTTAAGCTTTCGGGAGAAACAGGATTTGTAGCCAAGATGGCAGGCGCCCACTCTCTGGTTGACTTTCATTAGTAGCACATCATCGTCGCAGTCCACCAGCACCTCTTCCACTTGCTGCGAGTGCCCCGACTGCTCGCCTTTTAGCCAGAGCCTCCCTCGCTCTAGACTAAAATAGTGCGCTAGCCCAGTGGTGAGCGTTTTCTTAACGGCCTCGCAATTCATGTAAGCGACCATTAGGACCTCATTCGTTTTAGCATCTTGTGCGACAGCTAACACTAGCCCATTATGCCTATAGTTTAGTAGGCTTGCGACCTCTTCCGCTTCTTCTGGGTCCAGTTTTAGCATTTAGGATGCCTCTCTTGTTATGTCGATGAAGTTTTCCAGAATTTTCAGCCCGCATAAGCCACTTTTTTCTGGGTGAAACTGTGTACCATACACATTTCCCTTTACGATTATAGATGGAAACTCGGCGCCATAGTTGGTGTTGGCTACTACCACATCCGGGCTGTTGGGCTTACAGAGGTAGGAGTGTACAAAGTAAAAGTAGCTGTCGTTAGGGACATCGTGAAGCAGTCGATCTTCTCGTGCGATTTTTAGTGTATTCCAGCCCATGTGAGGAACTTTAACAGAGTTGGGAAGCCTCTTGACTTTTCCTGGGATAATGTTCAGTCCTTTCTCAACTTTGCTCTCTTCGCTTTCGCTGAGTAAAATTTGCATTCCAAGACAAATGCCCAGAAATGGGGTCCCCTGGCTAACAACCTCTTCGATTTTTTGTCTATACTTAGAGATGATCCGCATCGCACTATCAAATGCCCCTACGCCTGGAAAAACAACGGCATCACAGGAAAGGGCCTCTGCAATGTCCGCAGTTATGCGTGGGTCAGCTCCAGCTCGTTGCACTCCTTTTGATACGCTTCGGAGGTTTCCAACACCATAATTGATGATGGCGATTTTCGGTCTGGACATTAACGACCGATTCTCCTCCGCCTGAGTTCGTCCAAAACATCTGCGAGCGGAATTCGCTTGTATGCAATTAGGACTAGAGTGTGGAAAAGAAGGTCTGCTGCTTCGTGAACCGATAAATCTTTACCCTTACCAGGTGCTGCTATTACCAACTCTTTTGCTTCTTCATTGATCTTCTTCAGAATCTTCTTTGAGCCCTCTGCCATGATCTTGCTCACGTAGGATCCATGTTTCGGACTGTCTCGGCGATCCTCTATTATCTCGAAAAGCTCGCGTATGACTTCAAGATCCATCTAGCCACATACCTTCCGTTTTAGCCTATTTTCAACCGATCTTGCATGCGATGGCAGTCCCTCAGCCTCAGCCAACGTGATAACGGTTTTGCTTAGTTTAGCCAAGCCAGCGCGGCTAAGCATTTGGAAAGTGGGGTGCTTCAAGAAGTCGTCTACAGATAGCCCAGAGTAGATCTTGGCATCTCCTCCAGTTGGGAGCACATGATTTGCGCCAGTAGCATAGTCGCCCGCCGAAACTGGCGAGTATGGTCCCAGAAAAATTGAACCGGCGTTTCTGATTTTCTTCAGTAGCTTAAGAGGATTTACGGTTATTATCTCCAGGTGTTCAGGAGCGTATTTGTTTACGAAATCAACGGCGTCTTCAAGGGTTTTTGCCATGAGCAATGCCCCATTGTTACTGATGGCGGTCTTGATTATCTCTGAGCGGCATTCCACAACTAGTTTATCTAACTTGGCTTCCACCTTTCTTGCGAGGGCTTCGCTTGTGGTCACAAGCACTGCGGCTGCGGTGGGATCATGTTCAGCCTGGGACATAAGGTCAACCGCCACTGTTTCAGGGTCAGCTGTTTTGTCAGCTAGAATCAGGATTTCGCTCGGGCCTGCTGGAAAGTCTATATCCACCTGTCCGTAGACCAGCATTTTGGCGGCTGTGACATAGATGTTGCCCGGCCCCACAATTTTGTCTACCTTGGGGATTGTGTCTGTGCCGTATGCCATGGCGGCGATAGCTTGAGCTCCACCAACCCTATAGATCTTATCTATTCCAGCAATATCAGCCGCTACAAGCGTGAAAGGCATTACGCGTCCATCACGCATGGGCGGAGTGCATGCTACTATGTTGGGCACACCTGCTATTTTTGCAGGTATCGCTATCATTAATACAGTTGAGGGATAAGCTGCACGTCCGCCAGGAATGTAGATTCCCACTGAGTCGATGGGCCTGCGGACTCGCCCGACCTTTACTCCGCTTGTAACTTGCATTGACCATGATTCTCGGGGAAGTTGCTGGCTGTGGAATTTTGCTATATTTTTGGCTGCAGTTTCTAACGCCGAAATAATATCCTTCCTGGTTTGAGCATATGCGTCGCGTATTTCTCTCTGGGATACAGGAATCTGTTTAGTAGTGAGGGTTACGCCGTCAAAGCGGGCAGTATAGTCGATTAGGGCTGCATCGCCACGCTTTCGTACATCTTCAAGAATCCATAGAATCCGCGGCTTTTCAGACTCGATGTCCAGCCGGGAGCGTCTAATTATCTTCTCCAACTCAGGCGGGGCGAGTTCTTCAATCCATCTTGCCTTAATCATTTTTATCAACCTCTATAACCGAACTGGAACCCCCTTTTTCTTGAGGTATTCCTTTACTTCGCGGACTGTGTAAGTGCCGTAGTGGAATATGGAGGCGGCTAGCGCAGCGTCAGCTTTTCCTATGGTTAAAGCCTTGTAGATGTGTTCGAGATTACCAGCACCGCCTGAAGCGATAACTGGGATGTTAACGCTCTCCGCAATGGTTCTCGTGAGCTCGAGATCGTAGCCCTGCTGTGTGCCATCCGCATTCATGCTGGTCAATAGAATTTCGCCAGCGCCCAGCTTCTCAACCTTCTTCGCCCATTCAACAGCGTCAAGCCTAGTCGGCTCACGCCCACCATAAATATAGACTCTCCACCTGCTTGGCACTATGCGTTTAGCATCAATCGCAACCACTATGCACTGGCTCCCGAACTGGTCAGAAGAAGCCTTAACCAGCTTAGGATCCAGCACAGCCGCAGTGTTAATCGAAACCTTGTCTGCCCCAGCAGAAAGCAACTCCTGGATGTCGGTTAGATTCCGGATTCCCCCGCCAACAGCAAGCGGAATGAAAATGGTTTCGGCTGTACGCTTAACCACATCTATCATAATCTTACGGCGTTCAGGTGAAGCTCCAATATCTAGAAAGACTACTTCGTCTGCGCTTTGGTCCTCATATAGTTTTGCAAGTTTTGGGGGATCCCCTGCATAACGTAGCCGTTTGAACTGAATGCCTTTAACAACTTTTCCATCGAGTACATCTAGGCAGGGAATAATTCTTTTTGTAAGCGCCATGGCTATCAACTCAATGTGCCTTTCTGGCTTGGAATTTGTCCCTTAGCCCTAGGCTCTATTTGGACGGCTTCCTTTAACGCAACGCCCAATGCCTTGAAAATGGCTTCTGCCTTGTGGTGGTCATTCTCTCCCCTAACCAAGTCAACATGCAAGGTGAATTTTCCATTCAAAGCAAAAGCTTCAAGAAAGTGGGCTACTAACTCGCTGCTCAGATCGCTGATTGTAACCCGTTTGAAGCTGGCTTTGATCATGGAGTAGCCACGGCCGCTGATATCAACTGAAACTGATGCCAACGCTTCATCCATTGGCACTGTGGTGAATCCGAAGCGCCTAATTCCCTTCTTATCGCAGAGAGCCGAGTCAAGTGCCTGCCCAAGCGCAATTGCAATGTCCTCAACTATGTGGTGTTCGTCAAAAGCTCCAACCGGTTTAGCTTTCACCTTAAGATCAAATAACCCATGTTTTGCAAGGGCGCCAAGCATATGGTCAAAGAAGCCGATTCCAGTGGTGATCTGCGCGATGCCCATTCCGTCTAGATTCAATCTAACAGCGATATTAGTTTCGCGAGTGCGCCTATTCACCTCAAACGTTCGCTTTTTCAACTGCTTGTTCTGCCTCCCTTAGCGTGAATTTCTCCTGATACAATGCGGATCCGACAACAGCTCCGTAAACACCGATCCTCGCTAGGCTAACAAGGTCTTGTAGACTAGCGATGCCGCCTGAGTAGATTACGGGAATCTTAGCTGCGGATACAAGCTTTTTCACCGTTTCCATGTCTACCCCCGCCTGCCTCCCCTCAACCTCAACATCCGTATAGAGAAGAGCTGCAGGGGTGAGCCCCTGAAACTTCTCAACCAATTCTAGGGCAGATTCAGCCCCTTCCACAGTCCAGCCATGTCTAAGCACTTTTCCTCCTCGAGAGTCGATAGCGATGATTATTTTCGAGGGCCCCAGCAACGAAAACATATCTGACAGTGCACGCGGATCCTCAACTGCAGCAGTGCCAACAATTATCCAGCGCGCACCAGCCCCCAACATTGATTGTGCATCATCGACACTACGTATGCCCCCTCCAACTTCAACTGGGACTGCCACTGAGTTAAGTATCTTGAATACTATGTTCCAGTTTGTTCTCTCGCCTGAGAAGGCTCCGTCCAAATCCACAACATGAAGTATCTTAGCGCCCTCATTCTCCCACCAGATTGCAACTGAAACAGGATCTTCGGATATGGTTCTACCTGAGCCCAGCTTGCCCTGAACTAGCTTAACGCATTTCCCATCCTTTATGTCGACTGATGGAATTATGTACACGACTATCACTTTAGGGGATGATTCTTTCGATAGGTATGACTATTATGTCTCTTGCGCCAGCCTTCTTAACACCATTTATAACACGATAAACCTCTTTCTCATCAACTACCGAGTATACTTCCCACATAGGCTCGGCAGACTCCACCTTAGCCAAGGTGGGACCAGCCATAGCTGGTAACACCTTCTTCACAGCTGGCAACGCCTTCTCTGGAACATTCATCATCACCAGCTTCTTCCGCTCAGCTCGCATCACGCTCTCAAACGCCAACACGATTTCACGTATCTTGGCTTTCTTCTCTTCGAGACTTTGCTTGTTGGCTATTAGGCGCGCTGAAGTTTCTAGGATGTCATCAATTATCCGCAGCCCATGCGTGCCCAACGTAGTGCCAGTGCTAGTCACATCCACCACCAAGTCAGCAACCCCTAAATAGGGCATGATTTCGGCTGCACCCGAAATTTTCACCACGCTCACCGACTTCTTCTTGTCCTCAAAATATTTCCGCGCCAAATTCGAGTATTTTGTCGCCACCCGCATCCCAGATTTCACATCACCGACACTGGTAACCTTGGATCTGCCTGAAGAGGCTACTACAACCCTGGCACGCCCAAACTTCAGATCTAAAAGCTCATCTACATCAGCCCCGCTTTCCTTAATGAAGTCAAGCCCAGTGATGCCCAGATCAGCCGCACCTTCTTCAACAAAGCGCGGGATGTCTGACGCTCGGATGAAGATTACTCTAACCTCAGGATCCGCGGTTCTCGCGTAGAGCATCCGCTCGTTCTTATCCATTAGCACTATGCCAGCCCTATCCAAAGCCCGCAACGTAGGCTCGCGCAACCGCCCCTTATTCGGAACAGCTATCTGAATCTCCATCTCACCTACCTCACGCTACTACATTTTTTAAAGCCTGAATGAACAGCTCATTCTCCTCCATCGTGCCAACCGTCACCCGTACATAGCCCTTACCCAGTCCTCTGAAAGGCGCTCCATCCCGAACTAAGACTCCCTCTTTGAATAAAGCGTCAACAATCTCAGTTGAAGTAAATCCAGTCTTGGCAATATTTACCAGAATGAAGTTTGCTTCAGAAGGATACGTCTTCACGCATCTAATTTTGGCTAATTCTGAGTATAGGTACTGTTTGCCAGCGGACACCAGCGCCTTAACCTGTTTAAGCCTTTCACGATCTTCGACCGCTACCTCCGCAGCCTTCAAGGCAAGGATATTAACTGGGAACGGCGGACGCGCACACCGAATATATTTTATAGTTTCAGAATCAGCCAGCGCATACCCTATTCTCAATCCCGCTAATCCAAACGCCTTAGAGAAGGTCCTCAGGAAAACCAGATTATTCTGTTTGCGTAGAAGGGAAACAAGCGATTTATCAGCGAACTCAATATAGGCCTCATCAACAACAACTACAACATCTTTCTCAGCGATCCTTAGCAAGTCCTCCTCCGAAATAATGCTACCAGTGGGATTATTAGGGCTGCAGATGAACACGATCTTCGTTCTTTTAGAAACAGCCTTTAAGATTCCATCGACATCCCAGCTGAAGTCCCGCCTCAACGGAACAGATTTAACCCGTCCCCCAATCAGCCGAGTAAAAATCTCATACATCTCGAACGTGGGCGGACACACAACAGTACTCTCACCCGGATTAACAAACGTCTTGACCACAGCGTCCACAAGCTCATCCGACCCATTCCCAAGAAGCACGTTTTCCGGGGCTAAAGAAACATAATCCGCAATTTTAGCAAGCAAGGACCGGGGTGCTATCGGATACCGATTCACATTAGGCAACGTTTCAGCTATAGCCCTGAGCACCTCCTCAGAAGGCCCCAGAGGATTCTCATTAGAGTTCAGTTTGGCGCGTATGCTAATCGTGGCAGGAGCGCCTGGCACGTAGGTTGGTATGTCGAGTATGGATTTTCTTATACACTTTGAAATTTTCACCATGCGGAATTCTCCAGTGGGATTTTAGTAGGCTTTATCCCACAATATTCCCACAAAATATATAAACCTTTTGCGCACATGCATAGTTGAATCCAAACGAGGTAACTAGACATGCGTATGGCCGAAATCGTCAGAATTGATGCGAAGGGACGCGCCGTCTTCCCCATGTCGGTTAGAGAGGCGCTAGGACTACGAGAAGGAATGTACGTAATGGTGATCGCTGACTTGGATCGAAAAGAAGTTTCAATCATCCCATTTGCGGACCCCGAAGCCAGATTAATGGAATTTCGGGTAGGATTTGGAGATGCGCCGGGCGCATTAGCAAGAGTTGCAAAAGTATTGGCAGATGCTAACGTAGATCTGTTGGCAACAGAATCCCGGACCCTACACCGCGGCGAAGCAGCAGAATGGTCAGCAATCGCAGACGTATCCAAATGCAAGCTGGACATAAAGGAACTTAAGGCAAAGATCCTGAAAGACGGCGCAGCGAAAAGCGTAGAAGCCC
>CAYPFQ010000015.1:0-22430 GCA_964410135.1 uncultured Candidatus Bathyarchaeia archaeon
TGTTAAGGTTTTAGCTGGTTTCGTATCGTTAAGAAAATGTAGGATGTCTTTCTAGTTTTTTAATTCATTTTTTAGTTTATCTGCTTTTTCTAGGATTTTCCGCGAGAAGCTTGGACTTATGTAGTAGCCGTGTTGAATTAGTTTTTCAAAGCATCGGATAAATTCCTTATGAGTCAGCTGTCGATCTTTTAGTGCTTTGAGTAGGATGAAGGGTGTGCTTAGCGGCTTAAGTCCCATTATTTTTACAACTTTGATTGCTACTTTATCATCGACAATGACATAGTTTAAATTCATTCTCTTGGCGAGAAGTATGGTTGAAGCTTCGCCGATGTGGATGTTGAATTTTTCCGCTAGCTTTTCAGCTTTTCCTTTATCTGCCTCTACTACATGTTCGACTGCAAATTTTTGAATGGGTTCTGCTTCGATATATCCGCATTGCAGTGCTTTTTTTACAACTTCTTCCAGAACAATATCAGTTACGTAGTATTCGGTTAAGAGAAGTTTGAGGAGGGTGAGTTTTTCTAATTTGGCTAAAAAAATTAGTGGCGACGCGTTAATGGCTGCCTTCACAGGTACTCCTCAATCATTTCTTCCAGGTCTTCTTCTGAGGTTTTGAAGCCTATTTCCTGCTCTTTCAGTATGTCGATGAATCTCCATAGGGGGATTCCAGCTATTTCAGCCGCCTTCCAGGCTGAAGTTAAGCCTTGTTTGTAGAGTTCTAGGGCGTGTTGGAGTAGTAGTTCTTTTAGGCCTATTTCAGCCGCCTTTCTAAGTATCGTGCTACGATCGACTCCCTCTATTTTGGCTAGTTCATCTGCTTTTTTAAGCGCCTCTTTATCGAATCTGACTGTCGTTATGTAGCCCATTACGAGAGCCCCTTTAAATACATAAAAATACAATGTAATATATAAATTGCTTGGCCACAAACTCTTTTAGTAAATCTTCGGTTGAAACTGGAACCTTGAACTATGCGCTCGAATTCTCGGCTGGGATGACACTAAACTCTGGAAAAAATTATGGAAAGATCGGCCCCGAAGTTTTGAAAAGTGGATTAGAAAAAGCATTGGGCCAAGGGTTGAATACTTCCTTACAGAGGATGGACTACAGCTGAGGAATGCGATAGTGCCTCTCCTGCGGTGGGCATCACAGCGGAGCAACGCTAGAGGAGAAAGATGTGCTCCTACTTATCAAGGGATTCCAGCCCATAGGGTGAGAGGGAAAATCAACGCATAGGATTGCGCATCTTCTAACGCCAAACGCTTAGATGAGCTATAGCAAACCTATCTCTAATACCAGGCGTAAAAGAAGCGGGGAAAATTGTAAAAACCCAAATTTTAACTACAAAAGGAGTCTATGTTAAGGTTTAGGGTGAGATTGTTGAGTGTAAGAGCATATGTTATGATTGTGGCTAAGCCTGGTACTTCTGAAGATGTGGTTAATACTATCAGGAAGGTCAAGGGAGTAGTCAAGGCCGACTCGGTGTATGGGCGGTTTGATGCGATAGTTACTATAGAAGCTCCGGATGTGGGGGCCCTGAGCAAAGTGGTCTATGATATGATCGAGAAGACGCCTAACATTGTTCACACTGAAACAGCGCTTACCCTTTAGACTAAAAATTGAGGCGGCCTATTTGGCAGTAAGAGCCTTTGTCCTAGTTACCGCAAAGCCTGGAACCTCAGAAGAGGTGGTTAGAGCCAGGGGCATTAAGGGTGTGAGAATAGCCAACTCGGTGTTCGGCAGGTATGATGCGGTTATAGTTATTGAGGCGAAGACTCTTGACGAGGTTAAGAAGACTATCTACGAGGTTCTTGGAAAAATGCCGAACATTGTTCACACCGAGACTCATATTGCGATTTTCCGTCCGGAAACAGGCTAGTGCGAGTGGCCAGTGTTGGCGAGTTAGGGTTGAGTGTTCTTCTTGAGGGCTTGGCAATTCTTCGAAGAGAACGTACTAAACTTGTTTTAGTTAATGTTCTCTTTTTCGGGGGCGTGGTATTAGGCGGCTTAATCGGGATAATGAATCCGTCAGTTCAAGAGACGATGATTGCTTATATAGCGGAACAGGCTAAAACAAGTCCCCTTTTTAGCGAGGGCCTCAAAGCCTACCTGAGAAAAGATGTGTTAATGGCTTTTGTCTTCACGCTTCTAGTTAACTTGACGCTGGGCGCTTTTGTTTCCGTGACGCTTCCAGGGCTGTTAGTTGCACCCTCTCTGGGAATTTTGGGATATAGAGCGCTTCAGCTGGGAATTGTGTACAGCCCGACAACTCTAAGACTATTTCAAGTAATGTTGTATGCTCTTCCGGTGCTGCTTATTGAGGGGGAGGGCTATGTGCTTGCTTCTCTTGTCGGAATCAATCTAGGTCTCGCCTGGCTTAAGCCTAACTGGCTGTACAGAGAAGCCACGTCCAGGAAGCAGGCTTTCATAAGGGCCTTGAAGGAGAGCTGGAAAGTCTACACGTGGATTGCGATTGTGCTGCTTGTTTCTGCTATAGTTGAAGTTATTATAGTCATATTTGTTATGCAATGAAAACCTGGGTTGCGGCATTTCAGCTAATGTAACCCCGAAAAAGGGGAAAGGTAGGCGTAGAATTTTGGTTAGGCTTCTGTGCTTAGAGTATCTGCGCTTCTGAACAGGTTGCCGCATACGGGGCATTTGTATAAGAATATTTCAATAGGCTTCTTTGCTGCATGGCCTTTCATGCACCAGTATTTCATTGGTTTGTCGGTTGGCAGCCCGCATTTTGGGCATATTGCACTACGTGTGACGTCTGGGGGCGGTGTTATCATGGTTATAGCTTGGGGAGGGGGGATTGCGTGCTCGAGTTCTGTTGGCGCAGTTGTTTGTGGAGTGGGCGGTGCTGTTGGAGTAGGCATAGGGTTACGCACTTTCGGTTTTTCTAGTGTGATGTGCTCCTGGGTGATCACTATCTCGTTGGATGGGGCGTGTACAGGGGTTGGGAATACTTCGCTCTCTTCAGGGAGTTCGATGACTGGCGGCTTAATCTCTTCTTCCTTATGTTCTTCAGGTGTCATGAGGTCTGTGAAGTCCGGAGGCATATCTTCGGTCATGTGCTCATCTGCAGGTTCGGCTGTTTCTTCAGGAGCATTTTCCATGGGCATTTCTTCTGGGAATGTCTCAGGCATGGTAACTTCATCTGGCGAAGTGTCGGCTGGTTTCTCTGGTTCAGTAACAGTTGGCGTAGCCTCCACCTTTATCTTACCTTCACTTTCAAGTATGGCGATGGCTTTCATGACGTCCTCTACTGGCACATGCAGATCCGTGGCGCATAGTTGTGGGTCTAGTTGCCCTTCGCAGGATTTGACGTATCCGTACACTCTGTCTTTCAGGTTTACATCTTCCACTAGTCTTACTTCTAGTACTGGCTTTTCCTCACTCATTGTTTCACCTCTTTTCATTAGGCTTTTTAGTAGATTCAATACCAAACCATTACACCTCCATTAGGCGCGTTTATTCTTCTCTTTGAGCTGGCCTGCTAGGGATTCGAAGAATTCTCCTAGAAGTCCATCTTGGTAGGTTTTGATGATGGAAGTGGTGTTCTCGATTTTCACATTCAGCCCTTTCAGTTTCGAGATGACCATGTCCACCTCCGCTTTGTTTTTACCGGCAATGAAAACCATGAGGGCTGGATTGCCGAGTAAGCTAATGACTCTGATGGTTTGGGGAATTTCCATAATGTGTTTCAGTAAATCGTCTTTCTCGATATACTCAGGAAGACTTGCGCCGACGTAAACCTGTTCACTTAATCCAAGTTTCTCTAGGTCCAGGAGCACGCTGTACTTCTTGATAATTCCCATTTGCTCCATTCGCTTTATCCGATAGGCGACCACGTTGGGGTGGAGTTCAAGCTTGTTGCTGATGTCAACGAAGGAGGATTTTGCGTTGTTAACAAGTTCGGCGAGAATCCTGAGGTCGGTGTCATCGACGGGTAGTAATATGTTTCTTCCTCGCATGTTCATATTGCTTTAAACGCCTCGTGCCATTTTTCATAATTTGAAAGATTGGCGGATGAAACGCTGGGCTTTCTTTCCCTAATTGCGTCGAAAAAGTCTTGCATCATAACCATTCGCGGTTTAGCTTGCTTATTCTCCGGATTGTCTAGCTCGAAGAACTCTCTTGTAACTTTCATCTGGGCTGCTTGACAGATATCCCGTATGTCGCTTCCAGAATATCCTTCAGTCATTTTAGCTAATTCCCCAAAATCGATGCCGGATGCAAGGTTCAAATTTTGCCCATAGATCTCGAATATTTCGAGCCGAGTTTCGAAGTCGGGCAATGGAACGAAGATTCTCTTTTGAAATCTCCGTATGAATGGCTCGTCAAGAACCCATGGCTTGTTCGTTGCGCCTACCACATACACGTGGAAGCTCTTGCTTTTGTCTTCAATACCGTCCATTTCTTTTAGGAACTGATTTCGCGTCCTTATCTCGCCGCCGATTTCTTGGGCTCGAATTCCCACGAGCGAGTCGATTTCATCCATAAATATTATGGCTGGACGATCATCTTCAGACTGGGCCCTAGAGGTTCTAAAGAGCTGGGCTACATTCTTTTCAGATTCGCCGAGCCATTTCGACATGATAGAGGCTGCATCGACGCAATAGAAAACTGCATTTATCTCCGTGGCGACAGCCGCTGCAAGCAATGTTTTTCCGCAACCAGCTGGCCCAAAAAGCAGTATCCCCCGCGGCCATCCCAGAGGGAATAGGTCGGGTCTTCTCACTGGATAAATGATTGACTCTTGAAGAGCTCTCTTCGCCTCTTGAAGACCGCCAACGTCCTCCCACCTGACATTCGGTTTCTCTGTAAGTACTAATTGGTCAAATTTGGCAGGTTGTGGCTTCTCGACCTGTTCTAGGGAGGAGCCGTTTTTCTGAAGTTCTTTGATTCGGTTTCTATAGGATTCAACATGCTCCATGTAGAAACGGTTTTGCGGAGCATTGGGATACAGCGCACAGATTTTGAGTAATACTTCTATGGCTCGTTGGTACTTGGCAATCGCCATACCTTTTGAGCCTTGATTATCCAGTTTTATGGCGTCTGCCGCGTATCTCGACGCAAACTGTTCAAGTTCTTGTGTAGCACTCATTTCTATCCGTCCTCAATTTTTTTTAACAAAATTCAAAATTTGGATCTAAATGATGGGAGCCTAGATGATCTTGATTTTTCCGTCTTGCTGTAGTTTGTCGATGATTTTTCGGATATCGGTAGATGCCACGCCTAGCTCAGTAGCACATTGAGATAAGTTTAGTTCTCCTCCGCTTTCCTTTATGTAATCGTACACTTGATCCTCAAGGGAGATTTCTTCGCCGCCCTCTGTGAGGGCTGTTGGCATGGGGGTTTCAAGGGGTTTTTCGGCGACTGGTCGGACTTCTGGCAGTTCTGGGAACTGTTCCCTCATCCTCTGTTCCGCTACTGCATTTGCCTCCTCAAGTACCTCTTTGGATTCTGTTGAATAGGCTTCAACACTAGGAGTTTGCGCTTCTGTTTGCCCAGCTTCTACAAGAGTATTACTTAACATTGAGTGTATGTCGTCGAGTTCAACGGCTACCTCCGGGATAACGCCAGCCAGTTTTCCTCTAGTTTCTCTGACAACGCCAACTACAGGCGCCATCTGCACGAGCACATCGCCGAATTCCTCAATGGTTTGCAGCCTAAGAACAGCCCGTTCTAGCGCTAGTTGGGCGCTAATCACCAATTTAGCCATAGTCCGTATTTCAGCACATTCGTTAGCATAGAGAGCTGCGTGAGCATGATCCTTGGTTAGTTTAGCAGCGATACACTTTTCAAAGATTTCACGATCTCTTTGCTGTAGCTTGAATGATTTTTGCTCTAGTTTTTCTCGCTGAATATTTAGCCGGTAGAGTACGCGGGCAAGCCTCTCCTTCAACGGTTCTTGGGGGCGGATGGCGTCTACCATTTTTCCTATGATGGATTTTATGTCCCCTGTATCCGTGTTAGCTATTGTTAATTTGGGTGCCTCCTACCGTGCCTAGCGTATCATGTTCAAGAAGGGTTTTCTTTTAGGTGCACAATGATTGGGGGTTCTTTGCGGGTTTCAGGTGTAGGCGTAACTGGCTCGATGATCTTAGCTACCAGTGGTTCGGATGCTGGAATGGGAGTACTTGATAGAACGGTGATCTTGGTAATTTCGTCTAGAGTAGTTTCGAGGTCTTTTTTCTCAAGGTAGATCTTTTCAAGTCCTATTTGGGCGGCGTTGGTAGCAGTATTGTATGCTTGGTCGTCAATTTCTCCGGTTAAATGCTCAACTTTGATGTTAGCTATGAATGTTTGAAGCTCTTTGAGCTTTGCATTTAACCTTCCGATTTCCTCTTTAAGGCGGGTCAGCAAAGCATTACGTTGCGTTTCCAGTTCATTCAATAGGTCTTCGTGTTTTTTGCTGAAGTCGTCGTAGATTTCGGGCTGAAGCTCTCCTTTGTTGTAGAGTTCTTTGAGTACATAGATTCTATGCAGAGTTGAAGTGTATTCTTCGCTGAAGACATTTGAGTTTGCCTTCCAAGCAGGTATGAAGACGATGGAGTCCTCTGCGATTGAGATTTGGGATTCGGGGAAGCTTGAGAAATCGCCGTTACCCAGCTCTATTTCAACCGAAGTGATCTCGTTTTTCAGATTGACTGAAAACCCTATCATGCGTCCTATGATGCGGCCATAGGGATCCGCGATAGATTTGCCTACAAATGGTTTAACATCCTTTGCTTGCAGAACCATGTGTTAGCCTCCTGTTTTTCGATTAAATAGGGCTGGATTCTTTTTCGGGTGATGTTGGCATCGCCGGTACTGGTAGTTCTGGGAATCGCTCTTTCATTTTCTGTTCAGCAACAGTGCTTGCTTCCTCGAGGATTTTTTGAGCACTTTCCCCTGAGACTTGCATATCGTATGCCTTTCCAGTAGCTTCGCCCGCCTCGATGACCATACCGCTCAGCATTTCGTCGATTGATCCCAGTTCGTATGAAACTTCTGGAACAACGCCAGCGAGTCTGCCTTTCAACGTGTGAACTACGTTGCTGACTGGCCCCATCCACATTACAATGTCTCCGAACTCCTGGACGGTTTCTAGTCTAAGGACCACTTGCTCGATTGCCAGTTCGCTGAGAAGGATTACCTTTGCCATCTTTCTCACTTCTGAGCATTCATTTGCATACATAGAGGCTCTCGATGAGTCGTGCGTTATTTGTGCAGATACGCATTTTTCGAAGAGCTCCTTCTCGTGCTGTTGCATCTTAATGCTAGCTTGTCCAAGCTTATCTTGCTGAAGTTTCAGGCGGTAGGTGGCAGTTGCAATTCTCTCTTTTAGAGGTGGTGTGCGACGAAGTTTTTCCGAGATTCTTTGAAAAATTGATTCTCTAGGTTCTCGATCCCAATTTTTTCCTATATCATTTGCCACAAAGTTTCCTCCTGATTTTTGTGTTATCCACAGTAATTTTTGTGGTAAACACAAAGTAAGGCATGAAACCCTATTAAACTTCGAGAAAATTTTTCAGTAAAAAACGGTTCATGGACGTGGTTGATTTCTCAAAAATTTTCAAATTTTCGGCAGTTCAGGTAACACCATCAAATATGTTGAGATGTTACAAGTCGTTTTTTTAACTTAAATAGGTAATAAGTGGCGATATCTCCCGCAAATCCTTTTTTCTACGAGGTAAGACTCAAAAGACGTTAAGCTGAGAAAACAGGCATCCTATGCCAAAAGGTCAAACTTTATACTAGCAGCATCCAAAGCAATACTGACAGAAATTTATACGAAAAACCAAATATGGTTTTGTGGTGAGGAGCCCACATGGACAGAAAAATCTTTGTACTGGGCGTTAATGGCTCAGCTAGGAAGAATGGCAATACAGCAAAATTGCTGAAGAAGGTTCTCTCACACGTAGAGGATTTAGGGGCGGAAACTGAGATTCTGCATTTGATCGAGAAAGAGATAAAGCCTTGTCTTAGTTGTTTACCGGAGGGAAAGTGCACTTATCCCTGCCAAATAAAAGATGATATGGAAGAGATTTTTGAGAAACTTAAGAAGGCAGATTGTATTATTTTGGGCTCACCCACCTACTGGTACAGTTTGTCAGGACTCATGAAAAATTTTCTTGATCGTTTAACAGCTCAAGATATGCTTCGGCCACCGATCTTAGATGGCAAAGTTGTTGGGCTTGTGTCTACAGCGGATCTAGAAGGATCCCTACAAGCACTCACTCAGATGCTGGTCCCGATGTCGTCGATGGGAGCAATTGTAGTTCCATATAGTGACGTATTTTCAATCAAAGGTAATGTGTGGAGGTCGGAGCTCGGAATTGATCCTGAGAAGAGATTGGCTAGAAATCTCTTTGAACTTACAAAACTTGTCAGAGACAGGCAAGGGAAATGGTTCTAGATGCTCTGGTTGCGGAAAATAGGCTATGGAAAATTAATTCTACTCGCGAAAGAGGCGCTACATAGCCAAACTTCTGCCATGCGGTTCTAAGCCGTTTCCCCCTCTTTTTCTGTTTTTGTTTGGATTGTTTGAGGCAGTTTCCTCCAAAAGGCCTTCCGACCTAACCATGCACCTCACCGTTACGCAATACCCACCTCTCAACTGGACATGAAAGCCCGACCCTCTTATATCAGAGGGAGGAATGCTGATTTAATGAAAAAAATTGTTGTGTGGAAAACACTGTGCGAACTTTCGCACCGCTCATCGGCAAGATGCAAGCAAGAAAATTGTGCGATAATCAATAAATACGGCCTACTAGCAGAAAACATTGTGGGATACGTTTGCGGCGAAGCTTTGCTTTGCTGCCTTTCCTTCTAATTACACTTTCAATAGCTTTCCTCGCTGAGCCTGTTCAAGCGCAACTATCCGTCGGTGTCCGGACGGACAAGTACACCTACCAAGTCGGCGAAACTGTGGGGATCACTGTTAGCGTGAATATGATGTGCGAGGCAAAGCTCAGGATCATCAAACCCGACGGGAGCATAGTGCTCTACACGTTGGGTGCCCTAAAGCCAGGAGCATATTCTTTGACTGGGACTGCTGACTATCCTCTTGGTCGGAGAACGGTGCTCCTTGAAGCTCAATACGAAGATTACAGCGCAAGCGCCTCAACCACCTTCGAGGTTATCGCTCCACCACTCAAGACCTATAGCGTCAAGATATTTGTGACAGGGTTTTCACCCGACTACTCAACGAATGTCTTTATGGATGAGAAACTCGTTGGAACCATGCCGGGTGGAACATCGAAAACATTCACTTTCGACATCGGAACAAGCCACACAATTTCTGTGGATCCATACGTTAGCGGCGCAACAGGCACTAGATACGGTCTCTTCGGAGGAGCAGGATCTGCGACATGGGAGCTCTCCTCAACAGGAGAACATACCTTCGGGTATGGAACTGAATACAAGTTGACGATAATCGCCGAAGCCCTAGGAGTCGGTACGATTGTGGATGTAACTCCAGAGGAGGTAACTCCTAGTCCAGGTTCGTACTGGTATCCTGCTGGAAATGAAATTGCGATCGAATGTATAAAGGTCATTCCAGGCCCAGGTGGAACACAGTACAGGTTCCAAGAGTTGTATGACAAGGATGGTGATCGGTCGATGACGTTAGCAGATCAAGGGACAAGGCTTATCGCTAGAATGACGATGGATAGACCGTATAACCTGATCGGGAGATACGACACATACTATTACTTGACTGTCAAGTCGCCCTATGGGAATCCAACGGGCGAAGGCTGGTACAAGCCTGGAGCCGAAGTCACCATATCCGTCACCAGCCCAGTCCCAATGGATGGAATACTGGGGCTTCTAGGCGGAAAATGCAACTTCAGAGAATGGGCCTTAATAGCGCTTAAACCAGCGGGAACAAATGGTCCTGCACCCTTGGCGATTAGATTTGCTAATATTCCCTCCAGCAGTTTTCCGGCGCCTTCTACGCCGGTAGTTATCGAGGCCCTTTGGGACGCGGACTACACCATGCCCATCCTGGCGGGAGTAAGCATTTTCGTCACATGTGGGGCGGCGGGAGCAATAGCGCTCGGCTATGGCTATTACTCTGCTCGCGGAAAAGGTAGGCGGATTGGTCGCGCTAAAGGTCGCGCTAAAGGCGGGCGAGCGGGCAGGGTGCGAGAGGAGTAGCGGAGAGCCCTACTACGGCAGAGGCTAATAGAAATCCTGCGGGATGAGTTTCGATGAAAAAAGATTTGTTGCACAGCCGCTTTTACTCGCGAAAGATTTTCCGCATTCGCCATATGCCAAAGCCGGCTACAGAGTCGGTGGTTTCTACTGGACGATACCATTTCTTTTTGCTGCCAAGTATGGCTCGGCTTTTCCAGCTGAGCGATTTCGGCTCGTTGTCAATGTAGTTGCGGATTGTATCGATCTTTGAAATTATGTCTTTTCGATGGGTGTTAGTTAGAGCTTTATGTTTAGAGGCGATCTCTCTGATTCCGCTTAGATTGTTTGTGACTGTGTACCAGAAGCCCCAATCAACGGCGAGTAGTTTGGCGATGTGCTTTGCGTTGATAGTTTCTTTTTCAGTTTCTCCTGCCTCATGCGCTCTCAATAGAACTAGTGTGTCTTTCAGATCTTTTTCGGAGAATTGGACAATTTGCAGTTTCTCAAGTAGTAGGTCGGTGGGCGTAATAGTTGGAGAATCTAATTCTAAGCGTCCTCTAAAGTTGATGTCGTGGTTCATCTTTAACGCGTCGTAGAAAACATCGATGTAGAACCAGCCCTTGGGGTGGAAGTAGATTTGTCTCTCTGAAGCTGCTGAGGAGAGGGTAGTCTTCCGCTTGCTGTAGCCAAATACCTTGAAGAAGTCTGGCATGGACTTACGTTGTTTTCGATATGCCATGAAATCGATGTCAGTAAACTCTTGCTCAGCTGGCTCTCCGAGTCTTCCAAGTTTTCTTGCAAAATCTTCAAAATCTATGCTGTGGATCCTGATCGCCACTCCGCCCATTATTCTCAGCGTTATGCCCTGTTTCTTTCCCTCGTTAGCGATTCGCTTCGCTTCATTTATGAAAGTCTCTGTCGGGATAATTCCGCTCCATTCTTTGGGCATTTCGGTTGCGTCTATTTCTTCAGGTGGTCTCATACAGCTGAAATTACTCCTAACCTCTAACTCCTAAAAATAGACAGGCGACGACGATTACGATTACGACAATCACATATCTAACTCCATATATCAAAAAGTTCTTCTTTCTCGAGAAGCCCACGTATGCCCCAAATAGGAACACGCAAAGACTGAGTAGACTTAGTGAGTACACGAAAGCCTGTAAAATTGGGAAGATTAGGAATGGGATGGCAGCAATCGTCAATGAAGGGAGTGGAGCACTAGCATGCGCAAGTATAGCGGTCGCCACAGCGGAGCGGGCTTTCTTGCGATCTTCCGCTTCTTGGATAACCTCTAAAAATCGGTCTCCTCCGGTGGATTTACTTCCGCCTTCTGATTCCTTTTCTTCTGCGGTAGTTTCAGCCTCATAAGCAGCTAACACGCCAGATGCCACAAAAGCAATAGCCGAGCCGAACAGTGAGCCGATAATTGCTTGGAGATTCGTAACTCGTAAAAAGTAGTTACCCGCCACTATGCCGAATGCGGTAAACGCGCCATCAAACATGTTGAGCATGAAGTAGCGTTGGAAGATTCCGATTAGCTCAGGGGATATTATCTCCCTCATTTTGAAGATCATGGATGCTCTCTCAATAACAATGATAATACAGTTATTTGAGATTTAACCAATCGTTTAAACTGTGATTATTTTACACGTAAAAAAGAAAAGCTAAAAAGGACAAGTATGACTATTCATTACGCCGTAAAAGGCAACAGCACCATGGAATCTTGGGAGTTGCCGTTTGGAGTTGTTTAGATAAATTGTCCCAAGCGGCTAGAAAATGCTCGCCTAAATGTCAGTTCTTCAAGTGTGGTCAAAGGGCACTGTACCTTAGTTCGGGCAGGGTTTTCTGTAAATGGGCGGAAGACGAGTGCGCAGGAGTTACCTGTAGCTACGCATTTTGCATGCACAGGCATCTGCTGAGTGATGGAACATGTGGCATGTCTGTGAAACGCCAGACAACCGAGGAAAAAGGCCCAGATGAACTAGAACTCGCTAAAGTGAAGTTAAGGGGTAAAGTTTTACGCAAACTTGGAAACGACCAAGAACTTCTCTGACAGACGAATTACCGATCTAGCTTAAACCCGAACCTCGCAGTGATTTCCAAGCTCAGGCGCCAATCTTCCATTTGATACGCCTTCCAACAAACCACCCTACCAATATTGAAAATACAGTTATGCAGATTGCGACTAAAACATACAACCCTGTTCTCATCAAGTAGAATATTGCTTGGTCAAAGGGATCGGTCATCGGCGTCATCACCGTAAGCATTCCTGGCAAGCGCGGCCAAGGAAGAAAAGCGCCTGGACCGCCACTAGTCCAATAGGGACTTTCGTTCCATATCGTAGCATGGCCCGCGACCTTCAATGCATCTACCCAATATGCAAACTGCTCAGTCCCAACAACTGCGCCGAAAATAAATGCGAATCTCTTCTCAAGATGTAGTTCAACGCCGCCTCTAGCCATGCGGAACTCTCCATTTTCTTTTTATATAAATGGTGACTTATCCATTTAGCTTAAGGTTGGGCATTTGGCAATGAGCTTACCTAGTTATCGATGGGTAATGCTAGCTATGGCATTTCTCATCACGTTCACCCAACATCTATTGCTTTTTTCATACGCCCCAATGATTCCAAGGGTAATTTTGGAGATGGAGATGACTAATGCCCAGGCATTCTCGATTTTTTCAGCCTGCATCTTAACACTTGCCATATTTCGTATTCCTTGGGGACTGCTCTGCGACCATGCAGGAATCCGAATATCCGCAGGACTTGCAGTAACACTAATGGGAGTCTTCGGGCTGTTGAGGGGTTTCGCATTTGACTTCTGGACGTTGCTGGTGCTCCAAATGTTTTTGGGAATCGGTTTCTCAGCAACCATGCCATGCCTGCCGAAAATCGTAGCCGGCTGGTTTCGCCAGGAGTCTGGATTCGCAACAGGCATCTATGTAGCAGGGTTTTCAATTGGGAATATGTGTGGCTTAGGACTCACGCCATACATGTTGAAGTGGCTGGGCGATTGGAGAAACGTTTTTTATACGTATGGCGTTTGGGCGATGCTGTTGGCTGTTTTATGGTGGATCATAGCACGAGAACCTAGAAAAAGCGAAACTAAATCAAGAGGTAGAATAGGTGCAGCTGTTTCGTTGAAGGAGACTTTTTCAGCGGCGATTAGAATTAAGGAGGTTTGGATTTTGGCAGGGCTCTTTCTCTGCACCGTCGGGTGTTATGATACCATTTCCACGCTGCTTCCTTACTTTTTTGAACTTAGGGGCATGGATCCTCTCACTGCGGGGTTCATAGCTTCAATGCTGCCGCTTGGATTTCTTGTTGCATCGCTCAGTGTGGGCGCTTTGTCGGATTGGGTGGGATTAAGAAAACCTTTCATGTGGAGTCTCGGAATTCTCAGCAGCCTGGCAATTCTGGTCGTGGGAATAGCCTCAGACATAACCCTTTGGGCTGTCACGTTCATCATCGGCTTCTCCCTGATGGGAATATTGACCTTGGTCCTGGCTATACCAACAGAACTGCCTAATGCAACCCCATACGTGGCAAGCATAGTTGGAATACTATCCTCAGTTGGAAACGCTGGCACTCTAGTTCTCCCAGTTGCTACAGGATACCTCAAAGATGTAACTGGATCCTTCCTTCCGGCAATAATCATGTTGGCAACCGTAGAAGGGGCAACCGTAATAATGGGTCTGGTTTTGAGGGAGACTGGTACAAAGAGACATTAAAAAATTATTCCGCAGGTTCTATTTGGATTACATGGTATTTGCAGCCGATTTTACGACAGGTCTGATCCAAAAAACATTGATATAGATAGGTTAAGTCTACCAGAGTGCGTGGAGCTGATTACACGCGGTACTCCAAGAAGGTCTACTGAGATGGCAGGATTAGCTAAAACTTTTACAATTGATACCGAAGTGGCGCCAGCGGATCTCAATGATTTACTACAGTTCATTTATCACCACTATCTGCTTACGCATCCAACGTTTTTCAAAAACATTAAGAGAGCCACTTTTGATCATGAACGAATGCTGTATTTTACAAACATTGGGCCAGATGGGAAATGGCGGATTGATGCTGAGATAAGGGGCAGAAAGCCGCTCCTGGTCAAGATGACTCCGAGTAGCAAGATTGTTCCACAGTCAGCCATCGACCAATTGAAAGAAGACTTGGTCATCTGGGTTCAATTATTCGAGGATAAGATCAGAACGACAACGCTTTACTTCGCTTGGATTAAGGGTGAGAAAATCATTCCTGAAACAATGCCTTCAAGGCATAAGAGGACAACTGTGAACCTTTTCACAGTGAACATTATTCTTTTCTATTTGATATTTATTGGAGTAAGCATTCTATTGTTTAGCCTTCTAGGGTTTTACGCACCTATCGCAATCATAGCAGCCCAATTTCTCACCGTGCTCTTCTCGGATAAGATTATCATGCAATTTGGGAAGTTGAAGATAGACTCGAAAAATAAAGAGGTCTACCTATTGCAGTATCATCTTCCAATCAAGGAATACCAAGAATTTCGGAAGAAGTATGGAGAAGACATGATTCTTAGAATGAAGCAGGAGATTTACGAGAAGACGTTAGCCATTGGAAAAGAGCCCAGCTGTGCGGTTGGTGAAAAAATCTTTGCCAAATACAGCATGAAATGCATCCCAGAACGCATGATGACTAAAAAAGTGGACGTATATGGGATCGTGAAAAAAGTTGCCGACAAATTCCATCTCCCAACCCCAAAAATAGTCATCTCAAACAGCATGGTGCCAAATGCGGCGGCTACTGGACCGAGCCCTAGCCATGGGGCGGTACTCATCACCACTGGGTTACTTGCTCAACTGGAGGATGATGAAATATACAGCGTGATAGGCCACGAGTTTGGCCATCTAAAAGGCAGAGACCCGCTTATCCTATTCGGATTGGCAAGCGCTGAGTATCTGCTTAGATTATACGTATTCCTACCCTTCTTCCTATACGCGCCCCTTCTCTACCTCATGATTACGATGGGAGTCATCTACTTCATAGCTAAATTCTTCGAGGCGAGGGCCGACCTACAATCCGCAATCGTTATAGGACAACCACAGATCTTAGCAGAATCACTACGAAAAATCGGATACAGACATCTCCAATTCGAAAAGGCTCCTGCCTACAAACTTCAAAGCTGGTTAAACTGGGATCCACACCCTCCAATTTACTTCAGAGTGAGTCGGCTGGAAAAACTAAAGACTCCTGTAAAGGTTGAACACCCACTCGTTCAGTCAGTTAAAGATGTTATAAATGGATTCAGAGCCGCACTTTGACAGAAAGTTCATCGTAGACTACAGCTTTAACTCGGCCTTGACCCATTTATACAGACGATCAGCGTGTTTAACTGCCTCATCAGCTTCTTTTTGAGTGAAGACCCGCGCCTCATATTCAGCTGTACTTTTTATGCTTATCAGCCAAGCTAAATGTTTGGCTTTCTCTTTTGCATCCTTACTAACGGATTCTAATAGTCTTACTGCATCTCTATGATCCTTGCTGGCGCTTACCTTCTCTCCTTGAGAAACCGTATAGGTGTCTGATGCTGAGATTGCGCAATGAACTGCATTTATTATCGTGGCATTCCATCTTCCTTGGCGATAGGCATCCATCATTGAATCATAAAGTTTGGTTGCTTTCTTGAAAAAAGCAGAGGCTTTATCCTTCCCAACGAACTTAACCGGAACTGCCATAGTTTTAACTCATCTTGGTTACTATATCCGAAAGAGGTTTACCGTAAAGTAAAACACTTTCACGGAGAATTTCTTTTACAAGTGCTTCTCCTTTTTTGAAATTCCTGCGGAATTCACTGATAGTAGAAATTGTCGGGGAAACAGAATTTCCAAAAAGCCTTATTGTTAAATCATTCAATTCAAGCAGCCTTTTTCTAACATTTTCCTTATCAACCTCATCGTTCACTATGCAGAATAAGTCGATATCGCTATCAGGTTTCTCCTCTCTATGTGCGATGCTCCCAAACAAAACGATTGAAACGATGTGTTTTTTTGACACGCGAGAGGAAATGATATCCTCTAACTTTCTCAGTGGTAAATGCCCTACACTAAAAATATAGCTTAACTTTTCGGCTAGGAATGAGTCCTTATTTAAACTGAAAAGATAACTGCGACCCTTGCGCCTCATTTTAACCAGATTCTCACTTACCAGTTCTTTTAAGATTGAGTGGGCTCTGGCTGGAGTAAAATCAATTTCACGGGCAAGCTCTCTGCCAGTAAATTCCCCATCAGGATTGGTGAACAAAACTTCGAGAATCCTTACCTTGGCTCTTGACCCGAAGGCCCTCTCAATATATCCATGAAAACGCATAGGCACCACTGTTTATTTTAATAAACATATGTTCAATTTAATAAACATTTACAATTCTTGCTATGGAAATCGTTGATGACAAAAGAAACTGGATTCTAATCATTCTAAGGACTTTCAGACTGGCCGTCTTTCTCCCAGAGTTCAATATCTTTCTCCCAATGTCTGCTGCAGAGACCAAATGTCCCCCCATCTTCAGCGGCGAATAGAATTCGCGTGGACTCGTTGCAAGCTCGACCGTTAGATAAAAGGGCGCAACATCGGCTAGCAGATCCATTTCTCCGAATCGGGATTTTGACTGAGCTCAATTGGATCACTGTTAGAAAATAAGCAGTTACTTTTACTTAAAGAAGAGAGGAAAGTGAAAGTATTCAACATCCAATTAACCTGACGAAAACTAGCAATTGCATGGGTTAACGTATCCTTTTCTGTATTTTCCTCCATGACTTCGTGATAAGAAAACTCTCCTCCATATTCTCAATCATCGTGACAAACTTTTTCATGGGTACTGAAAATGTAAGTACATTCCCAGGTACGAAGGGACGTGCTGAAATGTCGAACATGCCGATAACTCCTCTGGGACGGTGAGAATCCTTTTCAAGATAAGGATACTGCACAATAGAAGCACAACCAGAGCCATGCGGCGAAAATACTCCATTTGGCTCAGCTTCATCAAAATTTGCAAGAGTAAACAGACCTGAGAGAACATCAGGCTGTGCAAAGAAGATAACGACTTCCGGGTCATCTGACTTTTCAAGCATGTCCCACCTTTTGAACACTATGAACCGGGCAGGTGCCTTAAACACAGGTGAATATTTTATAGACTCCCTAACAAGCTCTGGGGATTTTTTATAGCGCTCTCCTTCAAGTCTACCAGGAATCCCGCAGGAGAGGAAATATTCAAAGTCAGGCATAATCTTCTCAGCAAAGCCGAGATATCTTTTTCCACCAGGACAACCGATCGAGTCCGCGTTAAAACAGTAAGAACTCCCCCTCCTCACATTTGACAACGCTCCAATTACGCACCTAGGCACTGAGCCGGGTTTAACCAGCTTGGCATGTCCTTCCTCATCGGTGTAGTAAAAGGTAACAGGAAATTCCGCACCGTCAAAATACCTTTTCCAGAGTGAAATGAATTTCTCTTTGATTTTCATATCCATAAACTAATCCGCCTGTCTACGATCGTAAATTTTGTATTAACAAAATAGTTGTCTTGGCAATTAAAAATATGTTAGGCATCTTTGAGTCATAAGAATACTTTGTTTGTTTCAGGCAAAGTCTAATATGCAGTTGATTGTCACTTAACATATATTTTGGATGCTAACTTATGAAGCAGCGAGCTCATGCATGGGTGGCACTTAGGGCGTATAAGTTGCTTGACGACAGTGGGAATGCGCCCAAGTTGGCTGAGCTACTTGCATACTACTTGTCGGACGTCTGGGATGGAGCATGGTTGCCAGATACGTTGATCAAAGATATGACTTACGGGCACATCTACAAGATGGACAGTGATCCAAAGATGCTTGGGTCGCCTATCACTCCTATAGAGCGATTCACAACTCCATATAAAGAATTGAAGTCGAAGCTTTGTGGAAACCGCCTCTGCCTTGAATATGTGAAGGAGTTCTCTGAGCTAAATAAACCATATCGATCGCATCCTGATGAAGGCGGCCACTTACCGGACCGGGTGGTAGCGCTCAGCCATACAATAGGTGATATGCTCAAAATGAGTGATTTCCCAATGGCTTTCTACGTCAAAGGAGAAAAGCCGAAAGCATATATGGTGGATTTATCCGCGCAGAAAGTTAGGGACCTATCTATCTCACCGAGCTTCTCAGCCCGCCAGATAGCTTTAACATTCTTTATGCTCTGCCACTACGTCTGTGATGCTCATACTCCGCTCCACGCCGACCTGAGAAATACCGCCCTCTACAAGGAGAATAAACTGACTACAGAATTCCACTCATCCCTAGAAGCAAAATGGGAGGGATATGTCCCTGAAAAAATTGAACTCACTCTACATAAATACCTCAGAAAGTCGGTGGACAAAGCCGTAAAAGCCTTACCGGAAGGATCCCCGATCAAAATAGACAGAGACAGAAACTACGCGCTCAATAATAAAATTCTAAAAATAAAGGGAGATGAATGGCGGGAAGCCGTCTACATCACCCGAGTATCGTACGCTGTATCCAGAAAATGGATTCCGAACACCTACCGCGATGCAGACGAACTCATAAAGAACATAGGACAAAAAGAATTCGACCATGTAACAAACTGCATATTCCACGACGCGGTCGAATCCACGGCAAGGCTATGGTACAAAGCATGGGAGAGATACGCAAATTCATAGTTTTAAAGAATCCCGATCTGTCAAGCGGCTTTCTAGGCTCTCCACCATTTGAACATTAGATATTGGACTTTGCTGGTTTTTAGGTCGGGTACTGCTATTATGAAGCGTTTTTTTACGGTGGTTGCGAGTCTTCCTGCTCGGACGATTTCGGTGGCGGTGATGTTTTCTTCTTTTTGTTTTACTTGGATTAGGAATGGGGCGTGGTCTATGCCGGGTCCGTGTTCGTAGACGGCGAAGTCGCATCCGAATTTGATTCCCGGAGCAACCACATACCCGCGGCTGCGTAGGTCCTTGTAGACCAGATACTTGAGTGGGAAGTCGTCATGGATTTTTTCAGCTTGTTCGCGTAGCTTTTTAGGGGTGATTTTTTCTTTGCCTGCGTTGACTTTGATTTTTCTTTTTTCGAGGAGGTATAGTCCTTCAATCAGGTCGAGGGTTAGTGGGGTGTCGAACTCCATTGTTTTTGGTTTAGGGATTCCGACTGGTTTTCCGTAGAAGCCGAGTTTGTAGATTTCTGAGCCTTGTTTTGGATCCCATACGATAAGTCTGTTTTCTATCAGCTCGGCTTTGAAAAGTCTTTTTGGCAAGGGTCTGATTCCCTTCGTTTAGAAGGCGCTTAGGGATAGGATCCTAGCAGCGTCGGCTGCATCTTCAGCCTTATCTGCGATTTGTTCTAGGAACTGGGCGATGTCTCGAAGGATGAGCATTATTGGTATTTTCATTTTGCTTCCAATTATGGAGAGGTCGACTTTACGGTACATGGTGTCTACGATGTGCTCAGCCGCCTCCACATTCTTTGCCAATTCAATGGTTCTAGATGTTGTATAGCTCAGGGAGAGAACTACTTCTCTCAGCCTAACTACTGTATCAAGGGTGGCTTCAGCTAGTTTTATTAAATCCTGCAAAATTTCCCTATCTGCCTCCCACTTGCGGCTGGACATTTCAGCAACTCGAAATGCAATTCCGCCGGCATAGTCAACGATCTCGCTGGAGATTGCGGCTAGTCTGAGGAAGTCTTCACGGCTGAGGAGTATGGCGCCTGCTTCACTTAGTTCGGTCATAAGTGTCCGTTTAAGTGTTTCTGCTTCCTGTTCAAGCCTTGCGATGTTGTTGTAATGCTCGTCTACTTCCTTATGAATACTTTTCAGATAGCTACTTAGAAGAGGAGAAAGCTCTCTAACTGCTTCGAGTACTTTCCGCGCATGGTCTTGAAGGATGTCAAGCATTCTTCTCCTGATCTGCGCCGCTGTCTCCGCTGGAAAGACCATGTTACCATCAATAAATGTTTTTTATTTAAAATTAAAAAGGCTATTCGTTTTTCGAGGATCTGACTGGTGTGCCTAATTGATTAAATTCTAAATCGCTTTTGAAGAATTTTTCAAGAAGGTTTGGTATTTCTTCAGTGTTATTTCGAACTTGAGCCCAAGTATCACGGTTTCGCAGCGTCACAGTGTTTTCTTTGAGTGTTTTGTAGTCAGTGGTTATTGCGATTGGCACTCCTATTTCATCGGCTCGGCTATATCTCCTGCCAATTGAGCCTGCTTCATCATAGTCCACGGTGAAACCTTCTTCAATTAACATTTCGTATATGCTACGCGCTTTTTCTGGGAGCCCATCTTTTGAAACGACTGGAAGAACTGTAAC
The DNA here is from genome assembly GCA_964410135.1 of uncultured Candidatus Bathyarchaeia archaeon. Lineage (GTDB taxonomy): Archaea > Thermoproteota > Bathyarchaeia > RBG-16-48-13 > CAYPFQ01 > CAYPFQ01. The sequence goes on from CAYPFQ010000015.1 coordinate 20,469, forward strand.
TTGGATTGGCGCTATATCGCGCGGAAACTTTAGGATCACGCGGTCATCTTTTTCGGTATACGCATATTCGAGGGCTGCGTAAACCAGTCTTTCAGCACCAAACGAAGGTTCAACTACATGTGGAATGAAGCGTCTGCCAGTCTCTTTGATTTTTTGGCGTTCAATTCTCACATGTTCTTTAAGAATCTTGTAGGGTCCTGCCATATAGTAGCCTTGTTTTTTGAAAGATTCTTGTACTTCTTCAGGCGAGGCTTCTGAAATTAGCTTTAGTACGGTCGCTGCTTCTGATTTGAATTCTTTTCCAATAGCATCTTTCTTTGGTTTTATGGCGAGCTTTTCCTTTATCAATGGTTTCTCGTAGGCTTTGAATATACGCATATCCTCGCCGCTTTTTTCCATATGCATTTTCAAGTCGTAATCTGTTCGGTAGGCGTGGCCTGCTACCTCGATCCAGCCCCAGCGTTCGGTGTAAATTTCGTGGTCATATGTTTGGGCGGAATAGTGGGCTTTCTCCCATGGGAGCTTCTCGTCAAACCGCTGTTTTTCAGGGGGTATGCCCAGGCTTGTGACAAACCTTTGGGATATTGCCATGAAGTAGGCTTGCCATTCTGTCTTGATGAGCCCTTGTTTCAATGCTTCTTTGACAGTTAGCTTAAGCGGCTTATCTTTTCCCTTTGATTTCTCTTCAGCAGGCAAGATGTATATTACATCGTCTTTAACCTCTTTTAGTTTCGGGCAACGGGGATCTTCCGGGTCGAAGAAGAATTCAAATTCCATAATTGTGAATTCACGCAATCGGATTGGCCCTTGGCGGGGAGATATCTCATTTCTTAGGGCATGCCCAATCTGTGCAACTGCAAATGGAAATTTCTCCCTTGTCAACTCATTTAGGCGTTTGAAGTTGGTAAACATCGCTTGGGCTGCTTCGGGACGAAGGTAGTCTAGGCTCTCCTCATAAGGTCCAATTGAAGTTTTAAACATGAGATTGAAAAACTGGGGTTTGTCAAAATCTCCACCGCAGATCGAGCAACGTATGCCCTTTTCGCGGATGATGTGGTCTAGCTCTTCAAGACTTAAACCTTCTATCCCAGTAATTCCAGTTTGTTCCTGAATTAGGTGATCGGCTCGCCATCTGCGTTTGCACTTTCCGCACTGTATCATTTTATCAGTGAAGTGTTTAGTATGTCCCGATGCCTCGAAAACTTTTCCAAGTCCTACAATTGGAGTCTCGATCTCTAGAAAATCATGTCGCCTGACAAACATGTCCCGCCATTTAGCCTCAATTTTTCGTTTTAGCGATGATCCTAATGGTCCGAAGTCGATGAGCCCTCCCGCGCCGCCATAAATTTCATAGGAATACCAAAAGAAGCCTCTCCGCTTAGCCAGTTCGATGATTTTATCATATCTGTCCTGAGTCTTCAAGTCGGGTTCTCCCAGTAAATGTAAGCTTTGTTGGTTAAAATCGCTAATAACCATTATTTGTATCGCATAGCTATTTTAGAGCACTTATTTTGGCATTGCTAGGCTCCGCGGAGTATGGCTTTTTTAAGTAGTTCAGCGAAGAACGATCTTCCTAATTCCCCGCCTCTTCCAATTCCCTTACAATCATCTGATACTTTAAATGTGAAACTGCCATTGTTAGCTTGTTCTATCCAGAAGGGAAAACAGCGGCATATAAGAGGCCTATCCAAATAGATTTGGCAGTTACCGTCTTTCAGGAAGATGCACTTGCCATTTATTTTCTTCATTTCGAATGTGAAACGGCCTTCTTCAATTGGATCGGCGAAGACATTGAGTTGGAGCCCTGTAGTCTTTTGAATTTGTTTTGAGTCTATTTCGGTGAGAAGAATTCTCCGCGGTCTCCTCTCCGTATCCCCACAGCACCTTGCGCATCTTTGGCATTCAAATCGGATCCCATGCGGATGCTTGAAAACCAAGTTTTGGCTGTCCCCCGCGAATGAC
>CAYPFQ010000016.1:0-22093 GCA_964410135.1 uncultured Candidatus Bathyarchaeia archaeon
CACGTACTCGATGATCGAGAAGAGGCATCGGGATAGCAGCATGCCAGCGAAAATTTCCAGTAGGGAGATAATAGCCAAGTTAGCAATAGTATTGTTCCTCTTTGCAGCCTTGCTCTTTGGGTCAGCAGGCACCTTGGATTGGCCTGAAGCATGGCTCTTTCTCATAATCTACCTTGCTTGGGCAATCCCGATCGTGACATGGCTGAAGAAAAATAACCCTAAGCTGCTTGAAGAGCGAGTGGCATTCTTTAAAAAACCTGTCAAAGGCTGGGACAAAACCATTATGCTCCTAGGCACAATTCCTTTCACAGCTTCGTTCTTGATCACAGGTTTCGACGCGGTAAGGTATCAATGGTCGCAAACGCCCTTTGTCCTCAAAGTGCTCGGTTTTGCAGGCTTTATCCCCGCGTTCATCCTGATGTTTTTAGTAATGAGGGAGAACACGTACCTTTCAAGAATAGTAGAAACTCAAGGGCACAAGGTTATCACCACAGGTCCATACAAGCATGTCCGCCACCCAATGTATGTGGGAACTATTACTTTCTACTTCTGCATCCCCCTCGCCCTTGGCTCACTCTACGCCCTCATCCCAAGCTCGCTCGTGATAATCCTCATCATTGTCCGCACCTATCTCGAGGACAAGACTTTGCATAAGGAGCTTCCGGGATACAAAGAGTACGCCAAGAAAACCCGCTACCGCCTACTGCCCGGAATTTGGTAGCAGGAAAAACTAGTATTTTGAGGCAACCTAAAAGACGGTGCAACGAAAAGCGTAGAGGTTCAAGAACACCCACGCACTTGAAATTGAGGGATTTTTTATTAATCTACAGAAGAGTGCTAGACTAGGCTTTATGCTAATTTTTTAACAGCTATCTGGTAAGCTTCCAGTATAGTGTTAACTTCAACCACCTTAACATTATAGCCCTGCTCTCTGAGATAGCTTTGCAGATCAATTTGGTATGGCTTGTAGGTTATGAAAACGAAGGGGCCTTGCTGAATTCTTTCAGCCTTGTAGACAATTATGACTGACTGACCTTTAGGAACTAGAAACTCAACAGCTCCTTGCTGAGCAGCCGCTAAAGCTTTCTCAGGTATGCCTCCTACCGACCCTATAGTGCCATCCGGGTTTATCGTACCAGTCATGTACGCTAACTGGTCTATAACCTCATGTTTTATGGAGGCGATTATGGCTATCGTGATCGCAGTCCCCGCGCTAGGACCGTCAACAACTTCCACTTCAGATTTAGAAGTTATTGTAAGGATGATGTCCGTTTTCTCTAAGGGTATGCCTGTCACGTTCTCAGCTATCATAGCAGCCGTGCGCGCACTCGTCTGTAGATCTATGCCTATCCTAGGCTGTGTGTTGATTAGAATTCTTCCAGCACCCTTTCTAAGCTCCACAGCCGCCTTCATAGTCACACCCTCATAGGATACTTCAAACACATTTGACTCAACAGCGCTAACGGCGACTACGTTAACCGTGGCATTGCCGACAACCCCTTCAGTAGCCTTCCCCATCTCGAGAAGTTGCGAGAAATACTCTGCCTGAGATTTGTAGTATGCGAGTTGACTTTGAGTCAGATTGTAGTCTCTACTTAGGGAGTGTAGCTGTTTGGTTAGATCCTCATTCTGCTTAACAACCATAGAAACCTGAACATACATACCGGCTACGCTTACTGCTAAGACAACATTCAGGATAAGGCTGGCTATGACAAGCCTCTTGAGTGTGCCATCGCTCTCAAGTTTCTTAGTTAGCATGGAGTTGCAGTTTCGAAAAGCTGGATTAAAATTTTACGCTAGCCCTGTAATAGCCTCACAGATAGATAGTCTGCAAGCTCCTTTGGGAAGAGCTGCGTGGTCGCTGCGGTTTGAAAGAGGGAGAAAGGCACTAGAATAGATGAAGACGCCTCAGCCTAGAGGAAGCTGTCAAGGCGCGGACGCCCAATTCCCAGTTGTCTTTGGAGGGTTTGGTAGCATTGTTGTGGGCTCAGGGGTTTGTATTCGAGGTTGAGTTGGTGGAGGAGGGGTTGGACTCCTTTGGCGAGGGTTGGGGCGACTAGAATGCCTCGGGTTTGGCGGTTGGCGGTTTTTTTGATGGCTTCGATGTATTTTTGGAGTTGGAGGGCGGCGGTTTTGCCTGCGGTTTCGTTTTTGATTTCAATTACGACCAGCCTTCCCTGTTTGTCGATGGCGTAGATGTCTATGAAGCCGGGTTCGACTGGTTTTTCGAAGGTGATAGGTTGGAGTTCGGATTCGATCAGGTTTGGGTCGGCCAGAATGGCTTTTTGCATATCTTGTTCGCTGGCGTAGAGAGAGAATGCCCCCTCGTCTTTTAGGGTGAGGGCGGCTAGGAGGTGGATTTTGTCGAAGTAGATGTCGATGTGTTCGCGGGGTTTTGGGCGGATGGCTCTTATTCTGAGAGCGTCTGGTGAGAGAGATGTCTGGAATAGACAGCCTGGAGGTTGCCAGTTGACTGGAGAGTAGTCGGTGGGGCGGTGGACTAGGACTGAGCCGTCGCTTTTGATGATCAGGATGCGTTCTCCGGGTTCGAGTTTGGAGCTTGCGCGACCTTTATAGTCAACCCAGCAGTTCCCTACTAGGAGCAGCGTCTTGTGTTCCGAGAGGGCGTTCTGGATCTGGAGCACAGCGTCTTTCTGGTTTGGGTTTTCGATGACGATGACGGGGCTTCGTTTGTTGCTCAATAGGTGGCACCGAAGAGTAGGTTTGATAAGCATTAAGATAAGGGTTATCGAACTTGAAACTGGTAGACGTTATGGCTAAACATTGGGCTAAGAAACTCCGAGTAATTAGGGATTCTGATGTGATGGCTATGGGTTATGATGCGCAGTACGAGAGCGAGCAGGCTGAGAAGTTTGAGGTTGCGTTGGATTTGGTCAGACTGAAGCAAAAAACCGTGGTCTTAGATGCAGGTTGCGGAACTGGGCTCTTGATCGAGAGGATTGGTGGAAATTCCGAGTTTGTTTTGGGAGTGGATTTTTCTAGGGGCATGCTGAGAATTGCAAGGGAGAAGCTAAGCCTGTTTCCGAATGTCGGATTGGTTTGCGCGGATTCGGATTTTCTGCCGTTCCGTGAAGGTGTTTTCAGCAACGTGTTTGCGGTTACGCTTTTGCAGAATATGCCGGATCCTATTGCTACGTGCCGTGAGCTGGTTAGAGTTGGGAAGAAGGATGCGCTTTTTGTCGTTACGGGTTTGAAGAAGAGTTTCACTTTGGATGAGTTCAAAAAATTGGTCGGGATGGCTGGGCTTAGGCTTGTTTCTATTGCGGATGAGGACGGAGTTAAAGATTATGTTGCGATCTGCCAGCGTTAGGGAAACGTATCTATCTCAATTTTTCCATCGCGGATTAAGGCAGCGACAGTAGAAATTTCGTTAGTGAAATGTTTGAAGTCGGGTCCTTTGTGGATTTGTTTTGCGGCGTCGGCCGCAGATTTGGCATCTAAGTTTTTTATCAGGTTTTTCGCTGGGTCTGTTTTCTTGTAGGTGGCTATGTAGTATCCGGTCCCTTCTTTGGTTGGAAATGATTTGACGACTAGTCCTTTCTCGGTGATGATTCCGAGGATTGATTTGGTTTGAGATGCAAATCCAGCTGTTCTCGGCGTCTTGTAGAGATCCTGTTCAGGTCCAGTTTCTGCGAGGATGCAGGCGATGGCTTGGTGGGCGGGAGTGCCTGATTCTATTCTGGCACAAATCGAGTCTAGATGCTCCCCATTAGCTACGAGAATGGAGCTTTCGTCGATGATGCGCAGGCAGGTGTAAGTGGTGTGTGGATTTTTACGCAGATCTTCTTCACAGCCCGAAATCGGCATGACTTTAGCCGAGTTTCTTATGATTTCGATCTTTCTATGAGGGAAACTTCGGCTTGACAGCCTGTAGGCAGCTAAAACTCCTCCACTTTTAGGTGCGCCCACTATCAACAGGCGGCCCACGTACAAAATTTAGAAGCAGCCTCGTTTGGCTAGTTCGGGTTTTTTGAGTTGTTCGGCGAGGAGTTTGAGGGCACAGTATTTTCCGCACATGGTGCAGGTACCATTGACAGCTGGCTTGACTCTGAGGTAAATCTTGCGGGCGTATTCAGGGTCGAGGGCTGTTTTAAGCTGAGTTTCCCAGTCAAGCTTGGCGCGAGCCTGGTCCATTTTGAGATCCCAATTTGAGGCTTTCGATCCTAGCTTGACTATGTCGGCGGCATGGGCAGCAATTCGCGTTGCGATGACGCCCATTTTCACATCTTCAACTAGTGGAAGACCGAGGTGTTCGCTTGGGCATACGTAGCATAGGAAGTCGGCTCCAGCCATAGCAGCAATAGTTCCTCCAATTGCTGAAACAATATGGTCGTAGCCAGGGGCGATCTCGGTGATGACTGGCCCGAGCACATAGAAGGGGGCTCCTTTGCATATGGATTTTTCTAGTTGCATATTCGCTTCAATATGGTCAAGTGGTAGATGCCCTGGGCCTTCAACTATAGCTTGAACTCCTGCTTTTCGGGCTCGTTCTATTAGGTCTCCGATTGTGATGAGTTCTTGGATTTGCGGCCAGTCTGTGGCATCAAATATGGAGCCTGGTCTCAGCCCGTCGCCGAGACTCAGGCCCAGATCGTATTTCTTAGCCATTTCGAGTAGGTAGTCGTAGTTAGCGTAGAGCGGGTTTTCTTTGTTGTTGTACAGTATCCAGGTGGCGAGGAATGTTCCGCCTCGGCTGACTATGCCCATTAGACGAGGATGCCGAACTATATGTTCAACTATTTGTCTTGTAACTCCGCAGTGGACTGTGACAAAGTCAACCCCATCTTTAGCGTTTTTCTCGATAACATTAAAGATAGCATCCTCATCCATTTCGACGATCGCGCCTTTCTTAGCTATGGTCTCGATAGCTGACTGGTAAATTGGCACTGTTCCAATCGGGATGTTAACAGCTTCAATCAGAGTTTTTCTGATATGGTCTAGCTCCCCAGCTGTGCTCAGATCCATAATTGTATCGGCGCCATATGCGAGGGCAGTTTTTGCCTTCTCGATTTCCAGATTAATGTCGCAGAGGTCGGAGGATGTGCCTACGTTGGCGTTTACTTTTGTTCTCAGTCCTTCGCCTATTCCGAGTGGACGGACATTTTCGTGGGTTAGATTTTTTGTAATTACTACCGTGCCTTTTGCTATTCGCTGCCTTAGAGAGTCTGGTGAGACGCCTTCGTCTTTTGCAACTAGGCGCATCTCCTCAGTAATTTTGCCCTGTTTGGCCGATTCCATCTGGGTTGCCATGTGAGGACGCCTTGTTTAAGAAACACCCTATACTTTCATTTTTTGGCTAATATACTTTCAGTTTTTGGCTAAAAGCGTTATGATGTCGACATTTCAACATGCAAAATAAGGCTTTAATACGCAATAGTATGAATAGAACAGCTTTGCGGGGCATGATCGGTTGGAGCCAAGCAAGAAGCCGCTGAATCTGCTAGTGAAGCGCCTTAACAATGATATCTCGGTGAAGTTGAAGAGTGACATCGAGTATAAGGGTCGCATGATCCAGTGCGATAATTACATGAACGTCATTCTGGATAACGCTGTAGAGTATCGCGAGAGCGAGTTGAAGGCGAATTATGGGAACGTTTTCATTCGTGGCAACAATATTCTCTATATTTGCGTTGGTCCGAGCCAGACTTAAATTAAATGCGTATCAGTAATTTTTACTAACAGCCAAATGCAAAATCTTATATGACGCTTGCTTACGCACCCGTTCACAAGGCTGTGCAATGTTTGGCGAGAGAGATTTTAGTTGAGAAGTTTAACCAGAAACCCATTGAAGAATTCGATGTTGAAATGGTTGAGAGAAAGGGGCTGGGACATCCTGACTACATAGCTGATGGAGCCGCTGAAGCAGTTTCTCGGGCGTTGTGCAATTACTATCAAAAAGAGTTCGGCATGATTCTTCACCACAATGTGGACAAGGGCCTAGTGGTTGGAGGCAGCGCTGACCCGGTTTTTGGTGGTGGAGAGATACACACACCAATCCACATAATTGTCGCAGGCAGGGCGGTAACAAGTGTAGAAAAGAAAGGCGAACGCGTTAAAATCCCTGTGGAAAACATAGCGACCGGGGCGATTAAGGGCTTCATAGAAAAGAGCTTCAGATTCCTCGATGCGGAAAAACATGTCACAGTTAATCCGATGATTAGGCAGGGCTCGGTTGATTTAGTCAAGGTGTTTGAACTTGGGAAACAAATGCCGCTAGCAAACGATACCTCCTTTGGAGTTTGTTTCGCACCTCTGAGCGAAACTGAGAGGCTTGTGTTTGAAACTGAAACTTATTTGAATTCTCCGAAATTTAAGAAAGAACTGCCTGAGGTGGGTGAAGATATTAAAGTCATGGGGCTTAGGCGGGACAATAAGATCAGATTGACTGTGGCGTGCGCCATGATAAGTAGCCTGATCCCAGACCTTAGCCACTATATGAGCGTCAAAGAAGAAGTACAGGATAAGGTGGCAGATTTAGCTACAAAGATCACCAAACGCCCAGTAGAAGTGTTTGTGAACACAGCGGATCAACCGAAAAATGGCGTGGCCTACATTACTGTGACTGGCACCTCGGCTGAACGTGGCGATGATGGGAATACTGGACGGGGAAACCGGATTAACGGGTTGATTACGCCTTGTAGGCAGATGTCGTTAGAGGCTACAGCTGGCAAGAATCCTGTGAACCATGTTGGCAAAATCTACAATGTGCTTGCGATGCTTATGGCGAATAGGATTTACAGGGAGACTAAGGGGCTGCGGGAAGTTCATGTGAAGATCTTAAGCCAGATTGGAGAACCGATCGATACGCCAGCTGCAACCGATATCCAACTACTGTTGGAGTCTGGCTACACCATAGAGCAAGTCAAGCGAGAAGTTGAAGCAATAGCGAATGAAGAGCTGGCCAGCATCAGAAAGATCACCGATCTAATTCTTGCGAGCAAAGTGATTCTTTTCTAAAATTATATCTTGCCTATTTTCCCTTCGGCGTATTTTAATGCTTTTGGCAGTTTTGTTTTTACCTTATATTTTCTCTGGAAATATGTGTAGAAGTTTAGTATGTCTCTTCTGAGCAGTGATCTTGCGTTAGGATGGTCTTTTGTGACATATTGCGGCCAGTCGATTATGAGCACATGGCCGTCTGGTTTTACAATTACGTTGAATTCGCTTAGGTCTGCGTGGATTATACCAGCCTTCACATAAGCGGTTCTAACATTGAGAAGAATTTCGCGCAGCATAGCGTCTGGATTTGGGAGTTCAAAAAAGTTTGCCAATTGAGTCCCTTCGATAAGCCCCATGACGACCATATGTCTGTTGTGAGCGATTGGGTTTGGCACGGTGACTCCTGCAGGATATAGAATTTTCAGGGCTTGAAACTCTTTTCCAGCAGCCAGCCTCGATTGGTATAGCCAGGAAATATGTCGTCTTTCACCTGCATACCCTCTCATTCGCCTGGTCTGCCGGAAGCTTATCCTGCCGAGTCGATGGAACTTAACAGCTACACGCTCGCCTTTTGGGGTTAGTGCATCATACACATCAGCTTCTTTTCCCACTCCTAAGGCATTTCCAAATGCCTCGAGTATTCCTGCCTTGACCATGGCGTGGATTGCTAAGCAGTCGTAGCCAGCGGTGTTTAGGACATAGCCCGTGTATGGTCCTGCCCATCTTTGGATTAGTTCTAGACGCTCTAATTTTTCGAGGTGGAATGGGACTCTGGCTTGAGGTAACTCGGAGAAGATGGCGATTTCTTTGAAGGGCACATAGGCATGCCTGAACATTCCAAGTTCTACTCCCATTAGCACTCGGAAATCCTCGTTCTCGAGGCTTTTGAAGATGCGGACTGCTAACTCGGCTGACATACATGAAAAGAATTTGAACTATGATAATTTAAGCTTGGGTTTAAAATAAAGAACAGGCTAAAATGAAGGTTAAAGGCTAGATGGAGTTATGAGTGGCAACCCCTATTTGCGATATCACGGCAAGATTCCTCCAGAGATTCTTGAGAGAATAGTATTCAGATATCTCGGCGTGAAGCGAAAAGACGTAGTTCTAGGTCCGAAACTTGGGGAGGATGCCGCTGTCGTCAAGGCGGGAAATGAAACCCTTGTAGTATCGACTGACCCCATAACTGGAGCCTTAGAGAGAGTGGGGTTTCTGGCTGTCCACGTGTGTGCTAATGATGTGGCAACCCGAGGGGTTCAGCCCAGATGGTTTACTTCATGTCTACTCCTACCCGAGGGGACCGAAGAGGGAACTGTCCAAAAGATTTGCGACCAGATAGATGGAGCAGCACGAAAGTTGGGAGTAGCGGTAATTGCTGGTCACGCAGAGGTAACGCCTGGATTAAGCCATCCTGTAGTTGTGGGTTGTATGGTGGGTGTAGCTGAAGACGGGCGATACGTCACATCTAGTGACGCTAAACCAAGTAACAGGTTGATTTTGACGAAGGGTGTTGGGATAGAGGGCACAGCAATTCTAGCCTCTGACAGAAGAGAGGCGTTATCAAAAAAACTTGGAAACAGTCTTGTCGAAAAGGCAGAGAGATTCTTTGATAAAATTAGCGTGGTTAAAGAGGCTATTACTGCCTTCAAGACTGGAGGAGTTACAGCAATGCACGATCCCACAGAAGGTGGAATAGCTGGAGGGCTACATGAAATGGCTGATGCCGCTGGTGTAGGCTTCAAGGTACATGAAAAGAAATTATGGATTCCACATGAAACTGAGAACATCTGCAGGATTTTCGGAATTGATCCCCTCCAGCTTATCAGCTCAGGATCTTTACTGATAGCGGTTAAAGGAGGAAACGAAGCTGAAATGCTACTTAAGAAGCTAGATGAAGAGGGCGTCGATGCCTTTGAAATCGGTGAGATAACTAAGGCAAATGAAGGAAGGGTTCTCATGAAGAGAAATGGCAGGGAAATCGAGTTGGTTAGACCAGTCAGCGACCATCTATGGAAGGCGCTTTCAAAATCACTTTAACATTTCGAACAATCTCTTTCTAAAAATGATAGCGATCGGTATGCCAATACCAGCTCCAGCTACTACTTGGAATATGTTTCCAGGCACTTCGGTTAATGCCGCCCATCCGAATTGAAGTAGATAAAACTCAGCTAGGAAGTAGCCCAATATCATTTCACTTCCACCTATGACCGTAGCCAATAGGTCGCGAGTTAAACTCTTCCTATCAGTTATTAGCCCAGCGAGAGCCCCTTCCAATCCTTTAATAACAAGTGTGAATGGCGCGTAAAATCCATAGCCGCTCAGAATATCTGCTAGTGCGGATCCAAAGCCTCCAGCAATACCCCCAGCAATTGCCCCAAATGTTAAGGCACTCACAAAAATCATGGCATCTCCGACGTTGATGTAACCACGAGTCGCGGGATTTGGAATCTGAATCAGCATGGTGGCTACACAAACAAGCGCTGCCATAATGGCTGAAACAGCTATGCTCAAAAGCCTCTTCTGGGATTTCGGTCGTTTAGCTACCATTCAATCACCAAATTGAAGCTTTCTTTTCATACGTTCACGATATAATTTTCTAACAGCTCTAACCACTTTACTTCTGGGATATACTCGTACCACATACGACATGGAAAGTATGGCGATGAAAAGAGATAGGATAAGCCAAATAGGTGTTTGGTCGAATATGAGGAAGCTTGTGGTAGTGGCTGCTGAGGCGCCGACCTGGTCGAAAACTGTTATCGCCACATTGCATGTGCCCACAGGCGCGTCGGAGGGAGGACTATATTTAATGATGAAGGTGTTATCTGCTTCCGAGTAGGTCGCCCAAGTTGTGAAGCTGGATCCGTCGGATAAATTGAATAAAGCCTGAGCTCTAAGCTGCGCGGCCGGAGTTTCAGCGTCGGTTGCTTGTACTTTAATTGTAATTTTGTCGAACTCTCTGAGAACCGAGTTTTTATCAGATGCGACTGAGAGCACTATCGGAGGCTTGTTTGATGCGTAGTAGGTGAAAGCAGTGGCTAATAGTTTGTTCTGTGGAACGAAGGTGGGGTCAGTGATCACGAAGCCCCTTGGCACACCTCCAGAAACTATCCATTGGATTTTCCATTGCACCTCAATCCACGAGTCGTCTAGAGCATAATCACTTGCGAATGCAAATACTTTGCCAAGTCCACCGTTGCCATCGTAGATGGCGGCGGTCGTAAAGGTATAGTTCGATGTGAGTGAGTACCAGCCGACGTCAACGGATTTTGCGAGCACTTGGCTCGGAGGATTAACATTGAAGGTTACACCTTGAACGACCGTGAACATTGAGGCATTACCTAAAGCAAGGTGAGTACTTGCCATAGGTTTTGACGAATTACTCCAATGCGAGTACTTGTCAGCGACTATGCTAATTCCATAGTACTTCAGAATTTGATCATATCTGAGCTCAGATCTCATCTGCAATGATCTTCGTCCACAAACGAAAATAGCACAACCACCCTTCGCCACGTATCCAAGCACTGCGTTAACAAAATCTGACCCGAAGCCGTAGTAGGGGTCAACGAAGAGGATAGCATCGTATTTTGTGAGTTCGTTAAACGACGCCCCGTCCATAAGGGAAGCTGGAATCACTCGAACATTAAATGTACTAACCGATTGCCAGAGGGTGATATAATATGCCCATAAGTACTGCCAGCCCATGTTATAGTCATGGACATCATCCCAGATGACAGTTGAGATTGGCTTTACGACTTCTATGCGGATCGGGATCTGTGTAACCACATTAGTTGCACTAATTAGTTGAAGCGCACCAGTATACCATCCAACTTTTGCGTTTGATGGAATAGAGACTTGGACTGAGACGTAGCCAAACGTATCGATGGTGCCAGGCACTTGCCTAGTGATGTATGTTATCTGCGAGGCATTTCCTGAGATGGCTGCTCTTAAATTAAACAAAGAGTTGCTAGTAATAATTGTCACATTGAAATAGTCAATGTCACCTGGGAAACGTGCTACATATGGAGATTCAATACCAGTTATTCTGCCCAAGAACATTCCCACCATGAAACGAAGGGGCCCAACCCTTATCCGCCATGGAGACACCCGGTTGTTCCATGTGTCAACCTCTCCGCCTACAGGCCCAACGTGGCATAGAAACTGGTAGAAACCGTCTTTCAAAAAAGTGTGGGTAAACACAACCTCTTCGGTGGTGTCTGACATAAAAATTGGGAGGATTTTCTCATAACTCGCAATCGTATTGTTTGCAGCGTCAAGCACGTAGAGATAGATTGGAACTTCATTCTCAGTGAATTCTCCTAGATTTGCGATTTCAGTAGTGATTCTAACTGAACTGTTTGGATTTGCTGAGACAGCTGTTCTCAGACCTGTGACAGCTATATCGTGGATATGTCTATTCGTCATCGTTCCTAGAGCATATGTTGTTTCGAATCTCCTATCTCCGAAGGCGTAATAGCAGGCTATGCTCCATTCTTTGCCAGCTGGAAGTGATGTGGAATACATCCATTTCATCGCCCCAGCGAGCGAGCCTATCGAGCTCATGGTATTCGCTAGAGCGTCGTTTTCCACTCTTTTGAAAATCAAACTCTCATCACCAACATCGTAGGCGCTTGAAATTTTCTCGCCGGTAATTCCAAAATAGTGGCTTGACCACGCTATCACTGCGTCTAGCCCGCCTACATGCTGCCCAGAGTTAAATGAAAATCCGTCCATGTTCATGTCGACAACCTGGTAGAGAGCTATGTTGGACAGAGCTCCTGAGCTGGATATGGAATATCTTAATTCACAGGTCTTTGAACCGCCTTTTAGGGTGATAGCCAGCTTCACTGTGAGAGTTTTGTAGAATATGATTCCTTCGCCTTGTTGCAGCTCCGTTGTATCAATGGTCTTAGTGAAGGGCTTGATGATTTTAACTCCAGACGAATTCGACCAAAAGAAGTTGAAGTTATCGTAGCGAAATGCAGGTAGGCTTTGCCTAAAATGGTTTACACCGCTGTATGCCATCCAGTTGATTCTGAAGTTGTCGGTCACTATGAAAGATAGGTACTCGTTTCTGAACAATGCGTAGTTTTCAGAAGGAGGTATTTGCGAGAGCGATAGCAAATCAGACGAGGGAAGTGAACCAGCATTTTCTATTCCAGACAATTGTGAGGGCGCAGTTTCAGTGGAAAGCTCGCTTCCTCTAATTGGAGCATTACTTATTGCATCATACGCCTTATAGACGTTAATTAGTCCTGCACCTTGGGCGTTTTCATCATAGCCGATGTCATCGGCGCTTTTTATCAAGGCTACTTGCGCGGTCGTGGGAGTGGTCAACGGGAAACGCTCAAGTAAAAGGGCTACAGCTCCTGCGACATGCGGAACTGCCATTGATGTGCCACTAAGCATAATATACTCCGGATAGCCTGGAACTGCTAATTCAGACGCTTGACCGAGCAGCCCTGATTTTGGGGCTACAATATTCACCCCTGGAGCCACTATCGTCGGCATGTTTCTAATTGAGTACGCATCTGGACCCCGGCTGCTAAACGATGCGAGTCGATTGTTTTTCGTTGTTGCACCAACCGAAATGACGGAAGCCGTGTTGCCAGGGGACTCGACAGACCAGTAGTACGCATTATTGCCAGCTGCTGCTACTGCTATGATGCCGCGCTTGACAATCTCTTTCACCAGCGCGTTGACCGGATCTGACTCGGGTGCCGCGGGTCCGCCCCAGCTCATTGAGATTATATCTGGATGGACATCGATAACATACTCCAGCGCTGCCAATATCCACTCATCAGAAGTGAAGCCTCTTTTTGAAAATATTTTGATATTCATTAAAGAAGCGCCAGGCGCAATGCCCTTGAACTTTCCTTTAGATGCAACCCCCGTTCCTGCGGCTATGCCAGCACAGTGGGTTCCGTGACCATAATAATCCATAGGATCCTCGTTGGGAACAAAAGATACTTCTTTAATGATCTTTGATTTACCATCGGGGAAGTAGAAGTCGGGATGCGTCTTGTTAATTCCTGTATCTATAAATGCAATAGTGACCCCTGAGCCATTAACTCCCACATCCCATAGACTTTGTGCGCCGATAATTCGGGCACTATCATTTAGGCAGAGTCTCTCGGAATCAATGTAACTACGTTGTAGTGTTAGGAAGTCGATGCGCGAAAGCCTAGATTCGAGTCCATCAAGGCTGGCGAGATATTTAGGCTTATCAAGCCATAATGCCTGAACTTCCTTAAAGTTCTCCAGCTCTTTTAGTTTCCCAGCTGGTAGTTCACATGCTACTACTGGAATATATTTGCAAACGTAATTTATCTTGAGATTCAGGTCTACTCTCGAACGGATAGCCTGGAGGAAAGATTCTGAAGAGGGTTGATCGTAGGTGATTAGAACTCTCACAGGATCTTCCGGAAGAGATTTCTGGACAGCTTCATAGAGATCCGAAAAAGTCTTTCCATAAAATTTCCCAGCATTAGGTTTAAACATGGTGGCGAGGTCAGGGCGCAATGCGACTGGCTCGCGGTCGATGCCACCGTTTTGGACAGCAGTAGCCGTAGAGGAACAGTAGGAGATATTGATGAGGGATGCAGCTATCATCAGGATTGTTAGAATAATAGCATACAGTCGCTTTTCGTGCCGCATCTGGTTTCCTCTGAAAATAGTTTCCTTCTTTTAAGGTATGGTGTTCCATGTAAAATTTTTGGAGAATGCGCAATTGTGTAGGAAAATTTAAATAATGCACATTCATTTTGTTTAATATTAACATTTATAAATAACATAAATAATATATATGACATAGTAACATTTATAAATAAAACTTATAACTGCACAGGCGAGGGAAATGCTAGAAATAGAGCTGTCCTTAGAACTTATTAACCTTATTTTGGGAGTGGGATTCATAGTCTTGGTTGTATGGCTCACCAAATTTTTCTCGAAGGGCGCTAGTGAGAAATTTTGGAAAATGCTTACATTGGCAGGCGCCATATTTTTCCTTCACGAGATTTTTTGGTTTGTAAAAAATTTTCTCATAACGCCACCCTACGAATACATGGGTGAGCTGCTCTATCGCGGTACCGCAACTTTGTGGATTGCAGTGTTTACCTATGCTTTTTATTTGACTCATCGTTTTTGGAGCGGTATGTGGAAAACAGCTAAGGGAAGAGTGAATAGAATATGAGTCTAGATGCTGAATCGTTTAGGATCCGATACGCGACTTGGAGAGAGCTAGAGAAGAGCCTCAAAGACGTGTTCTCCAAGTCTGCGATGATTTCGATTATGTATTGGGTCGGCGTTAGATGTGGTCAACGATCTTGTCAGCGGATATTAGAGCAGAAACCTGCTTCTCGAGAAGATGCGTTAAAGGCCTTGGTTAAGCGTAAGCACGAGGAAGGATGGGGAGAATATAATATTAGAGAAATTAATTGGAATGAGCGTAGGGCTATAGTGGTTATAGAAAACTGTTTTGAGGCTATGGGAGTGGAAGACACAGAGCCGCAATGCCACTTTGTAAGAGGATACCTAGGCGGCTTCTTCTCCACTTTATTTGAAAAAACAGTAACTTCAAGAGAAAACGCTTGCAAAGCCAAAGGCGACCTGAGTTGCGTATTTGACATAGTGCCTTGCTAGGATGAGTTGACTCTGTTTTTTAGAGCACTCATAATTCTATTATGAGTTTGTTCTATTGTTTCAGAAGCAGTATTGAGCAAGATGCATGGCACTTTATACTCTTCGATTAACCGTAAGAAAAAGTATTCTTGTTTTTCATGATTTAGTTTCAGCAGATATGGGTTGTAATAAGGTTCAGAGCCTATTTTACCCCACATTTCTTTAGGACCCGCTCCAGGGCGGATCATATATTCCCCCTTTCGTAGCACTTCAATGGCTTTGTCTCTAGATAATTTGACTTCAGGCGGGTTTCCAGGAACTCTCTCCAGAAGTATGAGCAGACTAATTTTTGTTTTATTTGCGACTTTTTTGGGACCGAGCAGTCGTTCACGTAGTACCATTGCCCTAGCATTTGGGAAAGAGAAATAGCACCATCTAAAGCCTTCATCAAAGACGCATTTGCGTTCGCCTTTTTTGACCTTCTCTAAACATGCGGTATTTTCACAATCCTCCTTTCTCGTGACGACATTTTCAGTCTTACATATATCAAAGACATATCTGAGCCAAGAGGCTTCTTCCTCATTTTCAGTGCGCATGTAGAGACTTCGCTCAGGCTGAGTGCCTATTAGGGGGAACTTGGGATTCTTTGATTCCTTTTCCGGGTATCTTATGTATACCCAGTCATCGCCAATGAGCTTGCCTTCTGGGCGTAGGAGGAGCTTGAAGGCTTGAGTGGTCTTCCCAGTACCAGTAGGTGCGACTACGATAATTCCCTGCCCATTTACATCTATGCATGCGCCATGAATTGAGTGTGTGTTATAATTTTCCTCTAAGATGTGGGCTGCTGCTCCGAGCGCCCAGCTCTTGCACTGGCCATAATACTCGGTGTTTATGAAGACAGCTGTATAGCGTTCAGGACAGTAGTATGCCATAGGCTCCATTTCCTTTACACCATTCACCGAATAGATGAAGGCATGCGCAGGAACATCGTCATCCACAAGCCACCAGTTTTCACTCCAAAAATCATATTGGTGGAA
This sequence comes from uncultured Candidatus Bathyarchaeia archaeon, assembly GCA_964410135.1. Lineage (GTDB taxonomy): Archaea > Thermoproteota > Bathyarchaeia > RBG-16-48-13 > CAYPFQ01 > CAYPFQ01. The sequence continues at coordinate 15,618 of CAYPFQ010000016.1, forward strand.
GCTGTTGCCCATAAACTGCACAATGATACCGTTTAGGTCAGCTTTAGCCATGTAACTCTCTTTGGACTTTAGGGTTGCGTGAACTGTTCCGAGAAGCTCTTCCAGTTTGTCAGGGCTTGTGCTCTTATCACTTTTTACCCTAGCCCTTTCTTTTGTCACGAAATTGTTCAGCACCTTAGCGCACCTATTTTCAGGAAGTTCACGGCGAACAAACCACTTCTCAAAAAGTTTAGACCACATGCATATAAACCTTTTAATGACAATTAGACGAAATTTTATCGAGAATTTGTCACATACGTAAGTATGAAATATCAAAAAGTAACCAAGTATCCTTTAAACAGTTAAAATGGAGACGAAGAAAAATGTACTCAGTTATCGCAATACTAGCGGGTCTGATCTTATACGCTGCCGTATATTTGGGTTATACAAAGTGGTTCGACAGGCGAATAGTTCAGTCTAGTCCAAAGCGAACTACGCCGGCGCACACCTATATGGACGGCGTTGAGTTCTTCCCAACAAACAAATATGTGCTATTTGGGTTTCAATGGAAGGCTGTGGCGGCTCTGGGACCTGCACTAGGACCCATTATCGCCATACAATGGGGCTGGCTTCCAGGCTTACTGTGGCTGCTCGTGGGAAACGCGTTCTTCGGATGGCTTCACGACTACATCGCACTAACCGTTTCCGTACGATCAGAGGGAGCTTCCTTAGGTCCTCTGGCATACGAGCTCATCGGCAAAAGATCGAGGATAATCTTGGTCAGCTTCCTGCTCTTCTACTTCCTACTACTGTTAGCGGTGTATGGTGTCACATGCGCTAGCACGCTAGGAGGGGCCGCCCAGGCCGCGATACCTGTGCTTATCGCAGCGGTGGTCAGTATCGCCGCTGGCATAGCGACTTTCAAGTATAAAATGAATGTAGTCTACACCACAATAATTGCTCTAGCCCTAATAGCCGCTGGGATCTGGGTAGGCTCAGCTTATCCATTTGTACTACCAGCATGGATGGCTAAAGACCCGTATCTGGTCACGGACTTCTGGTTCTTGTGGGTCCTAGCGCTCTGCTATCTTGGCTCAGTGCTACCCGCATGGCTCTTCGTACAGCCGTTCATCTACCTCACATTCTACCCAGTCTACTTCTGCGTCGTAGCAATGATCATGGGCGCCTTTGTAGGACAGCCGAATTTTGCCGCGCCAGCTATCACGACCTTCTTCGACCCCAAGCTAACACCCTCAGGTCCCCTATGGCCACTCATGTTCGTAACAATCGCATGCGGCGCCATCTCAGGAATGCATGGAATAATTGGCGCATCAGCCACATCCAAGCAGCTTGACCTCGAAACAGACGCGCCCTTCGTAGGCGGAGGAGCGATGTTAGCAGAAGGAATTCTTGCGATAGTGGCATTGGTTGCCATTGCAGTTATGAGCCCTGCGGAAATTGCTGGGAAAGCTCCTGGGGCCAGATGGGTGATAGGCGGCTCGAAGCTCATGGGATTCTTGGGCTTTTCACCAGCGGTTGGAAGCACAATAGCAGCCGTGGCGCTGGTTCTACTGGCATTAGCCCTAGTGCTTGTACTAAGACTTACTCGACTAGTATTAGTTGAGTTTGCAGGAAAGTACGGCGGATACTTCAAAAACATATACTTCAGTTCACTACTACTCTGTGTCATAGCCTACATTCTGGGCAGTCCAAGAATGGGCGCAGTGCTAGCCTATACATGGCCTTTGTGGGGTGGTGCAAATCAACTGTTAGCAGGCATAGTCCTAATGATTGGTACGCTGTGGCTAATGAAGCAGAAGAAGCCTTCCTATTTCACCAGCATTCCAATGGTCTTCATGTTCGGCACGACTATCGTGGCCTTACTCTGGTTGTCGTATCTGCTATTCGCAAATGCGCTATTTCCAACGGTGCCAGTGACCGGACTCTACCTAGCCGGAAACATGATCTCGGGCGCGATTGGAATCGTCTTGGTAATCTTGTCGTTCGTGCTACTCTATGACGGGGCAAAGGCATTCCAGAAGCTGAAGGGACGCGCAAAATAAACTCCCTTTTTTCTTTTAATCTGAGAAGGCTTTCTAAACGCGGGCAGTGGAAACCTATAAGATAAAACTTTAACTCGGATTAGAGGGTCGTAGCAGCGGCATACTGAATTTTTTCTTCACCGACTGCTATCTTGGACTTTCCAAGTTGTTTGTCTAAGGCTGCTTTGATGAAACCGTAGAAGGCTGGGTCGGGTTTGCCTGGTCTGGATTTGAATTCTGGATGGAACTGGGTTGCAAAAAAGAAGAAGTGAGATGGTAGCTCTAGCATTTCCATCCGTTTCATATCAGGAGTACAGCCTGAAAAAACTAGCCCCTGCTTCTTGAAAATCTCCCAGTAACTTGGGTTGACTTCATAGCGATGCCGATGCCTCTCATAAATTGTCTTAGCCCTATAAAGTCTTGAGGCAAGCGTATTCGGCTTAACATCGATCGCATATGCGCCCAGTCTCATTGTTGCACCCTTGTACTTGACTCCCATCTGTTCTGGAAGCAGGTCTATTACCGGATGCGGAGTGTGGGGGTCAAATTCAGTGCTATTGGCTCGTTTTAACTTACATACATTGCGAGCGAATTCTACTGTGGCCAGCTGGAATCCCAAACATAGTCCGAGAAAAGGCACGCCATGAGTGCGGGCATACTCAATCGACAGTATCTTCCCTTCGGTTCCGCGAACACCGAAACCTCCTGGAACCAGGATACCGTCGTACTCCCTAAGGGACTCAACCTTTTTAGGATCATTCTCAAATTTTTCAGTATCAATCCATTCGATATGCACTTTTGCGTCCCAAGTGGCTCCCGCATGCCTCAGCGCTTCATTAACACTTACATACGAGTCGGCAAGTTTCACATACTTTCCGCACATTGCTATTTTAACATCGTAACGCGCTTCCTTGAATGACTTGAGAATCTTATCCCATTCTGACCAGTTGGGCTTTCTCTTAGGAAGCCCCAAGCGTTCACAGATGAAATTGCCCATGCCCTGTTCATCAAACATCAATGGCACCTCATACACGCAACTAACATCATGAGAATAGAACACTGCCTTCTCCTCAACGCTCCCAAACAAGGCAATTTTCTTCCGAGGCTCAGGAGGCATAGGCTCACGGGACCTGGCTACAATAATGTCGGGTTGAATACCGATACGCCGCAGTTCTTGGACGCTGTGCTGTATAGGCTTAGTCTTGAACTCCTCAGTCACCCCCAGAAACGGCACCAACCCCACATGGACAAAAAGGGTATTGATACTGCCTTCCTCAAGCCTCATCTGGCGAATAGCCTCAAGGAACGGCGATCCCTCGATGTCTCCAACCGTTCCGCCCACCTCAACAAGAACCAGGTCAGCTTTGCTCTGCTCCGCCACCAAACGGATTCGACGCTTAATCTCATCAGTCATATGAGGAATAATCTGGACGCACTGCCCCAGGTAGTCTCCACGCCGCTCCTTGTCAATAACCGTCCAGTAAACCTGCCCGGTGGTGATATAGGCATTACGGGTTAAGTTAATGTCGAGAAACCGCTCATAGTGCCCGAGATCTAGGTCAGACTCATTTCCATCCTCAGTTACGAAAACCTCACCATGAATATACGGATTCATCGTCCCAGAATCATAGTTCAAATAAGGGTCAATCTTTATGGCTGTGACACCGAAACCCCGCACTTGAAGAAGCTTCCCAATAGAGGCCATCGCGACGCCTTTACCTACGCTACTCAAAACGCCGCCTGTTACAAACACATATTTAGCCAAATTAGCCCCTGCTCTAAGTTAAATTAAACATCACATCCTATACAAACTCACTTAAAATCCTTTCTAGCCTTGGTTCTATTAATTCTTAAGGTTTAGAAAAAAGTCGGGCGCTAACTATGGGGCTTATTTTCTCTTCGTCTTGTGTTTCGATTGCTTCTTTGGAATAGCATTCCCTCTCTACTTGACTGGCAAAAACCCCCACCCATTGCATCAATCCATCTCTCATAACACACCTCATGCCCTTTAGAATAATCCAAAAACCATCGAACCCAACAATAAGCAAGCAACCCAGCAAAAACCTGGCTTAACACGATCCTCATACACCAAATTCCTCAAAAACCAACCGACAAAGCCCACTCAGAAACAACCACAGCTTCATCCTTGCTGTTAGCTATGACAACCATAATCATAACCTTCCAGAACCATCCTTAGAAAACAATGAACCTGACTAAAACCTTGGAAGGCTTTACTAATGCCCAAATAAAAACTTTAAGGGAGGGAAACATGTGGCGGAAGAGCAGGTTGTGGAAGAGGTATCCATATGGTTTGAAATAGAGGACAGTATCTCTGACACATCTGGATATCAACTTGAAGCGAGCATAATTAATTTCATAAAATCCCAACCAAGGCTCTCGAAACCAAGGCTGCTTATATCGAAATTTTATCCGGGCAGTCAACCGAGAAGATTCGTTCTTCGATTCACAATGACGACCCCAGTTAAATCATATGCAAAGACCGGGCCCAAGCTTATCAACCGCGTATTGAAGTTTATACGCACCCAGTCCTATGTGAAGGCAGCAAAGCTACAGGATAGGCTTCAATGCGCAACATATTTCCCGGGCTATCTATGAAGGGCACCTCTGAGCCTTCTTAATTTTATATTTCCACAGTTCAATCAAGTTTCATGCAGTCTATTTCTAGTAACTCGTAGGTCCGTAGGTTGATGATTGGAACTCTGCCTGGGGTTGGAGTTATGCCCACGGGGCTGGAAAACGGTGGCTTATGAGGATTATTTGCTTTCTAGACTAGGAGCCACCTACCTCATCATCGGAAGAACTGTACTAGAGGTTTTCAAAAGAGTTTTTCAGCTGGACGCCGTCTCTCTCATAGGTAAGCCCCAGAAATTTGTACTCTATTCTGCTTTCCGATATGGCTCGTTTTAGGGCATCTCGTACCGTGTGCTGTGTGTCGTATTTTCTCAGCATTTGCTCGAGCAGGTCACGTTTTATGTCAGCGAATTTCAACAGAGAAATAATGTCTGCTCTGTCCTTCACCCCCTTTTCCGTATGCCACCTCTGTTGGGCTGCCTGAGCCTTTAGTAACAGCAAGACCTCGGGGATTGCTACTTTGAAACGCTCAATAAGTGAATACAGCCTCTCGTTAAGCACATCTAAACATGGAACAGCCAAGTTGCTCATGAAAGGCGTGTAAATATCAACTTCCACATCGCCTATTAAGGCTTCAAGCTTCATTAGGCGAACATTGCGTTTCAACGCGTAATCTCTCTGCAGTAGCTCAGACTGGAGCTTATAGAAATTCTCTTGATCAATATAGATGTCTATGTCCCGACTCTTCAGTTTCTTAGTCCACAGGTAGACACCCCAACCGCCAATCAAGACAAAGTCTGCTAGACCCTTCAGCTCTCCTAGAACTTGCCAAGCCCTTTCCACAATTTCGTCTCGCCACATCCTCTGTCACACTCACCAAATACTCAGGCTGGGATATGTTGTAGCTATGTCTCGAAGGAAGGGAGAAGCTTCAGGCCCGTTAATCGAGTAGACATCCACATAGATCTGCGGAACACTAACAACGCCTCTTTCCGAAGAAAGTATGAGGTGTTCATCATCTACATACAAAGCAAACACGTTGGGATTCGTCTTACGAATCTTCCCCTTCCTAAAACTCAGCCACAAATTAAAGCTCTCCTTATTCGTCACATAGAAATATACGCGATCATACTCAGCAGGCTTCCGCCCGGAAACCATGAACCATCCAGAAAAAGCAGTAACTAATGCATCCCTGGGGAGGCTCTTCTCCACCTCAGTAATCGGGTCCAGCCGAAACAGTTGCCAAACATCTTTACTCAAATCGCGTTCTGCAGCCCACAGATTCAAAAGCCTAGCAGGCGACAACACTCTAACCCCGCTGCGTGTGGCTTCTACCGCCATAGCCGCCTCAAGCTTCTTCACTGTCTTATTAACCAGACCAAGCGAAACCCTGCATTTTGAAGCAAGATCCTCTTGGTGAACTAACGAAGCCTGATGAAGGCTGCAGAGGAGTAACTCACGGTAAATCCTCTCAAATCTCCACATCCTCAAATCCCCTCAAATCGCCAATTAATTAGTTTCACTTCTAGATAAAACTAATATATAAGAATTTCACCAAAAAGTGAAACACTCTTTCAAGTTCTGGTTTGGTTCAATGATTTTTATGCCCTTTTTTCTGTTTAAGGCACCAGATTAAGATTCTTGGTTTCCAAGCTGCAAATTTGTCGTAGTTGGAGGTTATGCTGTCAACGCTCTTGCCTTACATCGATTTTCAGTCGACCGCGACTTGGCAAGACAGATGCATGTTTCAATCGGGCGATGGTAGAGTTGAGAGTCTATCTTTTCGGTTTTTCAACTCGCCGTACATTCTAAGCGTCTGCTACAATTTTTCTATTGCTTCCATGATTTTGGCGTAGCTTTCTA
>CAYPFQ010000017.1:0-18696 GCA_964410135.1 uncultured Candidatus Bathyarchaeia archaeon
CCCTGCTCTGCGATTATTTCTGCAAGCGGCTTAAAATCAGGACCGTAGCCTGGCTCGTCTAGTTCATGATGAGAACGCTCTCCCTTCTCAGTAAATTCAACGTGGGTAAAATGGCAGTGCAAATTTTTCACAGCATCAGACCCCAACTCTTTTTCAAGAGTTTCAATCACTTTCAGATAATCATCTTTTCCCTTTATTCCTCCGCCTGTACGCGCATGTAGATGTGACCAGTCAATTGTGGGAGCGGTTGACTCAACTTTTTTGCAGATAGTTATGATCTCGTCGAGGCTCCCGACCTGAGATTTTTTCCCACCTATCTCAGGCCCAAGTAGGACATCTTTTATTCCAAGAGTTCTTGCTTTTTCAATTATTTCACGCATCGATTTGATACACAAGTCCAGTGCGTCTTTGAGTGATCGCATGCCGTAGTAGCCTAGGTGAAAGACCACTCGATGGCCGCCCATCCAGCTTGTGGCTTTAAGGCTGTCGATGAGCCGCTTTTCACTTGCCTCGACTGTTGCTCGTTCGCCGCTGAGGTTTATGAAGTATGGGCCGTGCATACTTAGCCATACATCTGTTTCTTTTGCAACTCTGCCCAGTTCAGTTGCGTCTTTCTGGGAGATTCGAACCCCCCGAACCGCTTGGTACTCGAATGCATCTAGACCTTCATCGTGCAAGAAGCGGGGAGTTTCGGTTGTAGGACCCTTGAACCTAGGGGGCTTGCCTGCGGGTCCAAATCTAGGACGGTCAGCCAATATTTGTAACCTCGAAGCTAATTTTTTGATTCATTCGCCTAATAAGAGGTAGCACATGATACGACCCTAGTGCCGTCCACCCACGAATAGCGTGACTAAGGTAGAAGCAACAGCTGAAAAAGTTTCAAGGTAGATGTACTTCCAAACCGGAGCCGTCATTCTGAACGATATGAGTGAATTATGCATAGACTCTGTAAATGACGAGATTTGAGGTGGTGCAACTCCCTGCAGCCAAGCTAAAAAGCGTGTTAGAGCTGGAAGGCTGAAGGCGATTATGGTTAAGATTATGAATGGTGCAAAAGTGATTATGGCGCTTTTTACGGTAATTTCCATTGTGTGCGATTTGAAGATGGAACTCGGTACAGATGGTTTACTTGGGGAGGGCTTTCTAGGAGCCTTGGGGATCGTGGCAAGTTTCTCTGTGAGATAGATCCAGTTTGAGGTTAGGACAGTTACCACGCCTGCCGGGATTAGGGTAAAGAGGTATGGGTCGGTTAGTCCATGTGAGTAGAAGAACCATATAATTACGACTTGTATCAGTGCGATTACCGCGATGAGAGCGATGGCCGTGGAGAAATTTTCTCGCGCGCTCAACCGGATCCTAAGCTTGCCTAATTCGCTCATAGCTAGAATGCCTCGTTTTTAGAGAAGAATGGCTATCTATTTTAAAAAATTTTTGAAGGTATCCATGTTACGATTCTATCTAGTTTTCCTTTTTCCTTGGCGCATTGTTTTTGCTTTCCTAGAAGCATCCGCGCGATCCGCTATCATGCTAAGGAGTTCCGGTTGCAGGTTGTATAGAGCTCTTGCATTACCTTTATTAAAAAAGGCACGTATGGTAAATGTTCTCCCAGTTCGATCGTACGCTGTAAGATAATACTTCGGTTTTTCTGGAAGTTTATCCTTATATTTTTCGTAGAATGCTTCTATAGCTGGTCGAATGCATTTATCGACTATTTCTTCATTTGGAATTTCATGTCCGAAGCTAACTTGGAAGCTATAATCAATTATTTTCTGCTTGGTGCAGTGAAGTATTCGACTGTTTAACACTTGGACATTAGGTATCTTCAGCAAATTGTGAGTGGGTGTGTAGATTTCGGTGTAGTTAATGGTTACACTTTCAACTTGCCCTTCCACATCTCCAATCTTCACGAAGTCTTTTACGACAAACGGCTTACTGATAATTACGTAGAAGCCTGCTATCAAATTTCCAATCGTTTGACTAGAGCCAAAGCCGATGACCGCGCCGATTAGAGCGGAGCTCCCCAGCAACCATGTAATTGGAAGCCCGAACATATGCATTATAACGCCTAAGCCAATAATGGCAATAACTATACGTATGGTGAGCCTTAGAGCATTCTCGACATGTGCTTCAACTTTTAATTGTTCACAAAAACGCGAAAGGTATCTATTAACTAATTTATATGCTATAAAAAGAATAGAGACGGCGACTACGCTTTCTAAAATGGGTATAGTGTTCTGCAAGCTAGAGGCGTCTACTCCTTGAAACATAGCATTTCTCCTTTCATCGCGCCTAATTATGGAAACTCTGCAGTTAATTGGTTTGTGGGAGACTTCGCTTATAGCATCCTATGAATAAAGTCGCTGAGGCTGATTTTTAAAGTATTTTGAAATTGAATGCTATTTAACATACTTCTGTATGTCAAGCGCAGGATTTGAGAATCACGACTCATTCTTTTCTAGTTTTAGCTCTAGGAGATTTTCATAGAGTTTTAGAGTTTTCTCTGCAATTATGTCCCAAGTATAGTTTTGTATTACTTTTTCGCGGCCTCGTTGCCCCATTTTTCTGCGTAGGTTTTCGTCTTGAAGAAGATTGATTATTGCCTCCGCTAATTCTTTTACGTTTCTGGGCTCGGCTAGAGAACCTGTTTTTCCGTCTTCAACTATTTCTTGGACGCCGTGATCTCTGAAGGCGACTACCGGCTTCTCACAAGCCATAGCTTCGATAGCTGGTAGTCCGAATCCCTCCCAGAGACTGGGAAAACAGAAGATATCGCATGCAGCATAGCAGTTTGAAAGTTCTTCCTCGGCAATGAAGCCAGCGAATAAAACCGATGCCCTAAGTCCCATTTGCTCCACTTGCCTCTGATAATTTAATTTTTCATATCGGGGAGCACCAGCGATCATGAACTTTACATTAGGTACTTCCCTTAACACGTAGGGGACTGCCTCTAAAAGATATCTGACCCCTTTGTAGGGGACCAGCCTTCCTAAAAAGAGCACCAGGGGTGCGTTTTCGAGATTGTATCTTTTTCGAACGATGGCCCGATCAACTTTTGGGTTAAAGCGCTTAATGTCGACCCCATTTGGTATGATTGAAATATTTCCCCTGTAGAAGTAAGATTCAATTAAAATTCGTTTAAGAAAATTGCTAACGGTTATTACGTGATCTAGCCTTCTTAAACCTAGAAAAGTGCCAATTCTCCCCTCAACCATTTTTAACGTTTGAATGGAATTTTGCCAGCCATAAAGAGGAGCGAAGCCGTGAAAGGTGAATATATGCGGTATTTTCCATAGAGTTTCAGCTAAACCACCAGCAAGCACCGCCGGGTAGTAGTGTGAGTGGATTATATCAAAATTCTTCAACTGGTTAAGGGAGCTTATTACCGTTCCAAGATTTCTAACCCAAGGTACATTTCTGTATGGAAATTTTAACTCGATAATTGGGACGTTATGGTTACGCCAATAGACATCTCTAGACATGACTACGACTTTATGACCACTTTGAATGAAGCGTCTAGCGAGTTCAACAATATGTCGAGAAATCCCGGATCCTCTATGGAAGCTAGCTTTCAACAGAGCAATTCGCATCTACTTTCCCTACCCTACAAACTTGCAGAGGTCTACTCCGTATGCTCCTCTTTGGGAATTAGGGGAACATAGTAGTCTTAACTAGTCCTTCCTTTCGTAGCAGTTCAAGTGTTGAGATTGTGCTACGTCTGCGGATAAATGATGCAAAGCTTTGTCCATACTGGCTTTCAAGTATCTGTCTCCATGCAGGAAGTTTCTTGACCTCCTCGGCCTCTGATGCTGACGAGATTTTTTCTTTTAGAATTTTGGCATGTGTTAACGCCCTTCTTTCATCTCCTTTGATGTCTTTGAAGAATCGCCGCCTTGTTTCTAAGAACAGGTCGGATAGAACCTTGGCCTTTCCATACTGAGCTTGAGTTGCTCTAATCTCCCTAAACGCTTCATTGATGTACTCATTCACAATGCTCTCATCAAATTTCAGATAAGGCTTTAATTCAACTAAAAGTAGCCTTATGACCTCTTCAACCATTTTTTTGACATATTCTTCATCCCTTGGGAAATGCTGATAAATATGTAGGTCTACCTGATCCATTTTCTCGATAAGACGCCTCTCCCAAATTTGTAACAGCAGACCCAACTCAACGCTATAATTTACTGGGAACTCTAGACCAGCTATAAAATCTCTAGTAGTAGCCATCTCACCTGAAAGAGGGTACTTCAATTTTTCTAACCCGGATAATACCCCATGCCGTGAGAGAACCCTCACCAATGGAATCACAAATAACCGTGTGACACGGCCTCCGAGTTTATAAAACCCTTTCTCAGGCGAGTCTATGTTAACTGCTAGCCTAGTATAGTATGCTTTAATATGTTCGCAGCCTTCTTGTCTCTGCCAACCCGTCAGTATTGGTTTAATCATCGCGGCCACTTGCCAACTTTCAAAATTGCGTATGTCACTGTCCATATAGACGATGACATCTCCTGCGGAAATTCCAGTGGCTAGCCACATTCCAGCACCCTTCCCCCCGGGCAGCTCACGTGGCAAAATTTGTAGTTTTTTGCCGATTCTTCCTATTTCTGGGTCGTGCTGATGTATAATTCGAATAGCGAACTCCCACAATCCCATTTTCGCCAGATTCATAATTAGAGGATATTTTCGCACTAGGTCAACTTGATCTCTAAATAGAGGGAGGCTTTGATACGCGACAAGTGTTATTCGCCTCATTAACCTGTCGTCGATTTTTCCACGCATTCCAACAGAGCCGTCTACAATTATGAGTTCATCAATAATCCCCCTCTCAAGTAGGGGGCGCAATTCAAGGAGTTCATTTCGAATGACCTCGAACCGATAGCCAGTTAGCTCATACTCACTTCTTAAGAATGTAGGGATTATGACTGAAACGATTATAGGGCGTTGCAATAGACCTGTCTCGTCGGTTGAGCGTAATGATCGTTTTAATCTAGCGACTTCATTAACAATTGCCACGCGGCTTACAGCCATTTTTAATCTCCTCGAAGCTTTTTTCTACGCTTCACTTTAGTGCTACTTGGATATTAAAAATAGGATTCAGGTTGGTTAGCTAATTTTCCTTTGCTAGGTTTCCTCTTTTCTCCGCTCAATCTCACAAAACTGCCTCCGCAAATAATAGAAAGCAGGAAGAAGATTCTCCTAGACAACACCGAAGGACACTAAATCGAACAATTTGTATACTACGTTAGATCTTGGGATATGCTCACTATCGGAGGTGAATTAGATGACTTCTCAGAAGTTTTTGAAATGAAAGACTATGTTACGATTCTATCTAGTTTTCTTTTTTCTTTGGCGTGTTTTATCTCTAGGGCGATTCGGTCACCGGTGCTCATGGGTCTTTTGTATTTCGTATTGGCATACTGGGATCCTATTCCCATGTGGACGTTTGTGCCGCCGCCATGCCGCACTGCAATGTCTTGGGTTTTTGGCACGAAGTCGTAGAAGCTTTTGCCAGCCGCATCATAGACACCTTGTGATACTGCCTCCACGTATGGTTGTTCTTCGAAGGTTATGAGCGTTTGAATGCAGTATGCTCCAATCATTCCAGGAGGATCCGTCTTCTTGGTCAATTCGACAAAATTGTCGGCTATCGGATAGATTTTTCTTAGCACCGATTCGCGTAGGCTTATCATTGAGTGGGCTGTAACCTCGAAGCTTTCTGGATATTTTGTCTTACTCCAGTCTACTTTCAACTGTTCTTTTGCCAGCATTCTTAGGATGCCGTCGTGGGTGGTCTCTCTGCGTTCGTCTATGGAGAGAAATTCGTTTGCAAGCCGTTCTCTGCTAGCATAATTCTCCAAGGCGCCCCAGTCTTCTTCAGCATTTATCGGCGAGTAGAAGAAGTTGAAGTTGGCGGTCACGCCTGGGATGTATTCCTCGGCTCTTCCTAGGGGGAGATCTTCTTTTAGAATATGTTTTGCTCTGATTTCCCGTCTTACCTCTTCTTCTATGCGCCTACTGTCAGCAGCAAAGATGAAGCCTCTCTCAAGCCTCCGTCCAGCGTGTGGCACCTTGAATACGAGTGGCTGATTTATTTTGCTGGCGAATTTGATGCCTTCTTTTGTCACTTTGTACTTGAATTCTTTGGGATGCGGTATGCCCGCTTGCTCGAGATACCAATAGTAGTTTCTCTTTACTTCCTCTCGGTTCTCAATCTTGAGGAGGCTTCTGGATCCGAGTAGTGGAACAGGGAAGGCGTCTTCAATCTTCTTGCATGAGTCTCCGCCCACATAGACTGCAAAGGCTCTGTTGGGTATTTGGATTCCTTCAAGCTCAACTAGGGCGTCCAGGTATTCGGATTTCAAAATATCTTCATACCGGTCCATAATCAGTATTGCTTCAACCCAGTCCTCGTTTATTCTTCGCTTGATATCGGCTATGTCCTCTGTGACGAGTATGTCTCTGCGAGCGAGACTCGGTAGATCTTCTATAAGCTCCTCGGGTTTGCCAGCACGGGGCTCCCTTAGATAGATTTCAGCTCGTCCTCTCGTAGTATAAATGAGTCCTTTTATGCCGTAATCTCTCAGCCCAGCCATTCCGTCTAGGGCGGAGTGGGATCCTAACAATACTCCGATTGGGTTTTTGTATCGTCTTGCGATTTCCCGCATTTCTTCGCATTCAATCAATCCTTCCACCAACTAGAAAGAGATCAATTCGCCTTTCGTGGTTTTGATATTAACGCCTTTTTTTCGGCTTATTTCACCTATAACGGTTGCGCCGAGTTTATGCTTCTTGCAGATTTGTAGTACTTGGTTTTCATTTCCTTTAGGGACGACGACACAGAAGCCTATCCCCATATTAAATGTTTGGAACATTTCCTCTGCCGATATCCCGCCATACTTTTCGATTAAACAGAAGATTGGCTGATCCTTCGGAATTTCAATGTTGAAGCCCACTTCGGCGTATTCTTCAAACCTTTTCAGTTTACTAAACCCTCCACCAGTGATGTGGGCTAGAGCAGAAACTTTGACCTTCTTCAGAATTTCAAGAACTGGTTTAACGTAGATCCTTGTCGGAGTTAATAGTTCCTCGCCTAGAGTTCTGCCTAGGCCTGGGAGCGTATCATGCACGCTCAGATTTTTCTGTTCGAAGAACACCTTTCGGGCGAGAGTTAAACCGTTGCTGTGAATCCCGCTACTTTCAAGCCCGATAATTGCGTCGCCCGGGCGCATAGCTTTGCCCGTGATGACCCGTTTCTGTTCCACAACGCCTACACTTAAAGCAGCCAAATCAAAGCCTTTACCTTCCACAGCACCTTGGATGACGCTTGGCATGACAGCGGTTTCGCCTCCCACGATTGCAACACCAGCCAGCTCAGCCCCCCTTACCAATCCCTTCATAATTTCACTGATCATTCTTTCATCTGGTTTTTGAACAGCTAAATAATCAACAAGCGCTAACGGCTCAGCCCCAATGCAAATTAAGTCATTAGCACACATGGCTACAACGTCAATTCCAACCGTGTCATATTTATCCATCAGTTGCGCTACTAGCACTTTTGTGCCGCAGCCGTCAACATGTATAGCCAGCGCCTTTCCATGACCAATATCTATCAATCCAGCATAGTGCCCAATCTCTGTCAAAACTTCACCAAAACGCTCGTGTCTATGTTTAAAGGTAGTTGAAAGTAAATCACCTATAACCCTTTGAGCACGTCTAATCTTTTTTCGATCTACTCCCGCTTTTGCGTAGGTCCAACCCTTTTTCATACAACTCGCCTCAGAGTTTTAGTGATGGTTTGTTCATCAAGAACGGCAAAGCCTAGCTCTTTGAGTTCCGCTATTTTTTCGAGATATTTTGGCTTTCGAGTGTTGAAGCTATAACTGTTATAGAATGTATTCCACGTAACTGAACTTTGAATACCGTTTCTAAGATCATTGAAAAGTGTTTTTAATTGTCTCCGTTTATATTCCAATTCTCTAGCTTTTTTGGCATAGAGATAGGAATTTATACGGTTTGTTTGGAGTTCTAAATCTTTCCTCAATTTTATCTGCGTACAACGATTAATCTTCTCCTTTAATGAAGCAGCACGAAAGGTGAAGGCGGTTAAAAACTTTAGTATATTTAGCTTGTCTCTGTAGATGTTGATGTAATAACCTTTAACCCAAATGCCATCTTTTCTCCTGTAGGTAGGCCCCTCTTTTACATGGCTTACCTTTACCTTAAATCTTTCTAGAAGTCTCCTTACCTGGTTCAAGAAGGCTATCAAATTATCTTCGAGAACTAATGCTTTGTACTGCTCTATTCGCGCCACTTTCCTTCTTTCATTAATGTAATTACATTCGTTCGAAAGGAAAATTTCTAGCCATCGCTTTGACAATTCCCTATCTTCCGTTATCCAAGATGGAAGAAGATACTCTTGCGTTTGTTTGCTGCCTAGAGGGCATCCAAGCGCTATGAAGAAACGGGCAAGTTGGGAAGAATAGATAAAAAGACTATACGAGTTTTGACTTGATTTAAATAAATTCATATTTATACTTGGAAAGAACCTCCGTAACGAGTTATTCACCTGTTGCAGATCATCAATAAATCCGGATAATTCGATGTAAGTAGTGTCTAATGATCCATCACCAAACATAAAGGCATAAATGTCGAAAAGCAGTTGATGCATTTCATTCCTTAGGTTGAATCCATGAAAAGGCACCACACCTTGGGTCTTTAACCATTCTATTGAAATGAGGGGGTATGGTGCTCTATTGCCATGTAGCCAATCATAAAGGGCTCTTCTTGAAATTCTGTACTCTCTCGATACTTTTGACTGATTTATTTTTTGGAATTTAGATAACTCCCTTATAATGGAATAAATTTCTGTTCTCCTAATATTTTCTAACGAGAATGTTCTGGCTATGTCATCTTCAGTTAATAAAGGAGCTTTATTCATGAGCGTATTCCTTCAGTTTCGCGGCTAGTTTCTTATCGGATGTGGCGAGAATCCTAGCGGCTAGTAAAGCTGCGTTTTTAGCGTTGTCTATTCCAACGGTTGCCACGGGAACTCCTGAGGGCATCTGGGTTATTGAGAGAAGCGCATCTAAACCCCCCAGTTGTGCGCTTACTGGAACTCCTATGACAGGCTTTCTAGTTCTTGAGGCTATGAATCCTGGAAGGTGCGCTGCAAGTCCGGCTATCGCGATGAATACGAGGGCGGGCGTTTCCTCGATGTATTTCTCAAGTTGTTTAGGAGTTCTGTGGGCAGATAGCACTTTAATTTCGTATGAAATGTCTAGGTCTTTTAGAACCTTTACCGCACCTTCAGCTATTTTCGAGTCGGATTCGCTGCCCATTACAATTGAAACGAGTGGGGTGGACATATGCGGATTCTATCCCTTTGATTAGTTTCCGAGGAATTTCTTATTAAATGAATAGTATATGCGCTAAATAATCTGCTGTTTCTTGCGCATTTGAATGGCAAGCTATTTAATTATTCCAAAGAATTTTATGCCTATGGAAAGAGTGGGGATTTTAGTAGTAAGCTACGGCTCACGAGAAGCCGCGGTTGTCGACGCGCTTTCACGCAGCACTGAATATAAAGTCGAGCTCTATATCGCAGACAAACAGAAAAATCCATTCAATATGAAAATGGCTAAGGAGCATGCGGTTATTCCAGGGCTTGATGTGAATCTGATATGCGAGTTTGCGAAGAAACATAAAGACAAGTTGGATTTTGGCATAGTCGGTCCTGAAAAGCCGATTATAGGAGGGATTCGAGATTTAATTGAGCGGGAAACTTCTATTCCGGTTATATGTCCTACACAGGAGTTTGCGTTAGAAGGAAGCAAGGTTGCGCAGCGCTTCTTACTCCATGCTGTTGTGCCTAAAGCCAACCCAGCGTTCAAAGTGTTTGACCCAGATGATTATAAAGGCAAAAGAGGCTCGGTTGAAGCGGATGTACGTAAATGGATGAACATACTCGGCGGAGTAGAGAAGAGTGTTATAAAGCCAGATAAGCCCGGCTTTGGTAAGGGCGTGGGGGTCGGAGGTGAGCACTACAAGACGTTCGAAGAGGCTATGGAGATCTTCAACGGATCCTTCGGAGGTAAAACTGGAGAGAAAGTGATCATAGAAGAGAAACTTGAAGGCGAAGAGTCCAGCTTCCAGGCTTTCTGCGATGGGACGCATTTGATTCCGCTTCCGGAAACACGGGACTATAAACGGGCATTTGATGGGGATAAAGGATCGAATACTGGAGGAATGGGCTCTTACAATGACGCTGGCGACTGGCTGCCTTTTATGAGTTATAAAGACAAAGAAAATGAAGTTGAGATGGTTGAAAAGCTCTTCAACCACCTAAAAGGAAACGGGAATAACCTTGGGCTACGTGGCATCCCATTCTATGTTGCGTTTATGCATACAAAGACTGGCGCTAAGATACTTGAGATAAACAGTAGACCCGGAGACCCGGAGATACAGAATATACTGCCACTGATAAAAGATGATTTTGTTGATGTTTGCTTCGGCATGATTCACGGAACCCTTACTAGGATTAATCTTGACTCTAAGGCTACGGTGGTCATATACAAAGCGCCCCCGAGCTATGGAGGATATGAAAAAGCATTCGCTGAACTTGTCAACAAAGAGGATGTTGGAAAGCCCGTCAGCTTGGACGAAGCATACGCATTGACCGCGAAATATGAGGACGCTATACGGGTGTATCCAGGGTCGATGGAGCTGAGGGGTGATGGTCTGAGTTATGCACTGACCTCTAGGACAGTATGTGTAGTAGGTATTGGAAAGGATATACAAGCCGCCAGAGATATCTCATGTGAGGGCATTAATGCCATAAAGGGAGGAGCCCTCTGGAATAGATGGGATATAGCCTCCGGAGGGCATATAGCAAGAAGCATAGCTCACATGAAACGTCTGCGCGGAGAGAGTTGGATTTGAAAAGGGTCTTTATCACCGATTTAGAAGGCCCCATATCAAAAAATGATAATGCATTCGAGATAACCGCGCATACCATCCCACAGGGAGAGGGTTTCTTCACAATTATAAGCAGATATGACGATGTGCTCGCAGATGTTGTAAAAAAACCCGGGTATAAAGCCGGAGACACCCTCAAGCTTATTCTTCCTTTTTTGAAAGCATATGGAGAAACAAACGAGAGTATAAAGAAGTATTCCGCTGAGCACATTCTGCTCATTGCAGGTGCGAAAAAAGCGCTTCAGTCAATAAACTCAGCCATGCCGTCATACATTGTAAGCACAAGTTATGAGCAGTATGTACATGCTCTCTGCGAACTTATCGGTTTCCCAAAGAAAAATGCCTATTGCACAAAGTTGGACTTGGATAAATATTCCATCAGCCCGTCAGAGATTACCCGACTAAAGGAGGTTAAAGAAGAGATACTGCAGATGCCTGTTATAGAAATCCCGAAAGGCGCTAAATCCCTTAATGATTTTCCACCAGAACTCCGAGAAGCCGTGAAAAGGCTTGACGAGATATTCTGGAGCGAAATTCCTATGACGACCGTTGGTAGAATTCTTGAAGAAGTGAATCCGGTTGGAGGATTTGAGAAAGTTAACTCAGTTCAAGATATTATAGAAAAAATTGGAACGGGGCTCGCAGACGTCATGTACGTAGGCGACAGCATAACCGATGCCCCCGTCTTCCAGAACGTACGGGCTAGCGGTGGGTTGACTGTTTCATTCAATGGCAATGCCTATGCCATTAGGGAAGCCGAGATCGCAGTTATGTCAGAAAATGCGGTTGTAACCGCAATTCTCGCCGACGTCTTTAACAAATCCGGTAAAGAAGGCGTATTGGGGCTTGTTAAAGAATGGGATTCTACTGCGCTTAAAAGATTCGGAGCAGAGGAGTCGTTATACCAGTGGGCATCTGAGCTCTATCCACAGAGGCTTCCAGCGGTTGAAATTATAACCGATGAGAACAGAAATATATTGTCTGAGAAAAGCAGTGCCTTTAGAAAGTCTGTGAGGGGAGTTGGTATAGGCGCGCTTGGGTGAATCAGTATGGCGAAGGAATTGGTTGAGGACACTTATGCTGAAGCTTTCGACGGACTGTTTTCTAGGCTTTTAATCACAGCTAAAAACGAGAAACTGCTTGAAAAAGCGGCTTACAGCTCAACAGCCCTGCCTCTAACAGTGCTTGGAGAATCTGAGGGAGGAATCGAAAAATGGTTGAGCGAAACCGAAACACCGGACAAGCGCAAGGGCGCCATCATCCAGATATGGGTTGGCTATAGACCGGATGCTCTTGAAAGATTGGAAAAAGAGTTAGGAAAACGTATCCGACAAGGAATTCTTGTTGTGCCAACTACAACAGTCTTCAATGCTTTAGACTCTGCGGAAAAAATAGATATAATGAATAGGGTAGGGCACTGCGGAGACGGCTACGAGTTTATAGAGAACCATTATGGTCGCGATGTGATAAATATCCCAATAATGATGGGCGAGTTTAGAATAGAGCGCTATCTAAGCTATGCAAAAGGCGTGATGGGTGGAAACATCTGGTATTTATGCGACAGCATAGACTCAGCCTTGGAGATCGGAGAAACGGGTCTAGAAGCCATCCGCAAGGTAGAAGGCGTCATAACTTCATTCGACATATGCTCAGCTGGATCAAAAGTTGAAACCAAATTTCCAGAAATAGGTCCGACCACAAATCACCCTTACTGCCCAACTCTGAAGGGAAAAATCCCCGATTCAAAAGTACCGGAGGACGTAGGATCAATACCTGAAATAGTAATCAACGGAGTTTCCTTGGACGCGGTAAGGAAGGCGATGAAGGTTGCGATCGACAGCGTGGTTGGCATGAAGGGGCTAGTCAAGATATCCGCTGGCAACTATGGCGGAAAACTAGGAAAATATAGAATCTACCTGAAAGAGCTGCTTTAACTGCTTTTTTGACAAGAAAGTATAAAAGTAGAAAAGTATACACAATATTGTACATAGATTATAGAGGTCTCCCGATGGGCTTCGTTCAAGTGGAAAAACGTGGAAAAAACGCCCAATTCTTCTACTACTGTAGCTACAATCCTGCAACCAGAAATGTTAAGAAAATATATCTCGGTCGAGCCTCTGACGAAGAGGTGGAGAGACGGGTAAATTTCATTCAGTGGCTAATTAAACTATCCGAAGAGGACGTGGAGAGGTTGAAGCGGGAGGCGGAGGCGGACGAGAAATTAAAAGTTCCATTTGTAATGGCATTTGAGGATCTACTTGAACTGGAAGGCAGCCTTAAGAAGGCTAAGGTAAGCTATGGCTGAGAAGAAGCCCACCCCCTCATTAAAAGCAACAGCTAATCGATTAATACGTGCCCTAGACAATTACGGCATTCCATACGCAATTGTAGGCGGCATAGCAGCCAGCTACTATGGTGAAATTCGAGTAACCCGCGACTTGGATGTAGCCGTATCAATCTCCGCAGAAAATGCGGAGAGACTATTCGAATTGTTTGACCGAGAAGGCTTCACACCAATAGAATACCTCACAGTCTCAGAACTAATTAAAAAACCGACCCTATATCTACTCGACCAAAGAAACCAGACGAGAATAGATTTACACATAAACCCTAAGGGCCTCAAACTCGATGAGGAGACCTTAAAAAGGCGAAGACTAATCAACCTCGGACACGGCTGGGAAAAAATATGGTTCATCTCCCCCGAAGACCTAATCACGATGAAAATCACGTCAAGAAGACCAATAGATCTAGTGGACGTCGAACACATCGTAGCGAGAAACCTCAACACTCTTGACTGGAGATACCTAAAAGAAAAGGCATCAAAATTTAACATCCAAATAGAAGTACAGGAACTGGTCAAAAAATTCAAAATAAAATATAAATCTGAAAGAGCATCGAGAAAAAAGCTGGCCTAACCTCTATGAACCTTGACATAGTTGGATTTGCAGCGATCAACGAGGATCGAATCAAATACCTCGACAAACCAGTTAAAGAGCATGAAGCTTTTTCTCCAGAGCGTCTCGGAAAACTGCCGTACGATGAACGCTTTCTAGGAGGTTCGGTAGTCAACACGATCGTTGGTCTAACAAGATTGAAATTAAACGTAGCCCTAATTGGAAAATTGGGGAACGACGAATCGGCGAAATTCCTGCAAGCCCAACTCGAAAAGTATAATGTAAAATTTTACGCTCCTCAAGTCGAAGGGAGTTCAAGCATTGCATACATCGAAGTGGGCAATAATAAACAGAGAAGCATCCGAATCAACCCTGGTGTAAACGATACAATAACATGGAATGACATCAGACCATACTCAGACCTGATAAAAAACGCAAAACTTGTCCACATGGCATCCTTCGCATGCGCATTTAACAGATACGAGTCACTCTTGACCGAAGCAAAAATATCCAAAACAGCCAGAAAAGCAAGCTTCTCTCCCGGAACCCTCTACTGCAAATATGTCCGTCAAAAAAATCCAGACCCAATCATGGAAATCCTCCAGAACACAGACATATTGATCCTAAACAGGGAAGAAGCGGAAGAACTCAGCGGTACCAGCTATCAAGAAGCAGCAGACAAACTGATCCAAAAACATGGAATTGAAATCCTCGCCATAACCTTAGGCGATAAAGGTTGCATAGTTGCGGACAAAAACGAATGCCACCTAATCCCAGCCTACAAAGTTAGAGTTGTGGACACCACTGGTGCTGGAGACGCGTTCACCACAGGCTTCCTCTATGGCTACCTAAAAGGAAAGAAACTTGAAGAATGCGGCCGATTAGGGAATAAAGTAGCAGCCTACTGTATTCAGAGAAAAGGCGCCATAGAAGGTTTGCCAACCGAAAAAGAGCTCTTATCCGATATGTGATAAGTTGCTTACTGCTTAATCCTCACATAATCTCAGACGTCAAACCGAGCAAGAAATATAAGGCCGTAGCGTCCGCTAAAAGGAAGTTTTTATCTTGCATTTGACAAGAGTGCTATTTAATCAAGGGATGCGTTGGGAAAATTGCGCAGGACTCTATTATGCGTTGTATTAATTGCGATGACACTGCAAGTTCTGATCGCCTCAAATATGTTACTGTTTGTTAAGCCTGTTGAAGTGCCAAAGCTTTTAGTTGACTGGGTATATGTGGATAAACCATTTGTCAAAGATGCGTATGTGGTTAACGAAGCCGCTGGAGAGTTCTCAGCTACCATCATTATCAGAATAAAAACAAGTGACGCCACGATACCGCAGGGAAATGTCACCTACCTCTGGTGGGTCAGTCCATTCCTAAACGGAACCTTCAGCCCAAGCGATAAATTCGTCAAAGATCCTGCCAGCCAATCCGACTGGAACACGTGCACAATCATATGGGTGGTTCCCGTTAACATATGGGATACTACAAGATATTATACAGTTCACTATGAAGCCCGCCACCCTCAGTATATAATGGGTGAGGGTGGAGTCCTCTTCGCAGTCCAACCCGTCCCAGAATTCCCAGCAACGATTCTCACACTGTTTACCCTAATGCTCACGACAATAGCTCTGACAAAGAAACGCAGATAACCACTCGTGCTATCTGCGCTGCGCACCTAGCTCCACTTCAAGTGTTTTTAAGTCTGGCCGTTTTTTGAGGGGATATTCTCCAGTTAGGCAGGCGGTGCAAAGTTTGTCTTTTCCAAGGGCGATACCTTCAATGAGCCCGTCGAGAGTTTGGTAGCCTAGGCTGTCGGCTTCGATGAATTTGCCGATTTCTTCGGGAGTCATGGTTGAGGCGAGGAGTTCGCCTCGGGTAGGGAAGTCGATGCCCATGTAGCAGCTTGAGATGATGGGTGGGCAGCTGATGCGGACATGGACGGTTTTGGCACCTGCATGTTTGAGTAGGCGGACAATGCGGCGCATAGTGGTTCCCCGCACTATTGAGTCATCAATGAGGGCTACATCTTTGCCGTTGACCAGCGATTTGACGGGGTTGAGTTTTAGGCGAACAGAGAGTTCGCGTAGCTCTTGGCCTGGCATGATGAATGTGCGCCAGATGTAGCGGTTTTTGATCAGCCCCTCTACAACAGGTTTGCCTAGTTCTTCAGCGTAGCCGGATGCCGCGGTTTTACCTGAGTCAGGGACAGGGACGATTATGTCGACATCTGCGGGATGGGTTTTGGCGAGATTTCTTCCGAGTCTCATTCTTGCCTCGTAGACGTTTATGCTGTGAATTACTGAATCTGGACGGGCGAAATAGACATATTCGAACATGCAGAGCGCGTGCCTATCTGATTTAGCCGCGCAGGTGTGTATGGTGCCCTGCTTGTCGATTTTGATTATGCTCCCTGGAGCAATGTCGCCCTTATGCGTGCCTCCGAGTGTTTCTACGGCTGCACTTTCTGAAGCTATGACAAGCGTGTTTTCGTCTATGCTACCTATTGAGAGGGGTTTGAAGCCCAGAGGATCCCGCATACCGTAGAGTTCTCCTCTATCATTAACAAGCACAAGTGAGCATGCTCCGTCGATTTGTTGCATGCATTTGCTTAGGGCTTCGGTGTAGTCTTTGGTTTCGGAGAGATTTTCGGCTATGAGGTGTGCAAGCACCTCTGTGTCGGTTTCGGTGATGAAACTGTGTCCTGTTTTTTCGAGTTGTTTTCGAATCTCTAAGAAGTTGCATACGGTTCCGTTGAAGGCTAGGACGAATTTGGCTTTAGGTGACTCATAGTAGAAGGGTTGTGCTTCAGCGAGGGTGGATTTGGCTGTAGTTGAATATCTCACATGCCCTATGCCCACATGCCCAGTTAGCTTTGAGAGGATTTCCTGGTTGAACACATCTTGAACTAAGCCCATTGCCTTATGCCCAATTAGGCCCTTTCCGTTGTAGGTGTAGATGCCGCAGCTTTCCTGTCCGCGGTGCTGTAAAGCATAAGCTCCTTCGCATATGGCGGAGGATGCGTGTGTTTTCGCGTCTAGGTGGTAGACGCCTAATACTCCGCATTTTTCTCGAATGTTCATTGGCATACCACCCCCATCATTATGGGTATTGTTTTGCTCCAGACTTCACTCATTTTTTCGAGTTGACAGTTGATCACGGATTCTCGTTTTAGCCTAAAAGTGAGGCTATCCTTATTCGTCACAGCCCCGATTAGGGCTGCGGGCGCCCGGTTTCGTTTGGCTATTTTGAGGATTTGGCTTGTGTGTTCTTTTTTGGCTGTGAGTATGAATCTGCCATACGATTCTGAGAAGAGCAGTTCATCTAGCCTCATTTTTTCGGCTGGGACTTTCTCAAGCGCCACATCAGCGCCCAATCCGCTTTTTATCGCCATTAGAGCTAGTGCAACTGCAAGCCCACCTTTAGAGCAATCATGCGCAGCCGTCACATAGCCAGCCCTAATCGCCTGTATAACCGTGTCAATTGAGGCTTTCTCGCGCTTAGGGTTAGCCTCAGGCGCTTTTCCGCCTTCTAGATTGTGAATTTCATGATAGTACTCGGATCCACCGAGCTCAGGGTAAGTTTTTCCGATGATGATTATAGCGTCATCCGCCTCTTTGAATGGGAGGGTTGTTATCCAGTTGAGATTGTCGATTAGCCCGACTACTACCACCATGGCGGTTGGCTTTACGGCTTTTCCTGCTCGTTCATCTTCGTTGTAGAAGCTGACGTTCCCGCCGACGCAGGGTATTTTGAGGGCGTTACACATGCCCGCCATTCCCCTAACCGCCTCCTTGAATTGCCAGAATACGTCGGGTTTCTCAGGGTTCCCGAAGTTGCAGCCGTTCACCATTGCGATTGGTTCAGCTCCTACCGCCACCACGTTTTGGGCTGCTTCAGCTACAGCGCCAGCATGCCCATTATAGGAGTCGAGGTAGCAGTGTCTGCTGTTACAGTCGGATTTCACAGCGATTGCCTTGTTTTCAGCTTCCAGCACTCTGAGGACTGCGGCATCCCCGTCTCCTGGCTTTACAACTGTTCTAACTCCGACCTCGTGGTCGTATTGGCGATAGACCCATTCTTTGCTGGCGATATTAGGCGCGGCTAGGAGCTGGTAGAGAGTGTCTGCTAGATCTTTTGGCATAGTTGGAGGCTTTATCTTCTGTAGCTTTGCAAAGTAGCGCGGTTTCTCGGCTTTTCGGTAGATGACCGGCGCTTCGGCGAGGATTTGGGGTTTCATGTGGGCTACGGTCTTGCCCTCTTTTTTGATGATAAGTTCTTTTTTCGAAGCGACTTTACCTATTACCGAGCAAGGAAGATCGTATTTGTCGAAAACTTTCAGAACAGTGTCCAGCCCCTTCGGGTCGATGACAAAGAGCATTCGCTCTTGAGATTCGGAAAGCATAATTTCAAATGGAACCATGCCGTCCTCTCGGAGGCGCATCTTTTCGAGGTAGATTTCTGCCCCAACCCTTCCCTTTGAAGCCATTTCAGAAGATGCGCAGGTTAAGCCTCCACCTCCAAGGTCTTTAAGCCCATGCACGTAGCCAGTCTTTATGGCTTCAAGCGTGGCATCTATGACAATTTTCTTTAGGAAGGGGTCGCCTATCTGGACGGCGGGACGGTCTGCCTCAGATTTTTCGGTTAGAGTTCTGGAGGCAAATGTAACGCCGTGGATCCCATCCCTGCCAGTAGACCCTCCAGCTAGAACTAGCAAATCGCCTGGCTTACGCATCTCGCTCTGGATTATATCCGCATGCTTGGCAATGCCTACGCATGCCACGTTGACGAGGCAATTTGTCTCAAAGCTGTCGTCAAATTCTAT
>CAYPFQ010000018.1:0-14983 GCA_964410135.1 uncultured Candidatus Bathyarchaeia archaeon
GCCTAGACCTGGAAGAATTGTCGGCGAAGTGAGAGTTGATCTTCCACGCCCTCGCACCGAATATTCGAGAGACCCAACATATTTTCAACATGTCGACGAGGTTGTCACCCTTCTAGAGAAGGGCAAGCGGAGAGACTCTGTTTCAGGGAAAACCCATCACTGAGCCAACTCCAAGCGACATATGGAATACTATGACACATAAGATTCTAGAAATGATCCACAGAGACACTGTAAAGCCCAGTGTGCATTAGCATTTTTTCAGTTCGGCTTCAATCGCCTTGGCAAGCTCGTCTCTGTTAGGAACCCCGATGAGTGTTGTCTTCCCATTTATAACTACAGTTGGAATAGCATAGATCTGATACTTTGCTGCCTTTACTATGCCATCGGGTTTTGAGGTGTTTACTTCCTCAACCTCGACATCCTTGAATTTGGCGCATAATTCTTGAACCACTTTTTTTGCAGTAGGACAATACGGACAGAAATCAGAGACAAATAACTCTATTTTCACTGGCATGAGCTTACGTTCCTTATTTTTAACGATTAAATTTTTAATCTTACATAGAGTGCTATAAACCTTGAGTTATTATTCAATGGGTTTTCTTAAAAAAACAAAGAAGCTCGAATATTATTTTCGCTGCTTGGACAGATGTTGCACCAGTATCGTAATGCGGGGCAACTTCAACTAAATCAAAGCCTAGGAAGCGTTTATCGCAGATCTCGTGCAGGATGTCTAGTAGGATCGTTGTTGAAATACCATCAGGCTCAGGATTACCAACAGCAGGAGCAAACGCCGGGTCCAGCACATCCATGTCGATAGTTAAGTATACCTTTCTATACGGTCTCAGAATTTTTTGAAGGATTTTTGCAGTTTGGCGGGGCCCGGATTGGCGGATTTCATGTGCGGGAATGTACTTAAGTCCCGACTTCTTCGCAAAATTGAGGTCCTCTTTACAGATTGCCCTTACTCCAACTTGCACTATTTTCTCAGCTCCGATTTCTTCAGCTAACCGGCGCATGAAGGTGGTGTGGGAAAGCTTGCTTCCCATGTACTCATCCCTCAGATCCATATGTGCATCAAAATCTAAGATTGCGGTGGCTTTTCCAAGCGCCCTAACCGCGCCTAGAGTGATGGAGTGCTCGCCTCCGAGTATGACGGGAAATTTACTAGCTTTCAGAATAGCGCTTGTTACAAGGGTCAAGCGTTCCAAAGTTTTTGAGAGATTATCTGCCACATGCAGGTTTCCAATATCGCAGATCGCCAGGTCTTCAACATCAAGCCCGCTTCTGAGGCTATACGTCTCAATGTTCAGGGAAGCCTCGCGTATGGCTTGAGGCCCAAACCTCGCTCCCGCCCGATAGGTACTGGTTCCATCATAAGGAACACCAAGTACTACGAACTCTGCCTTTTCAAATGGCGTATAATACCCCGAGAAATTTAGAGAGGGAGATACGTACAGATCGAGATTGGACATTGTTTATCTCTTCTCGCAAGAAGACCCCGTCTTTCAAGGTGGGGATGAATTGCGTAAATATTTTCATCAACCTCTCAAACTTAAATAAACCTCATCTCTATATTCCTTTTTGATGAAGCCGAAGGCTTGTAGCCTCTCGGTCGGAAGTGGCTGTAAGCGTTGAATCTCTGAACCCAGCGCTTGGGGAATGCACAACCGAATGCACACCCACGGGCGGTGCGAGTCCGTTGGCTTGTCTAACGGATAGGGGTTGCCTGTGAACCAGCCCAGAACCATTCCTATGGACAGCTTGAGTCCAATGATGAGGATGGAAGCCATGTCCTTCAGGGCGTGGTAGTTCACTGACCTTTACCCAGCCTCTCCATAGTTGCAGCGACTAGGATTGGAAAACAGATGGTTGCATCGCTAATTACTTGAATTCGTGATGCTTTCTCGTTGATCTTCCCCCATGAAACGGCTTCCTCGAGAGTTGCCCCTGATAAGCCTCCTGACTCTGGCCGGTCGGTGGTTATCTGGATAGCATAATCATAGGATGCGCTTGTTTTGAAGGCTGCTTGAAGGATGAAGTTTTTCGGAACCCCTCCGCCAACTATAAGAGCCCCGTTTTTCTTGGAATTCATTAAAAGCTCTAAGAAGGCGCTTAGATCCTTGAAGGTGTCCACAGCTATTCCTGCTTCTTTAAATTTGACAACAAGTTCCCACATTTGAAGCCCAAAACATGAATCTTGAATAGCTGGAACGAAAACTGGAACTTTATGCTTGTAGGCATTGTAGAGAACTGAGTTCTCGTCGGGTGGCAATCTCTTTCCAATTTCAAACATGAAATCTTTAATTCCAAGCGACTGCCCGCGATATTCTTTTTCAATCTCTCTAA
This sequence comes from uncultured Candidatus Bathyarchaeia archaeon, assembly GCA_964410135.1. Lineage (GTDB taxonomy): Archaea > Thermoproteota > Bathyarchaeia > RBG-16-48-13 > CAYPFQ01 > CAYPFQ01. Next base: position 2,347 of record CAYPFQ010000018.1, read on the forward strand.
AAACATCGAGAATCGGACGGTCGAACTTGGAAACGAAAACTGTTTCTGGAATGAATATATCGTAAACCCTGTCAATTTCGTATCTGTGAAGAGATTTGTCGTCAACCAGCCAAGTTCCCTTGTAGTGATGCCCTCCGAACGCTTCCAGTACATCGTGAACCATGTTCGCGCCGGTTGAAACTAGGACGCTGATCATCTTGTTTTTAATGAGGTCTGCCACAATTTTTCTGAGGCCTGCAGGAGTCATAGCGCCAGAGAGTCCGAAGAATATTGTAGCTTTCTCCCGCAGCATTCTCTCATAGATATCTACAGCTTCCGCAAGTCTGCCTGCCCCGAAACATCCGGACTTGGCCATTTCTTTAATTAATTCGTTCACCGTCATCTTCGGCTTTAGATTCAGGGGGGTGACATGTTCTTTGTATATTTTGGGCAATTCCGCAAATCCTCTAAGAATCCTTTGTGAATAGTTGTCAATTATAAGTTTAAGACTTTTGATACTCGATGCGAAATTAATTTCTCTTACTGCTAGTGGAGATGCCCCCGCAAACTCCCCTCTTTTTTCTATTATTTGGGATTAAGGGTAAGCAAAATATCTAGGGGTTAACCGTTACATGTGTACCAGAATATTTTTCTGCCATTGTCTGAGCTCCTTGATTATGACTAGAGAGTTGGAAGGAACCTAGCATCAGATGCAGCATGCGCTCACTTATCTGGACCCTTAACAGGGGAAGCAGCCGATTACAAGAGGCGTCACAGGAGTAACCATAGCCCAGAAGACTAAATTCCAGACGTTGGAGTGGGCTTTGGAGTTGAAACGAGTAAGGTCTTCATCATAGACAGAGACGTTGTTCATATACCCCTCACATCAAAAAAGAGATCGCAAGAAAGTTGTTGAACCTTATAGTTGATAGGGTTAAGATGGGGACAAATTAACTACATAGGAGGTTCATGGCCTTCACATCCTTAGCGTTGCGAGGACAACAAGAGTCGGAATAATTATTATGATCAAGAATAGAACAGTTGTAATTTTCATTACGTATAGTGCTCTCAGAATATGTTCCGGGGAAAGGGAGACATCGGGATCGCCTAACACATATGACCCGGGTTTTTCCAATCGAACATTCAGGAGGCCAGCCATGGCCGCCATCGGCCATCCCGCGTTCAAGCTCTCCGTTTTGTCTTTGTCTCTAGCCAGGGTCCTCCAAGCATTTCTCCAACTTTGATTTAAAAGCCAAGCCACTATGATCATTAGGAATGCTGTTAGGCGCGCTGGGATATAGTTGGAAAGAGTGTCCAACCGAGCTGAAAACCAGCCAATATTAACATGCTCCGGATCTTTGTATCCGACTAAAGAGTCAAGGGTATTTATCACGCGAAATGCAACAGCCCCTGGTACTCCAAAAATAGCGAAATAGAACAATGGCGAAGTAATTCCATCAACAGTTCCCTCCGCTATCGATTCAACGGCGGCTGATACTGTTTGTGATTCACTAAGCTTCGATGCGTCTCGTCTTACAATATGCCGCAACAATTGCTTAGCTTTAAACAGATTGCCGCTCCTGAGAGCATTTGCTATTGGAAGCGCATAATCCTCCATGCACTTGATGGCAAACGTCATCTTTAGGAACAATGCTGAGGCTACTATCCACGAAGAGAAACCGCAATAGTTTCCTATTACAAAAAGTACCATTTGGACAGTGGCAACGAACAACGTGACTGAGAGTAAACCTAGTATGATTCCATTGATCTTTTGAAGAACTGGATTCTCCGTCTTAAGTCTAGGCTTAAAAAAATTGATCGTCTTACCTATCCAGACAGTCAGGTGAAATTTCTCAGGAGGTTCTCCAACTGTAATGTCGATGAATAGTGCCAATGCTAATATGAGCAACGGAGTTAGGGTGGGCAATAGACTTTGGGGAAACATGTTCTCAAGCATTAGCGGAGCTTATTTGCCTACGACTTTTCTCACAGCTTCTAATAGCCGATCATTCTCCCATCTTGTCCTGATAGCGATTCTAATGTAATACTCATCTAGACTCCGAAAGGAGCTGCAATCCCTAATCAGTATGTTATGTGCAAGCATCTTCTCTCTCAGTCTGGAAGCTGTGAAGCCCGATTGTCGGATGTCTATAAAAATGAAGTTCGCATCAGCTGGGAAGACTCTAAAACCATCAATTCTATTTAGCTCTCGGAGTAGGAATTTTTTTCCCTCCCCAATCAACTTCTCGGTCCTCTTCAGGTGTTCTAAATCTTCTAGAGTAGCTACAGCAGCGGCCTGAGCTAAACAATTAACGTTCCAAGGCGGTTTTACTCTGAAAAGAAGATTGATCATATCCTTACAAGCAATTCCATATCCAACTCTTAATCCCGTTAACCCGAAGACTTTGGTAAACGACCTCAAAATGAATAGGTTTGGATACGTCTCCACCTCACTCGCTAATGAGAAACGTTTCTGTTTATCAACGAACTCTATAAAATCCTCGTCAACGAAGACCACTATGTCTTTTGTAAGAGCTTCTTGGACGAGTTTAACGATATCATTTTGCGTCACCATGACGCTCGTAGGATTGTTTGGATTACACAAGAAAAGCACTTGAGTCTTTGAATCAACTTTATCAAGCAAATCTTCAGTATGGATGATAAAATCTTTGGCTGGCCCAAGAAATCTTGTCTTCCCCCCCATTTTCTTAACAGCTCTCTCATATTCGCTGAATGTGGGTACAGGTATCAAAGCCCCCATTCCTCTTTTTATGAACACTTCGGCAAATAGGTGAATGAGCTCGCAGGATCCATTGCCCACAATTACATTCTCCCTCTTGATACCTCCGATAAATTGGGCGATAGCGTCTCTAAGTTTGTTTGAATTTGATTCAGGATAGAATGGAATTCGCCATAAAGAGGACTTAATCGCTTCCAAAGCCTTTGAAGATGGACCTAGTGGATTTATGTTTGAGCTGAAATCTAGGATGTGCCCAGATTGGACTTGGAATTCCTCGGCTACGTCCCAAACTCCTCCTCCGTGCACGCATTCAGGCAGTTCCCTTATTTCAGGTCGAGCCAGCTCAATGATTGATTTCACGAGGATTCTACCACCTCAAGCTTCCCCTTGCCGAGGAAATCAAGTACCATAGGCATCAGGTCCCTACCTCTTATACGCCCTAGTCCGCCCCTCGATGCTGATCTTTCACAATACTCTGTAAGTCCATCTCGAATTACGTTGGCGCCGGCTATAACTATAGGAGCGGGGTCGCTTGTATGCCTTCTAAGCCTCGTACTTGTTGTATGATCGGCGAGCAATGATATCCATGTTTGTTTAGGGTCGACCCGCTCCAGAATTAAACCAATCATCGAGTCAATCTTTTCTATTATTGAAATCTTCCCAAGAATGTTACCGCTGTGGCTTGCTTCGTCTGGTCCCTCTACGTGAAGAAAAATTAGATCATGGTCTTGGAGCGCTCTTAACGCGGCTCTTGCTTTCGCGGTCGTATCCGTATCTATGTCTCCGGTTGCTTCAGGTACATCCATTACGGTCATGCCGCTGAGTTTGCATATACCCTTAATGAGGCTGACGGCGGCAACGCAAGCAGCTTTCAGCTTATACTTCTCGCAGAGAGGTTGGAGGTTAGGCTGTCTACCTCCGCCCCACGGAATCACTATGTTGGCAGGAGGCTTCCCTTCAGCCTTCCTTTTTCGATTCACAGGATGTTCCTTGAGAATTTCATGAGATGCTCTTATGAAGCTCCTTAATCCATCAGCCGTTTCCTTAGCCTGTATTGAATCATCCATTGGTTTAACCATGTCAGCTTTATTACCAAGTTTTGGCGTCAGTGCAAACAGACTCGGAGAAAGATTCTGTCCCCTGAGCACAAGGACCCCTCTGAATCCCAGCGTCCTCTTGAACAGGAATTCTATTCCATATCTGGGAACAAGTTGTAGGGCTTGTAGGGATTCCGTGAGTTCGTCTAATCCTTCGTAAACTTTGCCAGCCCTTTCATCGACCACCTTCAGATCGCCGTCGACCGTCGCGAAGTTGCATCTAAAAGCAACATCACCTTCTTGGAGTTGGATACAGGCGCCGACGGCTTCGAGAGGCCCTCTTCCCGTGTAGACGTTACTGGGATCGTAGCCAAGTAGGGAGAGATTTGCAACATCGCTTTCTGGAACCACGCCTGGAGCTATGGGGTCAAGCAAGCCCGACACTCCTATAGAGGCCAACTGGCTCATACTTTTTGACTTCGCAGCCTCTAGGGGGGTCCTGTAGTTAAGCTCTTTCAAAGGCCGATCAGCCATACCATCTCCGACAATCATAATTGCGGGCATGGCTTCACCGTGACAAACTTTTATATGATATAGGCGATTTAACGATTTGGATGGATTATCCTACCAGAAGGCTTACACACAATGCATCGCAAAACAAGAGTTGCCCTAATATCTTCAATAATAGCCCTAGTTGTCTTAGCAGTCGCGTGGTATGCATGGCGCCCAGTTATAGTGAAGCCGCCTGCTTTTCCGACAACGGTCGTAGACGATTTTGGGAGAAATGTAACTTTATCTAGAATTCCTGAGAGGATCATTTCTCTAGCACCCAGCAACACGGAGATCCTTTTTGCTTTAGGTTTGGGCTCCAAAGTGGTTGGGGTAACTAAGTTCTGTGACTATCCGCCAGAGGTCTCGGAGATGGTTAAGAAAGGCAACATAACGGTAATCGGAGGTTTCGCTAATCCGAGCATCGAAAGGATAGTAGCTTTGAATCCAGATCTGGTGTTGGCCGCGTTAAGTCTTCAAGAGAAAGTCGTAAATGATCTCGAGGAAAAGGGTATCACAGTCATAGCTTTGAATCCTAAGAAAATTGACCAGATTCCTGCGAACATAAGATTGGTTGGAAAGGTCTGCGGGAAAGTTGATGAGGCTGAGAAACTTACCAATGAGATGCAACGAGTGATTGAGGGTGTGGTTAGTAAGACTGGGAACGTGACTTACAGGCCAAAAGTGTACTACGAAGTCTGGTATGAGCCATTATATACTATAGGGCCCGGAACATGGCAGAATGAGCTCATCGAGATTGCGGGGGGTGTCAACATCTTCGCCGATGCTAAACAAGCTTATCCAATAGTTAGCTCTGAAGCAGTAATCCAGCAAAACCCAGAGATAATCATAGTGTCACTTGGTTATATGGGCGGCGTGAAAAAAGAGGACTTCGAGGAGCGCCCCGGCTGGAGCGCCATCAGCGCTGTAAAAAACAATAGAATATGTGAGATAGATGAGAACATATTTATTAGACCTGGTCCAAGGATAGTTCAAGGCTTACAGCAATTAGCTTGGCTTATTCATCCGGAGATCTTTGCCCCCAGTTCAATCCTCTCATCTGAAACCGCCTCACCACAGTACATTATGCCTTCTGCAATAAGAGGAGACAGTTTTTGACAAGAATCTATCACATTGTGTACTTCACCCATGATCGTTCGATTTACATGTTTTTTAGCGGGTGCAATTTCCACTGTATAGGATGCATCCGAAGAACATCACCTTGGGACTGCCACCTCACCGACGATGTGCGCAGCCGACTTCAATTGCTTTCTGGAATTAAGAAGCTCTCGCTTGATGCCATGCGAAGAATGATAGAGCCATTGGATATCAAAAAGGCGGTCCTCGGCGGTGGCGAGCCTACTGCCGATGGACAATTAGTAGACGTAATCAGATTACTTGACAACCTCAACGCAAGAACCGTTTTGTTGACTAATGGATACGCGTTGAATGAGAACAGGATAGAGAAGTTAAAAGACGCTGGGCTCGGCGAGATCTGCGTGAGCATCAAGGCGATTAGAGACGCCCTTCACATCCAGTACACAGGAAAATCGAATGAAAGAGTTCTAAGGAATTTCCAGCTTCTTTACAGGAGCGGGATTCAGGTTAGAGCGGAGAGCGTCCTGATTCCACAACTGATAGGGAAGGATGAAATCATAAGTATCGCCATTTTTATAGCGTCCGTGGGTTCATCCATTCCTTACCGGGTTGATGGATATGTTCCTGTCCAAGGAACGGGCTGGAGAGCGCCATTTAGAGAAGAGATGATCGAAACAGTTGAAGAAGCTAAGAACTATCTTGAAGACGTTTCATACATTTACAGTGGGATAGAGCTGAAGGGCAATGTACTCAATGTTTATCCACAGCTCCAAGATGATCCGCGAACCGATCTTGTAAACAGTCAAAAGCCTCGAAGACTTGACGACTGCCCAGAAAACTGCTTGATGTGATAGTGGCTTGAAAGTAAGTGAGAACGATTATCTAACTCGCTACAGGAAATGGAGGCAAATTATAGTTGCTTTGTTAGGTCTACTAGGTTTAGTTACGGTTTTTTCATTGAACATAGGCTTTGCTCAAATACCGATACCGCATATCGTTAGGATCTTGCTCAACGAGGTTCCTATAGTAGCAAACCCACTTGGCAGTTCAGGTTTTTCAGAAAGCGAAAGGTTGATAGTTATACAGATAAGGCTTCCTAGAGTCTTTGCAGGAATCCTAGCCGGAGTCAGCCTAGCTACATCCGGGGTGGTCTTTCAAGGGATCTTCAGAAACCCTATGGCAGACCCATATATTCTCGGGGTCTCTTCAGGAGCGGCTTTAGGCGCAGCACTTGCTATAGTGCTAAAGGTAGGATTCACTCTCTTCGGCATTGAAACAGTCCCAGTCATGGCGTTCATCGGAGCTGTAATAGCCTCTCTCGCTGTCTACAACATCGCCCGGGTGGGATCGAGAGTCCCTATGGTAACCCTACTACTATCCGGTATAGCGGTCAGCATTTTTCTATCCGCTGTTGTCTCTACATTGCAGATACTTGCTGGCTGGGAACTTCATCAACTTGTTTTCTGGCTTATGGGAGGCTTCTCGTATGTAAAGTGGAAGGATGTATGGGCCATTCTACCGCTGACCTGCATAGGCGTACTTCTAACCTACCTTTTCGCCAGGGATCTCAACATCATGGCGCTTGGTGAGGAGGAAGCTCAGCATTTAGGTGTCGATGTTGAAAGATCGAAAAGGATCCTGCTTGCTCTCGGCTCCTTGCTGACAGCATCAGCTGTATCGATTAGCGGTCTGGTGGGATTCGTCGGATTGCTGGTGCCTCACCTGACCAGGATATTGGTCGGTCCCGACCATAGAGTACTTATGCCATCTTCACTTTTGACAGGCGCTATATTCCTCGTCTCCTGCGACGCCATTGCGCGAGTCATCTTTATGCCCTCCGAATTGCCTGTTGGGATAATAACAGCTCTTTCAGGTGGCCCCTTCTTCATCTATCTCCTACGCAAAAAGAAGGGAAGCTACTCGCTTTGAGGGCGAAGGAATTTGGTATCTTTAGAGATTGACCGAGTCAGTTGCCGTTATGAATCGATTGAAGTCTTGAACAGCTTAAGCTTCTCAGCGAGGGGAGGGGAGTTCGTAGGAGTCCTCGGCCCAAACGGATCTGGAAAGACAACATTGCTAAGAACAATCAGTAGAACGTTGAAGCCGTATGAAGGTGTCGTGCTTTTGAATGAAAGCGATGTTTACCAGATGACGAATAGGGGTGTCGCCAAGGAAATGACTGTTGTTCCTCAAGACTCCCTTATTGCGTTCAGCTTCACAGCTTTGGATGTTGTTCTCATGGGGCGAAATCCTCACTTAACTAGATTTCAAACGGAGAGTTCTGAGGACTTGGCAATCGCTAGGAAGGCTATGAGGCTAACAGGCGTTTGGCATCTTGCTGACAGACCTATAACAGATGTGAGTGGGGGAGAAAGACAGAGGATAGTTATCGCTAGAGCATTAACACAGAAACCTCGAGTGCTTTTACTTGATGAACCTACACTACATCTAGATATCAACAGCCAAATCGAGATAATGGATTTGCTGAAGAACCTTTGCAAAGAGAATAAAATTATCGTGATAGCTGTTTTTCACGACTTCAACTTAGCTGCAAGATACTGCGATAAGCTCATTCTACTTCATGATAAGAAGATCGTTTCCTTAGGGAAACCTGAAGAAGTTTTGACGAAAGGAAACATATCAGAAGTCTTTGGAGTTGGAGCATTTGTCAAGCGCCATCCAATAACCAATTCTCTCTACGTGATTCCCATCTCGACATCCCTCCTAGCAAGTGACATAAAGAAAGGAGGGTTCAGGGTTCATGTTATATGTGGAGGCGGTTCAGGCGCTTCATTGATGACGAGGCTCGTAAGAGGATGGAACGTAACCGCAGGTGTACTCAACGTTCTAGATACAGACTATGAGGCTGCTCAAATGCTCGGCATCCCAGTTGCGAGTGAGGCTCCGTTTTCACCAATAGCAAAGGAAGCATACAAAGAAAATTTGAGGTTGATCCAGCAAGCAGACACAGTTATAGTAACAGACTTTTTGATAGGCTATGGTAACCTGAAGAACTTGGAGGCAGTGAAGGTTGCGTCGGAAAAGAGCATTCCGACCATAGTTATTGATAATGTACCAATAGAGAAACGGGATTTCACTGGCGGCAAGGCGGAGAAGTACTTTAAAAAAATACTGGCTGCTAGAGTAACAATTGTAAAAAGTCACGATGAGGCTTTACGCGTCATAGAGGAATTAGCAAAGCAAAGATATTCTCGGAAGGCTCGCAGGGAAGATCATGCTTAGCTTATGAGGAGGCTGTGGCTCAGAGGAGCACATTGAAATCTGTCGCGTCCACAAAATCCAATGTGCGAGAGCATCTTACTGCAGGATATGGAGCGTAGATAAATTGCTGGGGCTTTGCTAATGCTTATTGCTATCTTTATGTAGATTCAGTTGAGGACCTATGAGAGTTCTAAAGGTATTGAAGCGGTTGGCGAAAGAGAAGGCAGCTGGACCAGCGTCCTCCTTCACAGAGCTTCATTTGGCGAAAGCCATTGAGATCATTGGCGGGAAAAGAATTGGCAGAACTAAGCTCTCAGAGAGACTGGGTCTCGGCGAGGGAGCTACCCGAACTCTGATCAACCGCCTTCTCGATGCAAATCTTGTCAAGACTTCACGGCTTGGATGCGACTTGACAGAAAGCGGGCTCTCGATCCTAAATGAGCTAAACGCTAAACTTGGGCGTAGAGCTGAGGTTTCAAGGAGTTCAATGACAGTCGGCACCCATAACTTCGGGATCCTCGTAAAGAATGCCGCCAGCAGAGTCAAGAGTGGGATTGAGCAGAGAGACGCCGCTGTGAGAGTTGGGGCGATTGGAGCTGTGACCTTAGTGCTCAAGGGGGGAGAACTGATCATGCCCCCTTCTGAATCGATATCCAGGAAGTGGCCGAATGTCACGAAACAGATTCTAAACACATTTCAACCCGAGGAGAACGATGTCATCATAATTGCCGGAGCTCACACGGAAAAGAAGGCTGAGGAGGCTGGAAGAGCCGCCGCTTGGACTCTCATTGAATCTAGTAACTAGATCTCCAAACCGTTATCGTCAAGACCTTATCCTCTTGCTCTTTTACATCACAGGTCAACTTCAAAGAAGTTCAGGGAATCCACAACCAATCTTCAAAGAAGCGACGGATGAGTTCACAGTTAGAGTCGTTAAGGCGCCTGAAGAAATTAAGGGGCTACTCGAAGTAGGCTTTGAATACGTTTGTGAAAAAGAGGATCTGATGTTCCTCCGAAAGAGGAAATAAAAATAAGCAACCTAATTGGTAAAAATCGAGTAGAATTAATTTATTGCTTATATGAATTAGCGAATTAAGACTGAGTGGTCAGTTATGACGGCTGAAGAGAATGCAGTTGAAGCCAGGACTGAAGCTGAGCCCAAATCGCTTAGTTTGATTGCTGTGACCGTCTTCTATGTTTTAGTTGGATTAGCTGACATTGCGATTTTGTACGGCGCGAATTTTAGATTGACTTACATCGGCATATTGGCAGCATTAAATCTAGTAGCAGCTGTTGGACTGTTCTTATTGAAAAAGTGGGGACTGTATCTTGCATGGATTTCAGCATTGCTTGAAGGGTTCGTAGGGATAGTTGTAGTTTATGCTACAATGATGTTCTCGGGCAGCCCTAGTCTAGAGGCATATGTCCTAACTGGATATCTGATAACCATAATTATAGTTGCACTTTATCTGCTAAAGCAAAGAGACAAATTCAGCTAGAAGGATTTCGCCCTCAAAAGGTGGACTACGACCTTCTCGTCTTTTTCAATGAATTCTCTAGTTTCAGGGATTTCGATAAAACCATCAGCTTTTGCGAGAGTTGTTATAGCTCCGGATTCTGCGGGAATTGGGTGAGCTAATAATTCGCCATTCAAACCGCGCTCTAATCTTACCGTCATATAAGTTCGCCTACCTTTTTCAGGGAAAATCCTTGCAGCCGCCTTAGCGAGCACTTTTGGCTCACTCACCTCAGCTGGCAACCCCGCCATCTTGCAGAGTACTGGTCGAACTAGTAAGTTGAAGACAATAAGTCCTGAAGCAGGATGCCCCGGTAACGCAAATACAGGTTTCCCATTTACAACCGCCACATTAGTGGGCTTTCCAGGTTTAGTAGCCAAGCCTCCCACAATGACTCCTGGCTTTCCTAGCTCATTCAAAATCTTGGGCATGTAATCTTCAACCCCTACGGAGGTGGCACCAGAGGTGATCACAACCTCAGCCTTCGTGAGAGCTTTCTTTAAATTGTGCTTGAGAGCCGCAGGATCATCGCGTACAATTCCAAAGATTATCGGCTTACAGCCGCATATAGAAACTGAGGCAGCTATCGTGCTTCTATTTACATCATATACCTTGGCTGAAGGAAGTGGTTTGCTTGGCTCGACAACCTCATCACCCGTTGATATAACCGCTACTTTGGGTTTTTTGAATACTTTCACTTCTTTAAGTCCGATTGCTGAAAGTACACCAAGATCGGATGCGGATAGTTGTTGGAATTTGAGGATTGTTTCCCCAGCCTTGATGTCAAACCCCCTCTCCAAGATATTTGCATTCGGAGCTACTGGGCGGTAAATTTTGACCATGTTGCCCTCTCGGCTTGTGAATTCAACCATAACAACCGCGTCGGCTCCTGTGGGGATAGGAGCGCCTGTGGCGATTCCCGCTGCAGCTCCTCGCTTAACTTTTAGACGAGGATAGCTCCCTGCGCTTATATGCCCTAAGACCTTTAGGGTGACTGGTTGGTGCTCTTCAGCGCCAAAGGTATCCGCCGAGCTTACAGCATAACCATCAACTTTGGATCTGCTAAACGAGGGGACATCTAATCTTGAAACTACATCCTCAGCTAGCACACGTCCATACGCTTCTGTCACAAGGATTTTTTCAACCCCAACTGGTGTTGCAGTAAAATGTTCTTTGATTATGGTATGGGCTTCCTCTGGCATGATGAAACGTCTAGACATGATTAGGTTCTCCCTATTGATCCAGTGAGGTGCACCGTAACTATCTCACCCTCCTCCAAGTCAGCGCGATCTTCTGGAATTATTACATAACCGCTAGCCTTTGTCATCGTGGTCAGGACGCCTGCTCCCGCAGTCCTCAGCGGATCCGCATAATATTGCTCTCCTTTCAAGTAGACCTTTACCCTTAGGAAAACCATTACACCAAGCGCAGAGGGCACTTTCCGCGTAAGCTTAGCTTGAACTGTCGGGCGTGGCTCATACTCTATTCCAAGCATTTTCTGAATTAGAGGTCTGACAAACATGTCAAATCCAAATATAGCGGCTACTGGATTTCCAGACAGCAATACCACTGGTTTATCGTTGACAATAGCCAGTCCAGTGGGTTTCCCGGGGCGCATAGCTATCCCGTGAATGATTAAGCCAGGTTTTCCTGAGCGGTTAACAGCCTCAGGCACAAGGTCAAAGCCGCCTACACTGGTTCCCCCAGTAGTTAGGAGTATGTCGGTTTTCTTCAGTCCTTTTGAGATATGTTGAGTAATCGTTTCCAGGTCGTCCTTAGCTATGCCTAGATCAACTGGCTCTCCGCCTAGTTCTCTGACCATGCCATCCAGCAATATCCTATTAACGTTAACGACCTTCCCGGGTTTTACTGGACATCTTGGCTCCACAAGCTCATTACCTGTTGAGAGGAGCCCGACTCGGGGTTTGCGTATAGCATCCACTTCAGTATAGCCCAGAGCGGTTAGGAGCCCGATGTCTTCAGGTCTCAGCCTTTTCCCCTTTCTGACAGCCATATCGCCTTTATGCAGATCCTCACCTATTGGCGAAACATTCATACCAGGCACAACAGGCATCAGCACCTCGATTCTCCCCTCTCTGGCTTCGCGGGTGTACTCAAGCATTACAACAGCGTCAGCACCTGCTGGCATAGCAGACCCGGTCCAGACTCTGGCTGCTTCACCATGAGAAACGCGGGCGCCTCTAACTAGGCGAAGAGTTGTAGGTTTAAATTCTGAAACGCCGAAAGTATCCCCTGCCTTTACAGCATACCCGTCCATTGCCGAACGAGCGAAGTGGGGTAAATCCCGTTTTGCGATCATATCCTCGCCTGCAACCCTGTGAAGCGCTTTTTTCAATGGCACTTTTTCGAGTCCTAGCCTTTGAGGTTGGACTTGTGCCAAGAAGGTTTGAAGTGCTTCTTCAACTCTCCAAAGCTCTGCAAATCCCTTTAACTTAGCCAAAGATTTGCCCCCATAGGATGTTAGGGTTCGGTAA
>CAYPFQ010000018.1:15083-17345 GCA_964410135.1 uncultured Candidatus Bathyarchaeia archaeon
TGTTTAAAAAATGAGCCTAGTGAAACTCCGTCTCTCAATGCTTGGCACGCTAGCCTTCATAATTGCCTTATCCACACTTTTTTTCACAGTGGTGCTCAGCCTAATCGGCACATTTAACATTCTGGCAACGACTTTCTTTGTCCTCGTTTTCAACCTTGCTCAGTGGCTTTTCGCTCCCTACATAATTGACGCTTTATACAGAGCGCGAGAAGTGGCAAAATCAGAGGAGCCTCGCCTTCATGAAACAGTTGAAAGACTCAGCCAGAAAAGCGGGATCAAAAAGCCCAGAGTGATGATCGCCAACATCCCACTTCCAAACGCCTTCGCATATGGTTCACCGATCGCGGGAACCAGAGTTGCAGTAACAACTGGGTTATTGGATAAGTTAGAGTATGAGGAAGTGGAAGCGGTTCTTGGCCATGAGCTGGGACATCTGAAACACAGGGATGTCCAAGTCATGATGTTCGTGTCGGTTCTTCCAGCGCTATTCTACTACCTAGGGTATTCATTTCTTCTCTCTTCCTCTTATGGGAGAAGGGAGGAGCGTGGTTCCGGAGCCGCTCTCATCGGGCTTGCTAGCATAGCGATCTACTGGATCCTCACCTTATTCGTGCTTCAACTAAGTCGACTACGAGAATACTATGCGGACCGACATAGCGTTACTGTGGTTGAGGATGGCGCCCGCAAACTTTCAGAAGCCTTAGCGAAGATAGTCAATTCTACTGGGAGACTGAGAAGATATCAGCCCCAGGCGACTGGATCTAGCAGCTTCAAAACACTGTTCATCGCCGACCCCGATAGTGCCGTAAGAGACGCTGTTGAAATATCGCAAGCGAGAGCTAGCGACCAACAGCTAGTTAGAGATTTGCTCACCAGAGAACTCACTTCCGTAGATAGGTTGATTGAGATATTCTCAACTCACCCTAACATTGTTAAGCGATTACAAGCGTTACAAGCACTTTAAAAGAACAGTTATTCTTCTTTAAAGACCCTTTTTAGAAGCAATGGTGTTAACAAAGTCGTTACAATAATCATACCAATAATTTCATTGTAAATATCCCCCGTAAGCACCCCTGCGGTAAGCCCGATACCGGCGATTATGATACCCACTTCGCCTCTCGAAATCATACCAACACCTACCCGTAGACCTCTCCACGTATCTTTAAAGTATAAAGTGGCAGGAAGACCGCACCCCAGAACTTTGCTAACCAGAGCGATTAGGATAAGCACCCCAGACATTATCACCGTATTTAGCGTAAACCTATTGAGGTTAACAACAGCGCCCATAACCCCAAAAAAGATTGGAGAAAAGATCAATGCCACGCTGTTGGTGAACTCTCTAACGCGTTTTATCGCTCTTGATTCTGCGACAGCCATTCCTGCAGCGAAAGCTCCAACGATCGGTGAAAACCCAAGTCCGCTAACCAATGCCGCGAGCCCAAAGCATAAAGCAATTGCTGTTCCCTCAACGCTTCCCTTAACTTTCCACATGGCAGCTCTGTTTATGATCTGGGGGAGGAAGTATGTCACTACAGATAGAAGTAATAACCAAGTTATCATCACTTTTATAAGAGTTGAAAAAATTTCGAGCGGCTTAGGCGTAATTCCAGCTGCAACGATCGATACAACTATACTTAACACGGCTAATCCGAGTATATCATCAATTACAGCCGCATTGATTGTGATGCGAGATTCCATGAGGTCGGTTTTTCCAAGCTCATCCAGTGCGCGCACGGTGATAGCGATACTTGTTGCAGTTAAAGCTGCCCCGACCATGATTGCTGATGCGAAGGGGAAGCCGAGTTGAGCATAGACCCAGTAACCAAGGAAGAAGGGGACGACCACCCCAGCGGAGCCGACGATGAACGAGGGAATCCCCGCTGCTTTAAATCTCGCAAAACTCATCTCTAACCCGGCAATAAATAGTATGACAATGGCTCCTATCTCCGCAAAGGCATTGAGTATTTCGTTGAACTCCACCAGAGGTATCCCATAAATTTGGATGGCTGTACCTAAGGCGTATGGACCGAAAATTATGCCAGCGAACAGTTCTCCTAGAACCTCTGGCAAACCATGCAGTAAGAAAAATTGTCCTATTATCTTCGCTGTAAAAACGAGAATGCATATGCTTAAAATAGCTCTTAGAACAGGCTCTATCTCTAACTCTCTCCCTTCATAATGTTTAATATCTTTTAACGATATTTTTCACTGTTTGCATAAAATAAGTTTTTGAAATGTCTTAAAGATTACCACATGTGTTTA
>CAYPFQ010000019.1:0-16711 GCA_964410135.1 uncultured Candidatus Bathyarchaeia archaeon
GGCTTTAAGGATTTTACCTGCCACAATTTCGTGAAGGGACTCTCTGTTAGCGAATGTTACCTCTAGAATTTCTGTATCTGCTCTAGATTTTATGAAGTCTATAAGTGGATCTCTCGCTTTGAAGTGAATTGTACCCAACAGAGGCTTCCCACTTTCTATAGCTTTTCTCACAGCTTCATTGAAGGCTGAAGAGTTAAGCTCCATAGGACCCACTTCATCGCAGCATATGACATCTGCTTCTCTTACTGCACGTTCTATTGAGCCGATGCCAATCTTGGCGAGGTCTTGCAGGTTAACACGGTATTTGCCCACCCGCGGACCTTCACGCTGATTAACGTGAGCCAACATGCCTTTCTGTTCAGTTAGAAGATCGATTATCTCGAATCCTACTCTAGAGTCGCCTACACGTACCTCGGAGGATACCATCCCGCCGACATGATACCCATTTTTCTGTATTAAGTCAATGGCTTTCATCAACACGGTTGTCTTTCCTACTCTTGGCGCACCTGTTAAGAAGATTATGTTTCCCAAAGGCGAACTCAGCCTCAGTCGAATGGATATATTTGTTAGCTCTTCTTTATTGAATTTGATTTAGTGTGAATACTGATGGCGCGCTTTAGATTTTCAATCAAAACAATCACCGAAGGTTCTGTAGAAGTACTAGTACCTAGGTCAAATATTCCCGTTAAGAAAATGCCTGTGTTCTATAATCCAGCTATGCGGCTTAATCGGGATATCGCCATACTAGTTTTACGGGTTTACAGGAAAATTTTGGGTAGGGATTTGAGTGTCTGCGAGCCCTTAGCTGGTTGCGGGATTCGGGGGATACGGTTTGCTGTTGAAGTGCCTGGGGTAGAGAAAGTGGTAATTAATGATTTGAATCCTGAAGCCGCAAAACTCGCCAAGTACAATGTTAGGAAGAATGGTTTAGCAAGTAAAGTTCTCGTCGAAAACAATGACGCGGATTTTTTGCTGAGCATGTATTCGGCTCCAACAAAGCGATTTGATTATGTGGATATCGATCCCTTCGGTTCTCCCGCGCCTTTTATGGATTCGGCGGTGAGAGCTTTGCATAGTGGGGGGCTGTTGGGCTTGACTGCGACGGACATGGCTCCGCTTTGCGGTGTGCATCCGCAGGCCTGTCTCAGAAAATACGGAGGCAGACCGCTTAGAACCGAGTATTGCCATGAGCTGGCTGTTAGGATCCTGGTTGGATGTTTGGCGTTAACGACAGCGCGCTATGACGCGGGTATTCGCGTATTATTTTCACATAGCACAGATCACTATGTAAGAAGTTACATTTTGATCAAGCACAGCGTTAGGGAGGCAAATCGAAGCATAGGCGGAATGGGATACGTGTTGCATTGTTTCAACTGTTTCCATAGAGAAACAGCTACAGGGATCAGCCGCCTTACAGCAGGCTCGTGCCCTGAGTGTGGTGAAAGACTAAGTGTCGCAGGAGCACTTTGGCTTGGAGGACTTTTTGACAGAGATTTCTGCCATAAGATGCGGGATGAACTTAAGAAAATTAATTTTGAAGAGAAACATCGTTTGAAGAAGCTTTTGGACACTGTTCTCGAAGAAGCTGATGGAACGCCAACGTATTATGTGATCGATAGAGTTTGCGACAAGTATGATTGGTCTATTCCCCCGACTGGGAGGATATTTGAGAGATTGTTGGCTGCAGGCTACAAAGCAACTCCCACGCATTTCCACGTTAGAGGAGTTAGAACAAATGCGCCTGCCAAGAAATTTGTAGAAATTTTTAAGCAACTCTCGAGAGCCTAGGTCCTAATCCGAGAAGGTATATCTCCGCGCTCTTCGCCTTGGTTGCTTTGGGTCTGATTATGCGGAGTTGCTGAAAATGTTGTTTCATTTCTTTTATGAATTCATCTAGCAAGTCTCCTTGGAACACCTTTGTGAAGAAAGCCCCCCTTGGATGTAGGATTCCCAGCGCTATTCTCATAGAGGCTCTTGCAAAGTCAATTTGCCTGGCGTGGTCTACTTCCCAGACACCGGAAACACTCGGCGAAACATCGCATAAGACTGCATCAGCTGTGCGAGGCAGTTTTTCCCTGATCTTATTGACTGTATCCGGGTCAGCTACATTTCCGATAAATGTTTCAACGTTTGGCAGCTGTAGCGGCTCAATCGGAAGGATGTCAACACCGAGTACATAGCCTCTGTTTCCAACGAGTCCCGCTGCCACCTGCAGCCAGCCGCCTGGAGCTGCTCCTAGATCAACTACAACCCCGCTTGGCTTGATGAAGCGGTACTTCTTATTGGCTTCGAGAAGCTTGTAGGCGGCTCTGCTTCGATATCCTTCCTTTTTTGCCATTCTCCAGTAGAAGTCACGTTTGCGTTCTTGTAGCCAACGCTCTGACAAAAACTAGCTTCCACCAGCCGCCTTCTTAGACTCCACTAGTCCAAAAAGCCATGATGATAGTTTATCGCAGGTGTTTGGGGAGATTACTCCTCCGACTCCGCACTTGTTGATTTCGATGCATGCTAGACATGGACAGCTTATGATTGAGTCGATTGTTGCGGGCTGCCTTTTGGTGAATAGACGGTAGGTCCATCTTCCATCGTAGAGCTCTTGTTCTCGCTTGATCAATCCCTTGCGTTCAAGCTTTAGAGAGATCCTTGATCCTTCGCGGCTACTAGCCTTCAAATCCCTCCACAAGTCGCATTGAAGGATGCCTTCCTTTCCCTTGTTCAAAATGATTTGAAGAGCGCGATGTTCAAGATCATTGTGTTTAGGCATCTTTGGCATACACCGTTAATTATTTTGATTATTAGTGGATTTGGGAGGTTAAAGAGTTACCTCACTCTTTATTGAATTGAGTTAAAATAAAGGAGAATGAGATAGCAATAAGTTTTGTGGGAATGAGATTAAGAAAAATAGGTCCTTCTAGAGTTTTACGTTGATTTCCAGCTTGTCGATCAGTTCCTTGTACCTATTTCTGATAGTGACTTCTGTGACATTAGCAACTTCTGCGATTTCCCTCTGTGTGCGTCGTTCGTTAGCCAGTACTGAGGCAATGTAGGTGGCCGCGGCTGCTATTCCAGTTGGGCCTCTTCCACTCGTCAAACGCATCGTGGAAGCAGTTTGGAGGATTCGTTGAGCGATGGTTTCCACCTTTCCCGCAAGGCCCAGTTGGTTAGCGAATCTTGACACATAATGCATTGCGGGCAACGATGGAACGAAGGACTCGAGCTCCTTCACTATAAAACGGTAGGATCTGCCAATTTCCTTTTTATGTATTGCAGAAATTTGGGAAATTTCATCTAAGGTTCTGGCGACTCCGCATTGCCTACAAGCCATATAGATGGCCGCGGCGGTTACGCCTTGAATGGATCTCCCTCGAATCAGCCTTTTTTTGACAGCCTTTCGATAGATAACTGAGGCTGTTTCCAAGATGTTTTTTGGAAGATTTAGGGTTGAAGACATTTTTGACAGCTCGGAAAGAGCAAATGCCAAGTTTCTTTCAGTTGCGTCGGATACACGCACTCTTCTCTGCCATTTTCTTAGCCGATACACTTGGGCTCTCTGTCCAGGCGTCAGGTCTTTTCCATATGTGTCACGGTCATGCCAATCGATCATCGTGGATAGCCCTTTGTCGTGGATAGTGAAGGTTAGAGGTGCGCCTACTCGGGTGCGTTTCGCTCGCTGTTCGTCGTCAAAAGCTCGCCATTCTGGACCGGAGTCAGCGAGCCTATCATCAATGACGTATCCGCAATCCATGCAGACGATTTCGCCCTGCTCATAGTCTCGAATTAGGCGACTGCCATTGCACTCAGGACACTTTCTGATTCTTGAGGGAGGCTCTATTTCGGGGCGTTCTACATTTTCGACCAAAATTTTACCTTCTTAATTTAGATGACTTAACATAGAGAATTTGTTTTGCGTTGCTCGGTCGGCTCTCATGTGGTTTTATAGAGATATAAGGTTTTGAAACAGGACCAAATATGTCATACACGACCCCAACAGGTTTTAATTTGTCGTTAAAAACAGTTTCACCAATTCGTGGGGCTTCGCCCTCTGCGCGTAGGATCAAGTTTTGTGCAGCGGACACATGCAACGGTTTTCCAAGCCGACGCAAGCTTTTCATAAACACTCCTACGAGAAGATTGAAGCAATCATTCGCTTAGCCTTATTTAAGTATTTTTACATGAATTGTAGTTTTTATAGAAGTATAATGATGCATTATGATAGAGCAGAGGTCTACTTTTTAATTTCAGGTTTCTTTCTGAGGCTGACGATTTTATTAGCTATTTTTTCAAGGACTTTAATTTTTGAATTCTTTTTCTCGATAAGCACGTACCCTTTCTTCTCCCACCAAGTTTTGGGATGAGCTGAATCTAGTTTAGTGTCATGCTTGTAGCCCAGAAGATCCGCAGCCTGCTCAATTTCCTGTATTTTAGGGGACTCCACCGCAAATTTCATTGCAATTCTTCTTCCTTGCTTCCGAGACTTTGCGGAGTCTAGGTACACAGGCCATACTACCTGATTTTCTTTTCCTTTACTCAAACTTACGCGAGCCCCCAAGGCTGTTCGTTTCATATTGTGGTTAGAGTATAGCTCATGTTTCCTAGCCCTAACTTTTGTGCGGTGCGTAGCTGGATTAAGCTATCACTTCCATACAATTTTCCAAGCAAGTTGGGCGGAGAGAATGTGGTTGCACCTGTTATGAGTGGTGATTTGTCTATTAAATCAAGCGATGCCTTATCGATGGCTACAGGGTCTTTAGAAGCAAGGATTCCCGCATCTTTTACAATCGGACTTCCTGCGGGGGTACAGCAGTCGCACAGTGGAGTGATGTCATGAACGAAGTTAACAAATCCAATTTTATTTTTCTTAAATAGGCTTAAAACTGCTGACGCTGCATGCGCCACATAGACTTGAAGTTTCTCTCGAGCATCTTTTGGCCAAGATAGAGCGCGTTGTGGGCAGTTGAAGTAGCAGGTGCTGCATGCCATGCATTTTTGGTAATCGGTTACCGGCTTGCCGTCTTTCAGGGTGATAGCCTTGAACGGGCAGACTATGACGCATGTTCCACACCCGTTGCATAGTGAAAGGTCGAGTATGGGACGGTTTACCATGTGCTGCGCTGATTTGCTTTCCTTTGTCACACAGCCCATTCCCATGTTTTTTACTGCTCCACCGAACACGGCGATCTGATGACCCTTTGCATGAGATACAACCAGCAGCACATCCGCCTTCGTGATCTGGGAGGCGACTTTGATCTCTTTTAGCTGACAGCCGTCAACAGCCTTCTTAATCGGTACAACAGTTCCATCGTATCCCTCAGGCCCACCCGCAATGACGATGGGCACACCAAGCGAGGCTCTGGTGAATCCATTGATGGCGGCAGTTTCAAGATAGTCTTTGGCGGTGAACCTCTTTTTTGGATAAAGTGTTGTAGTATCGGTCACGAAGGGTTTTCCATCAGCCTCCTTGACAAGGTCTACTATCCTTCGGACGAATACAGGTCTTAGGTAGGTTCTGTTTCCACGCTCACCCATGTGCACTTTTACAGCTACCGAGTCTCCTTTTTTTATGATGCGGGGGAGCTCTGATTTTTTGAATAATGCTTCGATTCCAGCGTAAATTTCCTGATTCTTACTATAGTCGAAGAAGTAGACTTCGGACAATGCAACTACCCCTTTTTGTGTGATATACTACTCGGCACTTGATTTGCCGATTAAGATGGCGTTTATTACACCGTCTTGTCCAGGCTTTGATGTTACTCGTGCCTGTCCAAGCGAGGTCTCAATGATTGTGCCTTTAGTAATTATGCCTCTTCGGTTGTAGTCGATGTTTGCAGGGTTTTTGACCACCTTGGTTATCTCCACTTTCTTGGTTTGATGTGTCGCAGGATCTGTAATGTTAGCATAATTGGCGCTCACTAAACGGAGTTTCTTTCCAGCTCCCCTAGTTCTCATAATTTTTGTCTCAGGCTTAGCTAGGTGTGTCTCACTTGGAGGACTGCCCATTTCGAAGGCGCGTTTTCCCCGATAACGCCTAGCCCTCCCACCAGTCGGTTTCCTTTTATCGAGATCACCGTGCCACTGCGACATCTAGAACCCTCTGTAAGTCTTAGGAAAATCGAGGTTAGCCTTATAAGAATTTAGCGATTTATTAGGCCGCACGAACGGCCTCTTCTGGAAGCTCATACCAACGTACTTTCTCGCCTACAGTTGCACGCATCTTCCACCTGGTAGATTTTGGGGCCTTCTCTATTAGGTCCAGAATTTTGCGGATGCACCCTCGGATCAACGCTTTATCAGCCGAACTGAACTCGTAATCATCAACGAAAAGCAAAAGCTTGTTCAAATTTGTTGTAACAGTCTTGTATAGACCCCAGTCCTCAGAGCACAGCTTAATAATATGGTCGACATCTATGCCCTGCGAAGACCCGCCGCCAACTAACTCATGGTCTTTGACTATGCAGAATATGTCCCTGACATCTTTCTCATTTATCTGCACTATCTGAAGCTTGGTGATCAGTAAGTCTGCTATTGGAATTGTTTGTTTAACTAGATCTAGGCGCCCTTTGAAATCGAATTTGTGACACATCTCGAATACGTCTAGAAAAATGTCCACTTGCCGTCCATTCTTGTTGTCATAGAACAATAGTCGTTTATCCCCGTGTAGTGCATTAAAACGTTGATTTGGCTCATAACCAAGCTCGACAAAGAGCTCCTTTATCGTTCGACCTTGCTTACGATATCCCGCGAAATCGATGTCTGGATACTTTCTTGTTAGTGCGCGGTGGCTTGCGCTAGGTGAACTAAGTTTGACAGCTAATCCGCCCAGCAGCCTTAAGACAATCCCCTTCGCTTCGGCGGCCTCGAGAATTCGCCTAGCCTCTTTTTCGATGTCGCTGTGCATAGTCATAGCTTATCCTTCAGAAGGGCTGTCGATAGCCAATTCTAAGTTAACAGCGAGATGCGCCAATATAAATGTTTAAATGAGAAACATAGACAGAAGTGGCAATACGACCGAGCGTATTACCTTTAAGATTAAACTGGAGGCGCATGATGACGGCTAAAACCCGATTTCTCTTCGCCACCGATATCCACGGCGCCGAGCAAGTATGGAGGAAGTTCCTAAACTCTGCAAAGTACTTCAAACTAGACGCTCTCATACTTAGCGGTGACATGACTGGAAAAATGATAATTCCCATAATCAAAAGACCTGACGGCAAATATGAAGCCAGCGTACTGAAAACTGACTATGTTTTGACAAAGGATGAACTGCCTGAGTTCTCAAAGGAGCTGAGAGCTGCAAGCTACATACCATATGAAACAACCCCAAAAGAGGCTGCTGAACTTAGGGCGGACAGCGAGAAAGTCGAAAAACTTTTCGAGAAACTCCAGGTTGAGATCGTCAAATACTGGTTAACTCTTGTACCGGAAAAAGTGCCTAAAAACTGTAAAGTTATAATCAGCCCAGGCAATGACGATAAACTGGCTATAGACCCTGTAATAAAGGCTAATCGAAGCGTGATCTACGGAGAAAGCAACGTAGTCAGCCTAGATGAAGAACATGAAGTAGCATGCTGCGGATGGAGCAACCCCACGCCGTGGAACAGCCCCCGAGAATGCAGTGAAGAAGAATTACTTGATAGGCTCGAGAAGACGGTGTCCAAAGTGAAGAACATGCGCGCCGCGGTCTTCTGCTTCCATGTTCCCCCATACAATTCAGAGATAGACAGGGCACCCAAATTGGACAAGGATCTCAGACCAGTTTACGAAGGCGGCAGACCAGTCTTCATGCCAGTTGGATCCAAGGCGGTAAGAACAATCATCGAGAAATATCAACCGTTGCTCGGACTTCACGGCCACATCCACGAGTCTCCCGGCTTCATCAAAATAGGCAGAACTCAATGCCTTAATCCTGGAAGCGAATACTCTGAAGGAATACTCAGAGCTTATCTGGTTGAAATCGAGAGCGAAAAAATACTTAGACTACAGAGGGTTGAAGCCTAACTCCTTTTTACAGACGCCTCGCCCACAAGCCGCATAACTTCAAACCTAAAACTTGAAGGATCCAATTTAACCGCAGATACAGGGAGGTCTACAAGATCTCCGGTTTTTGTATTATATAGACGTACAACAAATTCTCCATGAGCAACATTAACCAGAGAAACTTGGTTGAAATCACTCCAACGTTTAGTAACTTTCTCCCTTTTTCCGACCTCTAGAGAGAAACCTAAATTATCAAATGAAAATTTCGTGTGATATCGATACATATAGAGATACCATCCTCCAATCGAAGCTAGTAGTAGATTGATTATTAAGACAAGCTGGACAACGATGAAACTTCCGAAGGCAATGTAGACTGTAGTGAAGTAAAGCACTGTCAAAAACATAAGAACTAGACAAAAAGCCCAAACTAGTTTAGACACCTGTACTCTTGAAAAATCTTTTCGCATCATCGATACGCACACTATTTGATGTATCTAGGCATCGCCATCCCTAGATAATTCTTGCTAGAAGTGACTGCGCCTGAATCGATGTCAATAAGAGCTACTCCGATTTCTTTGATTGAAAGATTACTAACAGCTATCTTAAATGCCTCAGGGAAATCGCCCGCCTGAGCGATTACAAACCACGCCCAAGCTAACTCGTTCTTTTTAATGTAGCCTTCAGCAGCCTTTAGAAATAAATCGAGAAACTGGTTATCAAGAGATTTAGCCTGCTCACCATTGAAAACAAGACATGCAACTTGATAGTTAGGCATAGTTAAGAACGCAAAAAGTCTAGACAGAAATAACCCTTTTGTGCGAGTGTTTCCACGCACAACCATATCGAATTGAATGCCGTTAATTTCCACATTTCTAAATGACTCTTTGAAGTCTGCAACCCAGACGCCTTTCCCAACCATAAGCTCCTTTTCGAGATGAAGAAGATAATCGTCAAGTCTGGACATAACAGCAACCAAATGAAAAAGAAGAAGGGTGGTTTATGAGATTTACTCTGGAGGTATCTCTGCGTAGATGGTCGTCATGTCGACGCCAGTCGCTTTGGCTCTTAGCTTGTAGTAGTAGTAGACAAGGAGGCTTAGGACGATGAGCGATACTGTGAACACGAATGGGAATGCTGGATCGCCAAAGATTCCCTGGTCGAATGCATGCGTTATATTGTAGCCACTGTCCAAGAAGACCCAGTCGAGGTATAGATTGCCGACTAAAGCTGCTGCTCCTATCAGTGCGACTAGTGGTATGCCCCCGATTTCTGGTTTAAACGGCGCTTTCTCGTAGATATCCTTCTTCACGTACGGGAATAGCAACGCTGCTAAAGCCATCAAGGTGAAGAAGATGCCGTCCCAAAAGTCCGTCGCCGCCACACCGGTACTGAAGACTAGTTCTATTCCGTGCCCCATGTACCATGGCTCACCCGCATAGAAGACGCCCGCCTCGGACGCGCATCCTATGAGCGCGATGATCGCCGTAGCTAACACAGCCCACGTAGGCGAGTGGAACCTTTCGCTTACCTCTGCAAGCTTTACGGGTAGAACTCTGTCAAACGCCATAGCGAAGAGCAACCGTGAAGCAGTGATGATAAATGGTGGAATATCGTTGGCGACCCAGAACATTGCGAAGATGACCAGCAGCACCTTGAAGGCGGCGAAGCCCATACCCTCAGCCTGGAAAGCACAGACCACTGGCAGCCAAGCCTTAGGTACACCTGCCCAGAGATTGCCGCCTCCGTATGATAGGTAGCTGTAGGCTGAGAAGAACGAGTATTCGCCCACCTTCCCAACTTGCATGCACGCGCTAGCTAGCAGATACGATATGCTCACGTAAATGAGCATAATCAACCCGCCACCCAAGAACAATGCTTTAGGCAGGCTTTTACCCGCCTCTTTGACCTCCCCTGCCACGAATGTGGAGGCCGCGTATCCGATATACGCCCAATAGGCGCCGAGCATCGCAACACCGACAGCACTCCAGTAGGTGAACTTCGCGCCCGCCGCGGCCATCCCTTGTGCTATTGCCCGGTTAGTGAATTCTAGTGCGGTGTGACCTGTTATGGCTTGTATACCTGCCCCGAGAGTTGCAGGGGTTACTGAGAGCAGTAGCACATAGACTAGAATAGTGATTACAGCTGGGATCCAGAACATGACCTGCAGTAGCATCCCAGCCATCTTCACGCCCAGTAACGCCAACGCGGCGAAGAAGAAGACGATGACGAATCCGATGCCGAACAAACCTACCGAGGTTGTTAGTGGTGCTGGAACAGTGATGTTAGCTAACCCTCCGAACAGGAGCACAGCCTCGAGCACAGCGACCGCAATCATACCATACGACACGGCGATGCTCAGGAACTCAAGCCATGATGCTGCAACCCCAGCCGCTGGGTTAAGGATCCTCGAGATGAAGACATAACCGCCTCCAGATCTCGGCATTGCCGCCGTTAGGATAGCGAATACGAAGATTGAGAGCAGCACAACTACGCCTGCAATTATGAAAGCCATCGTGATCGGAGGAAGCCCTGCAATATACATAGTCTCTTTTATCGGTGCTGGTCCAGTGAACTGGAACGCACGTTTCTGCCAGCCTAGACCAATAGTGTTACAAAGCACAATTAGAATCGCAGCTAGGAAGCCGATTTCTCTGATAAGCCCTGTAGATTTCCTCAAGAACACCTTTTTTTCTGCCATTTATTATTCCTTCAATGGAAGGTAGGTTAGGCGATAGTGACTTTATTAGACTTTCCATAGGGATACGTAAAGAGGCTAGGTTTTACTTCAGACCATAGTGGGCGGAACCAGAATAATCGATATGCCTATCGGAGAGCTTGTTCCCGCGTGCGCTGATACGCCGTCACGGCTTTTTTTATGGTTGAGCCTTTTCTTCTGATTGCTTTTCGATGAATTCGAGTTTGGCTTGGAGTTGGCGTTTTAGCAGCCGAAGATCATGGCTGAGGTTGAAGTAGTCGGCGAAGTAGTCGGTTGTCCGCATTAGTTTGGTTCTTCCTATTCGCTCTGAGTGGATGAGGCCCATTTGTTCTAGAAGATGGACATGGTCGTAGGCTTGGGGTCCACGTACATCTACAACTTTGGCTTGAGTGACAGGTTGGCGATAGGCGATATAGGATAGTGTTTTGAGAGGGCCTAGGGTGAGGAGGGGCCGTGTTGCTAGGCGTCGGACGCGGTTGACATATTCGGGTTTAAGTTGAAGCGCGAATCGCCCATCTTCGAGTTCGAGGATTTCAAGGGCGCCTGATTTTTGGCGATATTTCTCACCGAGCATCCGTACTAGCTCTAGGATACGTGTCCTAGACCTGACGCCAATGATTGAACCTAAGGTCTTGAGTTCAAGGGGCCTCCCTGCGACATAGAGGGCTGCTTCTATGAGGGATAAGGCATGGTCTAGGCTGAGTTGCAGTTTTTCTTCTGGCTCAGACGATTCCTGGGTGGGCTGCTCTTCTGTCAATAGCGGATTCTCCTTCGGTCAGGCTGATGTAGATTTCTCCAAATTCTTTTTCTTGCCAAAGCTTGATTTTGCCTCGGGATGCGAGGAAGAGGATGATTATGAAGGCTCTGATGCTGTCGAGCCGTTTCAGTCCGGTTGTGATTGCGGTGAATGGGATTGGTTTTTCGCCCCTGGCGATGGTGAAGACTTTTTTATATAGTTTTTCTATCTGGTCTTCGATTTCGGTCATGAATTGGTCGAGTTCTGGGATGCTTGGCGGAGGCGGGGCGGCGAGGGGCTGAAGCTTAAGTCTAGCGAGGATTTCGGGTTCCGCTCTAAGCGCCTCTTCAAGCGAGTTGAGAAGGTGTTTGATTGTTGTGGACGTATACTCGTATCGGAATGGAAGCTGGATGGGCGGGGGCATATATTCAGGGGGTTTAGGAAGCATTGAAGGCAACGGGGGAGCCTCCATTTTTAGGATGAGTTCGGTTTTCATGCGGTATATGGTGGCTGAGGACAGTAGGGCTACACCTGAGGCGGTGAAGTCGATGTAGCCTCGCCTTCTCATTTCGCTGAGCATGGTGGTGAGGAGGTGGGTGAGGTTTATGTCCCATGGCTTTATTTTGTGAAGTTTGATGAGGTCGAAAAGGATCATCCAAGGCGGCTGGAGCCAGAAGGGTTTTTCCTCTTGTTTTTCGAGTGGTTCTCTTGGCATTTTATGCTAACGCCTCTCTGAGTTTAGTAGAGACAATTTGGGATATGCCATCTGCCACATAGACTCCGAAGAGCCTTTCGGCTCGGTCTATCACTACATCTCTGAGTGAGATTACTATGAATTGGGAGTTAGTTGACTGTTCTCTGAGAAGGTTGGCGAGTCGCTCCGCATTTGATGGGTCTAGGTGGGCGTCGATCTCGTCGAACACGTAGAAGACGGAAGGGAATAGCCCTTGTACTGAGAAGATGAATGAGACAGCGGCAACGGATTTTTCTCCGCCACTAGTTCCGCTTACCAACCTAGCGCCTTTTCCTGGAAATTGAACAAATATGTCGAGTCCACCCGCGAATGGATCTGAAGGGTTTTGGGGTTGGAGCCAGCCTTGTCCGCCGCCAGTGAGTTTTGAGAAGGATGTTTTGAAGTTTTCGTTAATGGTGGTGTAGGCTTTTGTGAAAGCGCCGCGTTTCTTTGCTTCAACCTCATCTATAAATTTTAGTATGGCGCGCCTCTCTTCTTCCAGCTGGTTTCGGCGTAGTGAGAGCTGTTTACAATCCTCCTTGTATTCGTCGTACTGTTGAATTGCCAGCTGGTTTACTGAGCCGAGTTTCTCTAGTTCGAGATTCATTAGCCTCAGAGAAGATTCTATGTTTTTCAATGCGTCTGGCGTGATGGCGGGGGACTGGATGTAGCCCAGTTGGCGTAATTCTTCTTCAGCATGTTTTAGGTCAATGGTGCAAGCTTGGATTGCCAGCTCGGTTTGGTAGATTTCGTTGCCTATGGGCGTGTATTTGCTGTCGATTTTCTTTAAATCAGTATCAATCCTGCTGAGGACCGTTTCAAATTTCTTGCGTTCATCTTTTACGGAGTAGAATGAGGTTGATAACTGCTCTTTTATCTTTTCCAGTTCACGAAGCTTTTTAGTTGCCTCTTCCAAGGCGGCATTCGCATTATCCACTTTGGTCTGAAGCCCGTCTATCTGCTTGTCGATTGTAGCCATTTCAATTCTTACGCGTTCGAACTCGGGTTTCAGCGTGTTAACTAGGTTTGATTCGGTGAAGTTGATGTCGCTTGTGATTTTGACGAGCATGTTTTGAAATGTGTTGAGTTCGCTTGAAATAGCGGCGGTTTCGTTCTCGTACTTTAGTATGACTGCGGGCTTTACGTTCAGCTTGATGGATTTGACCTCGTTTTGTAGGGTTGAAATCAGCCGTGCGAGTTCGTTTTTCTTTGTTTCGAGGACAGTTGACTGGGTTTTATCATTTTCGATGTGTTTTTGTAGACTTTGGATCCTTTGGTTTAATGCGACTATGTTTTGGTGAATCCGTTCGACATTTCCTTGAACGTTAACAGCCTCTTTTTCGAGCATCCGGATAACTTCTTCACGTCGCACCTTTTCCTCATTTAATTTGCCAAATTCCTCATCAATTATCTGAATATCCGCCTTTCTTCTTTCCAATAGAGAATGGAGGGTTTCAACGCTTTCGCCGAGGCTTTTTAAGGCGGATTCACTGGGGATTATAGAGGCTATATCTATGGGGGTACGGTAATACCCGCTTTCCATGCCTCCTCCACCAAGTTCGTAGAGGTCGCCGTCGATGCTCACCGCCCGATAGCCTTTTTTAGCCGCCCAGAAAGCTGATTCAGCATCCTTACAGACGAGAGTGTCTCCGAAAATAAAGTTGACAGCTGGCTTAAACAGCGAATCGCATTCTATGATGGAGGCACACACGTTTACTATGCCGGAGATGCTTGGTGGTTCTAGGAGTTTTGTTGAGGACACCTCTTTTAGAGGGATGAGTTTGATTCTTCCAAGTTTTGATTTTTTTAGGTTGTCAACGCACTTTAGGGCTGTTTCAAGATCGGCTACGACGATTGATTTGAGCCAGCCTGAGGAGGAGGCTTCAATTGCATCTTTGAATTCTGGGCTTATTTTGATTAGATTTTCTAATCGTCCGTGAATCCCTGAAATTGCGCCTCTTTTTCCCATGTCTTCGATTTCTTTCAATGCTTTTCCTTCAGCTGCCACTTTCTCTGCGAAGTCTTTTTGAGTTTCAAATTCGACGACAGTGTCTCTTGCACGCCGGGCGGTTTTTTCTGCTTCAGCTAGTTCTTGCTTTAGAACTAGTTTTCTCTCGCCAGCGCGGGTTATAGATTCGCATGTTTTTTCGAGAGCTTCCTGTTCTTCTTTTTGGACTTTGCTGAGCTCTTTTAGGTGTGCTGTGAGATTTTGAAGTATGGTTTCGAATCCGAGTCTTCTGCCTTCTAAGGTTTGTATGTTTTCTTCTAAGACCTTGACTCTGGCAGTGCTGCCCTCTAGCTTAGTGCTGAACCGGATCATTTGCCCATTTAATGTTTTTAATTCGTTTTCGATCTGTTCGATTTTGTTGGTATTTTGTCCAAGGTTTTCTCGCATCTCGGTAACTCGTTGGCTAACCTCAGTATGTAGGGCTTGCTTTTCGTTGATGGTTTGTTGTAGACGGGTTTGTTGGCGTTTCAAGCGTTGCAGACTGTCTCTGGACTCTTTAACTGCTTTGCTTAGTGATTCTAGAAGCTGGAGCCGCTCTTCCCGCATTTTGAGGAGCCCATTTAGGCTGGTTTTACTGGCATCGATCTCGGTTTTGAGGCGTACGACTTCCGAAGTTGTCTCGCCGATGTTCTTTTGGATCTCGAATAGTTTAGTGCTTCCCTTATCTACAGTTTCTTCGTCGAATTTTCGCCATTCTGATTCGATTCGATCTCGTTTTGATTGAAGAGCATCCTGTTCAAGTTTAAGGCTTTCAACTACCTTCTTCTTTTCATTCAACTTCTCGGTCAGGCCTGCGATTTCTCTTTTGAGTTCACTTATATTGTTTGATATTTGCTGGGCTTTGAGTTGTTTAATTTCGCCTTGAATGTTATTGTAACGAAGCGCATCGTTTCGCTCCCTTTCCAGACTTTCTATTCTTTTTTGAACTTCCTCTATGTGGGCGGTTGCTACTTTCAGGTTTACATCAGCTTGATTGAGTTGTACTTGGGCTTCGGCCTTCTTCACATCATATTCTCCGATCCCAATCAGGTCTTCGATTATCCTTCGCCTTTCTTCTGGCGTGATGTCAGCAAGCCTTGTGACAGTGCCCTGCATGATTACGTTATAGCCAGCAGCATGAAGATCTGCAATGTTCATTATTTCTACTAATTGGCTTCTTGGGATTCGCTTACCGTTTAGGCGGTAGGTGCTCTGCCCACTTCGGTCAACTTCCCTTGAAACCGATACCGTATCCATATCTATGGGGATACGTCTGTCTGAATTGTCAAATTGGATCGCGACCCATGCCGATTTCACCCTTTCGCTTTGGACCCCATCAAAAATCACTTCAGCGAACTTGTCAGCCCTAAGTGAACGGGCACTTAATTCGCCTAAAACGAACCGGATTGCATCGGTTATATTGCTCTTTCCACTTCCGTTTGGACCAGTAATAACGGTGAGGCCTTTGTCGAGGGATATAGCTATTTTCCGTGGCCCGAACGATTTGAATCCACGCATCTCTATTTTGCTAATGAATACCAGCCATATTCCCCCCTAGAAACTACTCTAATTCTACAGTTATTATTGTCTAATATTCTAAAGTACTTCCTAAATCTCAATAATTGTTTGTCCTCTTCGTAAAAACCTTCACAACATGGCAGATTTAGAGGTTATGGCTGAAGTGCCGCCAAAGATGAGCTTTGAAATATCTGCGCGTAATACATCTCTATTCAACCTAACCGTGGTGAATAGATTGCGAGCGAGAATCAAGGCTTTACAAAAGGCTTTAGATGAAACGGGATTCGATGCGTATCTCATAACTAATGTTAGCAGTGTCTATTATTTCACAGACTTTCTAGGCTTAGAAGGTCCCACCACTCTTATCGTGCCAGCTGACGGCACACCAACACTTTACATTTCTGAGTTAAGTTCTCTGGCTGCTCGAATGGAGGCAAGGGGCTGTATCGTAAGGTCGGTTAAAATTAGGGAGCATTTTACCGATGAGATCCATAAGGCTCTTTCAACACTAAAGGCTAAGAAAATTGGATTTGAAGCCTTACCCGCGCATATCTTCCTTCGACTTGAGAAGAAGCTTAGAAACGTGAAGCTTCAGCCTAACTCTGATCTGGTTTGGAAGCTCCGGATGGTCAAAGATGCCACTGAAATCGCTTACATGAGGAAGGCGGCGGAGATGGCGGATGCTGGTGTTGAGGCGGCAGTAGAGGCTCTTAAGCCTGGTATCCGTGAGTGTGAAGTTGCAGCCAAAGCGGAGTATGAAATGCGTTCCCTAGGGTCTGAGGCATTTGCCTTTAACACGATAGTTCTCTCTGGATCGAGAACCGCCTTACCTCATGGGTTCTGCTCCACTCGGAAGATTTGTTCAGGAGATTTGGTTATGATTGATGTGGGCGCTGTCTATAAGGGCTATCGTTCGGACCTAACTAGGACTGTGGTGGTCGGAGGACATACCCGGAAGCAGTCTGAACTCCACCATCTAGTTTTAACCGCGCAGGAAGCAGCGTTCAAAGCTATCCGAGCCGGGGTGAAGGCGAAACGTGTGGATTC
>CAYPFQ010000020.1:0-11213 GCA_964410135.1 uncultured Candidatus Bathyarchaeia archaeon
GAAAGAAGGATGCCGTCTGCCAGATTTCTTTTGACGGCTGCTTCAAGCAGTATTCGTAGCTTATCGCAAGTCGCGTCTATGGGATCGAGCATGGGGCTTTTCCTTCAAGAATTTTTCAGCAAGCTTTAACTCGTTAATTGAATTGACGTTTACCGCTATTTCCTGTCTATTAAGCACGAGTATCTTTTCCTTTAATTCAGTTTCATCGATGTACCGCCCGTTAATGATGTTGATTCCTGCTGGCACCAGTTCTCGCCCTTTATATTCGAATGCGTGGGTAGGGGTTACGCCGAGTTTTTTGCATAGCTCAATTGGCACTGTTACGGTTAAGGCTGGTCCGTGATGTTTCTTGTGGTACTTCACTATCTTATCGATGAGGTTCGCAGTGATTAATGGCAGATCAGCTGAGATGATGAGCACTGGATAAAAAGCCCCGCAGGCTTTGATGGCGTGGCGTGTGTCAGAAACATAGTCTTTGCCAGGGGTTTTGATTGTCTTTATTCCCATTTTTACCAGTGTTTGCATGGTTTTAGGTGTGGAGTCGGTTACTGCGACTACGAAGTCGCTGATTTCTTTGGCATTTTTCACTGCATCGATTACGCGGGCGATTAGTGATTTTCCTGCAACTTCTAGCAGTGGCTTCTCTACCGGGAGTTTGATTCGTGTGCCTCTGCCGCCAGCCATAATGATAGCGGTTATAGCCATTTAATCGCCGCCAGAATTGCGATCAAAGTAGTCATTCGGGCAAGGTCGTTTGTAGCGCCAAATACGTCTCCGGTCATGCCTCTGAAATGCCTGTTCGAAATCCAGACCATAATAAGTCCAGTGAGGATGCTTGCCACTATTCCGATGACGCCGATAAACGGTAGCAATGGCATTGCTATTCCGAACGAGATAATTAGGGCAGCGATCATGCGAAGTGAACGATATCGATCGTGCATGATGTTTATGAAGTAGGTGTTCATGCCTTTATGCGCAGATTTTCCTGCCCAAGCAGCAACCACCATCGCAAGTTTGGCTGAGACTTCGGCGGTAACTAGTGATTGCAGGATTATGATTCGGGTTAGTCCTCCTATAGCGAGTGCGGTGGTCAAGAAAGTAATTAGTCCAAGAGCCACTCCACCAGTTCCAGTTTGCTTGTCGTGCATGACTTTAATTTTCTTTTGCGGGGAACCTTGAGCCATTAGGCCGTCCCCGAAATCTAGGAGGCCGTCGGTGTGGTGAAGCCCAGTGATGAGGAGCAAGAAGCCTAATGTTAAAATTCCTACAACCAGATTTGGAAGCAATTTGAAGATGAGAAATGCAAACATGCCTGCGAGAAAACCTATGAAAGCGCCTAAAAGTGGGAAGAGATGCATAAGTTCTGCAGCCTCTTCGAAGGAGTGCTTGTCCATTCTAACCGGAATTATTGTAAGAAAGCCGAGTAGGCTCTTTATGCCCAATTTTTACACCTGGCTCGTAGCGCGGGTGTACATATTTGATGAGACGCCAGCGACAAGTCCGCCGATAGCGTCATTTACAATAGGCCCAAGCTTCTTCAGGATGCCTGGCTTACTCTGATCGAATCGGATGAACTCGAACATTCCTCTGGCTCCAGCGATATAGTTGGCAATAGTTATTCCCAGAAGCTCGTCTGCCACAAGCCCTGGACGACCCAGAAATCTTTCTTTTGTTAAATTGGGAATCAACCCTGCCTTGGCATCTTCTTCTGCGCGGAAACATGCCACTATTAGGCATGAGACATTCACATCTGATAGAGCCTGATGGAATTCTTCTTTGAGAAGTTTCACAGCTTTCTGCCTCGTTTCAACGCCTGGATGTGGAATGAAGAGTTCGAGTGCTGCGGCGATTAAGTCGTCTAACTTTATTCCGTGACTTTCAAGATAAGTGAGCAGAGGCGGGATTTGAGCTGGTTTCATGTGAATGCCACTACTGTTCTAACTAATCCATTATTTTATATTTAATGTAGGATAATTATCCCACTATGATTCATGGCAAGTGGATCCCAGCGAAAACCGTGGCGTTAATCACACTCTCAATCGCAATAGGCGCAGGCCTGAGGGCGGCGGTTGCCATATGGGGAAAAATTGTGCCATTTCACTGGGCCGCATCTAAATTCGGTCTAACCGAGACCTTGACATTTGTTAGCGGGTTTGTATTCGGTTCTACTGCTGGATTTGTTACAGGAGCAGGGATAATCGCGGTAGCCGACATAGCGATGGGGTGGGCCGGGGCCTGGACCCCTTTCATTGCAGCGATCATCGGGCTCTTAGGAATAATGGGCGGTTTAGTGCAAAGAGCGATTAAGAATCCTGGCAAAATTGTTATGGGGCTGTCGGCTATCGGCTTAACTGCAGTAAGTGAAATACTTCAAAATTTATGGTTTTCTTGGTTCTTCGGCATCCCATTTTTTATGGCGTTGATAACAGGGATTCCTTCAATCACCATGGCCTTCGTAAATAATTTCATCTTTTTCACGACAGTCGGCCCCTTTTTCATTAATTTGCTAAAGAAGCATCTGAAGTAGCTCTGAACTAGGGGGCGGCATCTTTGCGGGTTGTTGTATCTTGGAGTGGGGGTAAAGAAAGCGCTCTTGCATGTTACGAGGCGATTAGGGATGGGCTTGAAGTTTCTTACCTATTGAACTTCGTATCCCAGGAGGGCAGAACAATGTCGCATGGGCTGGATCCTAAGGTGATTGCTGCACAAGCACATGCAATCGGAATTCCGCTTATCCAGAGGAAGGTAACTTGGGAAAGCTATGAGGAAGAATTTAAGGTTGCGATGCGTGAATTGAAAAAGTATGGTTTAGAAGGCGGAGTGTTCGGAGACATAGACATACAGCAACACCTAGATTGGGTGACGCGGGTCTGCGGTGAAGTAGGGGTTATACCATTCGAACCTCTTCAGGGCAGAGATGAGGAACAGGTTCTCGCCGATTTTATCAGGGAAAAATTTGAGGCAATAGTGGTTAGTGTTAAAGCAAACCTGTTTGATGTTGATTGGCTGGGGCGGAAAGTGGATAGAGATTTTATAGAGGATCTAAAAGCGCTTAAACTAAAATCGGATTTTCACCTATGCGGCGAACTTGGTGAATACCACACATTTGTTACGGACGGTCCTCTGTTTAAGAAGCGGATCAAACTGATTAATGCGAACAAATTATCGGAAGAGGGACATTGGTTTCTAGATATCTCAGATTACAAAATAGTGGAGAAATAGGGGGCACTATGACCATAAAAACACCGAGGACTTTATTTATTTCAAGGATCGCGATCCTTTCAGCATTCTCGGTAGCTGGATCTTTCATACATCCGCCCAGCCCCATACAGACGGTTGCGTTTGATTCAGCGCCAGGCTTTTTTGCAGGGTTATTCTTCGGACCTATAGATGGGGCGTTTGTCTGCGGCATCGGCCATATTGCAACATCGCTGGTTAATGATTTCCCATTAGGGTTAGTGCATCTTCCAATAGCTTTCGGAATGGCGTTAGCTGGCTGGGCAATTGGTGCAGTAAACAATCTTTTGAGAAAGAGATGGGCGTTCATACCTGCGCTTATACTGGGAGTTGGAATAAACGCAGCGCTTTTTGTAATCGTCATACCGATTAGTGGCTGGGCTGCTGCGTTTGCATTTATGCCTTTTTTGATAGTTGCAGCGTGCTTGAACGCTGCTGTAGCGGCATCGCTTTATATCGCTTTCAGAGCAAGAAAATTGAGGCTCTAAAAACTAGAAAGAAGCCCGGTGAGAAAGCCTTCATTTTTAGCGAAATGGTTTGGGCGCGTAGTTTTAGATAAAATGGGATGAGGAGGGTGGAGTGGGGGTAGGTGGAGTGGGAGTATATTCTGGGGGCATCGGAGACTCGGCAGTTGGCACCCCCTTCCTTCTCAATACAATGACTCCGACTGCTACAGTTATAGCTATGATGCCGATTGCTATAGCTACATATGGATAGGTTAAGTCGGCTTCCCAGTTGGCTGTGACGGTCTTGGGGCCATCCATTTTTATAGTAGCCTCTATTGTGGTTGCAGTTGAGTTGCCACTCCAACTTGTGAACACGTATTTGCCTCCGAGTGTTCCCAATATGCCAGGCATATTGACTCTAGATGATGGTACTCCGAATGTTGCATTCGCATCCACATCATACCAACCCGCGCCAGTAGTATTCGAATATGCCGAATTAACAGTCAAATAGAACTGTTTTTTCCAGGTAGCAGTGACCGTTTTAGGACCACTCATTATTAAAGTTGAAGTTGTTGTATTTGCATTTGAGCTGCCGCTCCAGCTCACAAACACGCGGCGGGTGCCATTCCCATGATCTGCTGGCGAGGTCACTTTGAATGTCGCATTTACGCCTACATCGTACCAGCCAGTTCCATTAGGAGCATTGTAGGCTGAGGTTACGTTAAGCTGATACTGCGTCTTCCAGTTAGCTGTCACACTTTTAGCCCCACTCATGACAATAGTGGCATCTAATGCAGTTGAATTTAAATCTCCACTCCAACTTGTGAATACTCTCCTGGTTCCATTTCCATGAAGCGCTGGCGTGGTAACATTGAATTTGGCGGTCGCTCCCTCATCATACCAGCCTAAGCCTTTAGGGGTGCCATAAGCCGTGTTAATTGTTAGATAATATTGAGGGCTATAGGTGAATGTATTTGAAGATGCGCTTGAAACGCTCCATGAGTTCGCTGAGCAACCGTATCTTTTGCCAGCGATCCCTGAGAGAACAGCTGAATCTACAGCTACTGTGTGCGTGCCATCGGCAAGAGCAAATGTCTTACTTTTATCGCCTTTTATCGCTCCAGCTAGGTTTCCATCGATAGTTACGTTAGTTGAATTTGCAGCTGGCAGACCAGATATTGTAGCTGTAACAAAATAATTACCAATTGTAAAATATTCAGTGAAAATGAGGGTGTCGTTTGCGTATGCTTCTGCACGCCAGACCCCAGTTGCCGCTCCGGCAATATTCAACAACGAGTAGAGTGCTTGATCGCTTGGTGAATACGTTGTCGAAGTTGAAATATTTTTGGTGCTGTTTAAACTTGCACCAGCATACCATTTAACATAGGTCGTTAAGACTGTAACTTGATTGAATCTAAGCTTGAACCAGCAGACCGCTTGTGTATAGGTGGTGAGAAATCCATATGTTTTATCGATCGGCGCATATATTGCATCGACATCCCTGCACATCGTGTAGTCCAATAAAGTATAGGCAGCTGCTGCCGATGCTCTTTCAGCAGGAACAAATCCAACTGATACGACGAGAATGCTCAGCAAAATCCCGCAAATTAACAGCCTATTTTTTGGCATACGTATATCCGCCTACAATTTTAATGGTTAGCAATTTATGTTTTGACGTTATTAAAAGCTTTATATAAGGGCTATAAGGGGCTGGAGGGTCAAAATATAAACAGGCAGTTAGACCACTCTATAGTTAAGATAGCTCCCTAATGGGTGCTCTGATTGCATAGGTACAGACCGGAGCAAACTTTTACCTCCGTATTGATTCTCTGTATGCTTTTTGGTAGTATTCTAGCTCAGTCGATTCCACTTTTTTATGGTCCTGTAAACGCTATCCAGCCAGTTGCTTCAGAGGTATGTCCGCTAAACAAAGACGCAGCATCATCCTATGAGGGATTAGCTCCCACTTCTAGCTTCTCATATCAACCGGTATCTGGACCGGAGTCAACCATAGTGATCCTAGTGAGGTTTACTGACGTAGCCAACACGAAGTCTAGGGCTGAAATAGATAACATGGTGTTTAATTTAATGGATAATTACTACCGGGCGGTGTCATTCAGCAAAACTTCCATTACTGGAACGAGCACAGCGACTTGGTACCTGCTTCAAAATGCAATGTCATATTATCTCACTAACCGATGGTGGCTTATTCGCGATGCAGTAGCCCTTGCTGATTGGGAAGTAGATTTCAGGTTGTATTCACATATCATAGTAGTTCATGCTGGAAACGATAGCGCTTCTACAGGAAAACCTGGCGATATCAAGTCATGCCACTATGCGGGGCTAAGCATTGTAACAAACGATGGAATCTTTGTAACAGGTGGCTCCATTGTTGCAGAAACAGATCCTGTTGGAGTTTTTGCTCATGAATATGCACATGACTTCGGAGTGCCCGACCTCTATAATTATGGCAAAAGTGGTGATGATGATTTTGTTGGAAAATGGTGTCTGATGGCAGCGGGAGACTGGAATGGCAACCCGCCGGGCACAAGTCCAGCTCACTTTATGTCTTGGTGTAAAATAAGATTAGGATGGACCCCCCTAGCATCGGTAAGAACAATTTCTGCAGGTTCAGTTACAGTTGCCCTTGACCCGTTAGAGGTCGGCACCGCAGGCACTCAAGCGATCAAAGCAATGTTGCCGAATGGAACTTACTACTTAGTTGAAAACCGACAGCAAACCGGTTTTGACTCGGCTTTACCCGGACAAGGCGTGTTGGTGAGTTATGTAGATGAAAACTTAGGTACTGGACAGGGAATTGTTAAGGTAAAGACTTCGTCCACGTTAAACAATGCTGCCCTTCAAACTGGTCAGGCATTTCAAGATTTGCCGAACCGATTATCCATCATCGTATCCTCAGCCACAAGCTCGTCATATCAAATTAAGGCGACCTACGGCCATATACTAACAGTCGCTACAGGGTATAGCAATGTTACACTGAAAGTCGATGGCATTGAATATAGAACAGACCAGAATGGAAATGCTCAGATTGTAGTTTCAGCTGATCAACATACGGTTGAAGCTGTAACTCCAACTCTATCTGGAATTGGCAC
Organism: uncultured Candidatus Bathyarchaeia archaeon; assembly: GCA_964410135.1. Classification (GTDB taxonomy): domain Archaea; phylum Thermoproteota; class Bathyarchaeia; order RBG-16-48-13; family CAYPFQ01; genus CAYPFQ01. Next base: position 6,797 of record CAYPFQ010000020.1, read on the forward strand.
GCGATACATTTTTACGGGGTGGAGTGACGACTCACTGTCAAATTCCCGAACAGTCGATGTTAGTGGTGACATGTCTTTAACCGCGAACTACAAGACTCAGTATTGCTTGACAGTAAACACCAATCAAGCTGGGACGCTTACTTCGGGTGCTGGCTGGTATGATTCAGGAGCTTCAGCTAATGTAACTGCTTCAACACCTCTCGACCATGGAAATGGAACTCGAAGAGTATTCACATATTGGTCAGGAGATGTCGCATCAAATTCCAGCAGCATAATAATAATTATGAGCCGCCAGAAAACAGTGACCGCTAACTGGAAGACACAGTATCTGGTTACAATCTCACTCAATAATGCGGATGGTACAAAAACGTTCTCTCCCACAAATGTTACACTAGTTGATCCGAGGGGGGCAAACCAAACATTCGTGAGCTATTCGAACGTGTGGATGGATAGCGGTGTATGGACTATTAAGCAGGTAACATGGGGCGGTGTCAACGTTAACCCTGAGCCTGAGCCTAAACTTACCATAGTAGCGCCGCAAACGTGGACCGTTTACTGTAAGGTGTATGCTATCAGAGTCACTGTGAAAGACATATTTAACTTACCAGTTTTGGGAGTTTCTGTATCAGTTACTCTGCCAAATCAAACTACAATTACAGCTCAGACAGACATAAGTGGAGTTGCTACAATCGAACTTATTCCATACGGAAATTACTCGGTCAAGACAACTTATCTAATGCAAACCTCAACAGCAATGGGTCATACAGCACAAACCACTACGGTTTCAACTCAAGTAATGCTCTCTCTTCCAGTTATAGGAGCGATAATCGCACCCATAATTATCGGCATCGGCATCGTTATCATGAGAAAGAAAAAGATGAGTCGAGGCGGCTAATTAGTTTACTAGTCTTTTGTGGACTTTAACTACACGTAGAATTGATATTGCTATCGCTATTGTTATGATTAGGACTATAGCGGATGACACTAGAAATTCAGGTATGGTTACCTCAGCAGTCGAGGTCACTGGTTCGCTTACACCAAAGCTTGGATCGTGGTATAGGATTCCAGTAAGCCATTTTGGATAGCACATGAAGAGCTTAACCTGATTTTCTCCTACCTCAGGCTCTGAGATGTAGGAGGCCGTTACATTAACTGTATAGACTATAGTCCCAGCGACTATTCTTGCATAGTTCACGAATTTGAAGAAGCCGACAACATAGCCAGTCGCGTTGAGATACCGCATCTTCTGTTCAGTAGCGTTCGTTTGCTCCATCTTACGTGTTTCTGATTCGGTTTGATTGCCATTTACCACTCTGCGTTGAGTTCTCTCCTCTATTTCAAACCTATTGTGGTTGCTGTGAAGATTCATCTCTAAGGCGAGGTACGGGCTACTCTCAATGCCAAACGTCCAATTAGCAATAATTACATCTACCTTAACCTCAACACCGCCAATCACTGAGTAGGTATAAGTTGACGCTCCTACTTTCTTGACGTCGGTTATGTTGTATTGATAAAGCTTGACCACAAGTTTCAGAGAGAGGTTGGTTTTTGTTGGGGAGTCTCCTTTCTTTTCAATGTTTATCGGACTTGAGAGGGTGAAGTTGATGGCGATGCCTATTTTGCCCTTTGTTGATTCTGTTAGATTGTAGAATGCTGTATGGTCCCAGTCGGCGCTTTCAAGCTCGGCCCATGCGAGCTGTTCTGGCTTTTCAAATACTTTGTTGTTGTTTGTGTCGTTGAATTCTATTAGTCTCTTGAAGTTGATCTTGTATTCTGGACTTTTTCCAGTGGTATTTGTTATATAGAATGTGACTTTGGGCTTCTTTCCTTCGAAGACAGCGGTGATGTAGTCTGTGCGCATAACGAGTCTATTTGCTTCTTCAGTTCCAATTGGGGTGCGTTTGTCTGCAAGGGCGATCGGAGCAGTTGTAGACACAAATAGTAAACAAAGTACCAGTAAGGGCAGGATTTTTTTCATGCTACCACTTTCCGTGGTTTTTCGGAGCGAAGGCGATCACTCGATTGGAACATTCTCTCCCTTTGGTTTTTCAACCTTTTTTCTGAGACGTACTTCTAAGACGCCGTTTTTATAGGATGCTTTTGCTGATTTGGAATCGACCATTGCCGGGAGCTTCAATTCTTTGTGATATTTATGCTTCTCCGTATCAACTGATATTGTCAGAGCGTCCTCAGCAACATTGAGTTTGATGTCAGTTTTTTCTACACCTGGTAATTCGGCGGTAACAACAACCTCGTCTTTTTCGCTCATAATATCAACGAGTGGTTCGCGTTCTTCACGGAGCTTAGGTCCGAAACGAGTTGGCTTAACGTTGCCGAATTCTTGGATCATTGGTTTTCCGTCAGGCCCTAGGGTGTAGGAGAATCCGTAAACATATGGTCCGTATACTTTCACTTCGCCCTTTCCAGTTTTTGGCATTTTAAATAGGTCTTCGAACTGCTTTTGCATCATTTCATCTAAATCTCTGAAAAATCGGTCCATTTCATTAAATCCACTTACCCAAGGGTAACGCCGTTTTCTCCATTGTTCCCACCAATCGAACATAGAAAAGATCTTCCTCCCAAATCGAGAAGGAATCTGAAAATGGAATATAAACGTAGCGTTATCCTACGCAGGTGGATGGGCAGTTCAGAGAAATAAAAGCCGAGGGGCTAAAAGCTACTTGGATCAGCATTTAGCTGAAGCCGTATCTCAGTTCAAAGATTTCTCTGGACATTCTGTACTCGAGAGACATAAATGATGCGCATTGCTCGCAAATGTAGACATCTTCAGCGTTTTCCACTTTGACGGCTTCATCTTCAGTAAGCTCTTTCCTGCAGACTTGGCATGCTTTCCTATGCTGCAATTTGTTTCACCATCTAGCTATTTAATTCAGCACTTAATAGAAAAGAGTTGTAATGATGCGGCGATATTCACAGGTAATACTTTTGAGGCTTCTGAGCAGAAATCGTTTCTAAAACCGTCTAAAAATGCCTAATACTTTAGCATACGATTTGAATGGAATAAGTTAAAGTTGTATGGTTTTTCTGTTCATCTACCTTTAACTTGCTTTAGTATGGCGTTTAGTTTTTCCTGATCAATAGCATCCAAATTATAGAGGATTTTTGCCGCTTCTCTTATCCCCATGAGGGAGCGTAGTTCTATCTTGGCTTTAGCCAGATTTTTAGCCGCCCCTTCTTCTCGATCTATTAGCACTAGGGCATCTTTCACGATAGCGCCTTCACTTCGCATAGCGTTAGCTACATCGATGAGTGTCTGCCCAGATGTCACTAGGTCGTCCACGAGGAGCACGCGGTCACCTGGCATAAGTATCCCCTCGATCATTCGTTCTCGCCCATGATGTTTGACTTCTTTTCTGACGTAAATGAAGGGTTTTTGAAGTTTGATTGCTAAAGCGGAGGAGAATGGGATGCCTGCGGTTGGGATACCTGCGACTCGTTCGAATTTATCGAGTCCCACTAGCTCTTCTGCAAGTTTGACATAGAAATTGATAATTTTCTGGAAGGCTTCTGGGTAACTGGGCACAAGCCTCAAGTCAATGTAGTAGGGACTGAGCTTTCCACTTGCTAACGTGAATGTGCCAAATTTAAGAGCCCCAATTCTCGTCAAGATAGTACAAACTTGTTTTTTCATGTCGCCAAACTGCTTAGTCGAACTCAATACGGCGTCCTCAGGGATATCTGTACACCTTGTCTTTTTGGATGACCACGCATTTGATCTGGGGAGCTTCTTTTTCGAGAATTTTGGCGAACTCGCTTTGTTGGGTGCCGTGGTATGGGATGGCAACTTTGGGCTGAACTAGTTTCGCGATCTCTACTCCTGTTCTGGGCGAGGTCATTGGAGCTATCCCGATGGTGCAGAAGGCTATGTCTGGCTTGTATTTTTTACCGATTCGTTGCATATCTCCAAATGGTAGACTATCGCTAGTATGATAGACAGTTACCCCGTCCTCACTTGTAATCATGAAGCTGACGGGTGTAGAGGCAGGAGGATGGTTGCTGGGCTCGACATTAACTGTAACCCCATCCACATCCACTTCCCCGCCTTCACGTGCCTTAATTAGTTTATCTGAATTAATTAGCTCAACCAGTCTGGAAAATGAAGTGGAATCGGCGATTATTTGGCAGTTAGTTTTCGAAAAAATTTCTTCGACCACGGCTTCGTCAAGATGATCATGATGCTCATGTGTGATTAGAACTGCACTTGCCTTATTGAAGCTCTCTGCATTTATCTCTACAGGATCAATGATTAAGATACGGCTAGTGGTTTTAAGCACAATTCCACTGTAGCTATTAAACCAAAGAAAGGCGACCTCTCCTTTTTTGAGAGGCGTCTCTTCTAACTGAGCTATCGACATATGAATCTAGCTCCCAACTATCAATTGAGAAATGGATTACA
>CAYPFQ010000020.1:11313-16140 GCA_964410135.1 uncultured Candidatus Bathyarchaeia archaeon
GCTGAAGAAATTGCTTCGTTAAAATGGGGTTCCCTTTTGGTTGAAATATGGCTTCCCTACGGCAACACCGAAGTCCCGATCAGAATACCTGATGAAAATCTGCTTGGAGAAATAAAGCCAAAGGAGAGACAGGGAGCGCCTGATCCTAAATCCGAAATTATTAGGGCACTTGAAAATCCCATCGGAACCAGGAGATTGAGGGAGCTAGCCAAACCCGGCAGTAAGGTAGCGATCGTGGTTGAAGATGTTACGAGACCAGCGCCGAGCCATCTGATGCTGCCTCCGATTCTTGACGAATTAAATCAAGCTGGCGTGAAAGACGAAGATGTAACCGTAGTTTTTGGTTGCGGCACCCACCGGGCAGTCAAACCAGAGGAAATGCCTAAACTCATTGGAGAAGATGCCTTAAAACGGGTCAAGGCGATTAATCATGATTGCAATGCGCCTGATCTAGTTTTTGTTGGAGAAACTAGCTTTAAGACAAAGGTTTATGTGAACAAAGTTTTCGCTGAAGCGGATGTAAGGGTGCTGACTGGAGACATTGAGCTCCATTATTATGCAGGTTATGGAGGGGGGAGGAAAGGCGTATTGCCAGCAGTTTCAGGTGCTGAAACAATCCAGCATAATCATGCTCTACTGTTGGATCCAAAATCCGCAACCGGAAACCTTGAAGGAAACCCTGTACACGCCGACATGCTTGAAGGCGCTAGGCTTGCAAAAACGGATTTCATCTTAAACGTTGTCATGAACTCAAATAAAGAAATTGTGAACGCATTCGCTGGGGACGTAGAAAAAGCATTCTTAGAGGGTGTGAAACTCGTTGATGAAATGCATAAGATTCCAGTAGAAGACACCGCTGAAATCGTCATAACAAGCGCGGATGGGGCTCCTCATGATGTAAACCTTTTTCAATCTCTGAAGGCGGTTGAGAATGCGATTAACATTGTCAAAGAAGGCGGGGTCATAGTTCTAATAGCTGAATGTAGAGAAGGACATGGAAATCAGTTGTTCTATGACTGGATGGCCAAGTTTAAGGATCTAGGCCAGCTTGAGAAGGAAATCAAACGCAAATTCGTCTTGGGTGGGCATAAAGCATACTATCTACAAAGAGCATTGAAAAAGGCTAAGATCATTCTTGTTTCAACCCTGCCAGACTATTATGCAACAGGAATATTCAAACTGAAAACTGCCAAGACCGCGAACGAGGCGCTTCGTATGGCATTTAACATAGCAGGCAAAAAATCTAAGATCTGGGTAATGCCCCACGGCTCCACAACACTACCAGTTATAACAGGAAGTTAAATCATAATCACTGCGCATAGAATTAGAATGGCCAGAATGCCGATGGCGATAATTTTTCGCACATTGGAAAGAGGCGACACATCGTCTAGCGGTCCAGGATGTTGCGCTCTACTCATGAATATCGCAAGAAACAGTGCCATAGTCCACCAGCCAATTAAAAACATAACGATAACACTAATTATCGAAACATTCCTGTGCAACTTAGGATTAAATACCGCCCTTGCTATATGCCCTCCATCCAACTGCCAAGCGGGCATAAGATTTAGGAAGGTGACCACTGCCCCAAGCCAAGCCGCATAGCCGATAGGGGGCAAAAACACTATGAAATTGTCTGGTGAAGGACGAACTACTCCGCCAATGATGTGGAAAAGTAAGGGAGAGGAAATGAATTCTACAAGTCCCATTTTCTTCCAGAGCAACGCTTGAGTTTCAGGCACTAAGAACGATGATTGAAATGCCAAAAAAGTGACGAGCACAAGAACCACGAATCCAGTTAGGGGGCCGCTCACACCCATATCAAAAAGCTGGTCTCGATTGATAGGCGGCTCTCTCTGCATTATAACCGCCCCAAACGTAGGCAGAACCCCTGGGATTCCTGGAATGAAATAGGGGAGAGTGGCCTCCATCCTATTAAATTCACATGCCACCTTATGCCCTATCTCATGCAACCCGAAAATCGCCATTATAGCGCCTGTGTAAAGGGTAGTCTGCAGAGTTTTCCCCAGAAAGTCGAGTTGAAGCAGATAGCTTGAGAAGATGGGATGCGAACTGTGCATGTATCCATCGATAAAAACTGTGATAGTTGTAGCTAAGAGTAGCGCTAGGTTTATCCATAGTTTCGGCGGCTTTAGTACTGGTTTGGGTCTAACCCTGATAACAAGCCGCCCCAATTCTTTACGAATCAAAGGATAGTAACCCCGTCGCTTCATCTTCAATGCAAGCCGTCTGAACGGCTCTTTGGTTGGAACAGTAGCTATTACAAATGTTGGCACGCCAAACTCCAGATAGGCGTCTTGGACTTTAAATTCAGATTCAACCATGCCTCGGACTTTTAAGAAAACTGCAGACTGTTGATATGATGACGCGGATGGGGATGTTTCACTCAAACATAAGAACCCCTGAAGGCTATTGGTTTATCCTAAACATTGAAATGTTATTTAAGTATTCAAGAATAAAGTGCGATTATTATGCCCTTGGAGAATATGCTACTTTGACTCAGGTAAAAAGTTTCAAATTGAGGGAGTTCAAGCCAAAGGACTTGCAAAGTGTTGTCAGCATAAACTGGAAATGCCTACCTGAGAATTATAGTTCGCAGTTCTTTCTAGAACTCTACGAGCATTATCCTAAGAGCTTCATCGTAGTGGAAGCGGATGGGCAGATAGTGGGCTATATTATGTGTAGAATTGAAACTGGCATTTCAGAGTTTAAGCGGCCGATCTTCGGCATCGCCAAAAAGGGACATATTGTTTCTATAGCAGTTCTATCCGAATACAGACGACATGGTATAGCTACGGAGTTGATAAATCAAGCTATGCGTGGAATGCTCGAGTACGGCGCAACCGAATGCTATCTTGAGGTTAGAACAACCAACGATGCAGCCGTTAACCTGTACAAAAAGCTTGGGTTTGAAATTCTACGCAAAATCAGCGGCTATTACTATGATGGTGAAGATGCTTATGTGATGGGATGGAAACTAAAAAAATTTGAGCACTAGTCACTTACCTTTCTGCGGTATTTAGTAGACCATTTCTCTAGAGCTACTCTCAATTCTTTATGTGTTTTAGCATACTCGTTTAGAGGAATATGCGCCATACTAGCTTTCATGGCCTGTAGCATAGCTGCAGTGCCAGCCCTTGTTCCATCTGGATGCCCATGAACTTAAATTAGGGAACGAACGACTCAAACCGCAAATAGAAGTTATTTGGAAGTAAGGTCAAATCTATCCAGTGCTATCTTAAGTTCTCTATGTGTTTCAGAATACTCTTTCAACGAAATTCCTTCTAGTGCAGCGTCTAATGCTTGCCTCATTGCTGTAGCACCTGTTCTTGTTTCAATAGAGTGAATCCCACCACCAGCTTGTAAGACAAAATCATTACCAAATATTTTTATCAGATCAGGAACATGTAAAGGATGTAAGCCACCAGAAGCAACTGGCATTACGGACCTGAATTTCCACATTTTTTCTTTCAATACTGCGCAATTTTCCAAAACTTCTTCTTTTGTTTCAAACATCTTTCCAACCGCAGTACCGACATGCAATTGGTCTAAACCAACAATCCTTGTTAACCTCGCTATAACTTTCATCGATATACCATGTTTAGGGTTTTTTGTGAATGCAGCATGACCAGCGCGGTGGGCATGTAAAATAAGGTCAAAATCGTTATTTCTTAAGGTTTGTAAAGCGGCCCAACCAGCAGCTATTATATCAACCATTGCATATTCATTTCCATAATCTTCAACAAGCTTCGCTCTTCTCAACATTTCTTCCGTCTCGGCAGTAACATTAATCATGTAAATTTTTTTCCCCCCGGTTTCTTTTTCGGCTTTTTCTTTTACTTTGACAGTTTTCTCAAGTCTCTCTTCAAACCGATTAAATCTTTGTGAAGATAAATTTTCATCATCTTTCACTATATCACACCCACCAATCCAAGCGTCATAAGCAACTTTAACATGATCCTCTGTTTTGAGTCCAAGCTTTGGTTTCACGATGGTGCCCAGCAAAGGTCTTTTTTCGATTTTTAATAGTTTTCTTATTCCTTGAATACCGTACTTAGGACCTCTAAAACTTCTCAGTATTTTTTCAGGAATGTGAATGTCGTTAATTCTCAAATTTCTCAGATCCTTCATACCAAAAACGTTTCCTGCTATACTGCTTAAGATGTTTGGCATGTTGCCAAGCTCAAAAAGCTCAACGGGATAAGCAATTTTTATGTTGTTTCCTTTTATCTCAAAGACCTTTGCAGCTGATTTTTCAACATATTGCTTAGTAGTTGTAGTTTCAGTCCATGTTCCTATGCTACTCTCCGCAGCTACAGCACCTGCAGCTTTTTTTAAACTTATTCCAAGGGGTTCAACAAAGAACTCACAAATCAAGTCATCTTTAATTGGCTTGTAATCTAATTCAACATAATCTTCATATCTCATTTCAGCAACCTCAAAATTTTGGCTTTAAAATATGTTTTTCTGTTACTGCGGTCAGTTAAATCGAAACCAAGATTTCGGATCATTCCTTTTGGTTTATCTAGTTGCAACCGCCTTTGATGGACTTCTTTTGCAGGTCTCTCTTTGATGACAAAGTTTTCAGCGGCAATATCTTTCGGAGAAGCTATAAAATTAGACTTCGCGGCCATAGCTTATTCCTCAACTGATAAGCGGGTTAAAGTAGCCCCCTTCGTAATAGGACCGAATTCCTGTTGTATGATTGTAAACGCTGCCTCAGGTGGAATTATTCCCTTTTCAGTAATTATCAAGTCGACATATTCGGCAGGGGTTACATCAAATGATGGATTTTTGACAGAGACGCTC
>CAYPFQ010000021.1:0-15146 GCA_964410135.1 uncultured Candidatus Bathyarchaeia archaeon
CGCTGAGAGTTACCCAATACATTTGTGGAGTAGGGAGCGTTTACACGGCTGCGCAGGCTCTCAAGGAAGCCGTCTAGGCTAAATGCTTACAAAAGTAAGGAACATTCTTAGGCTAGCTGAGTACTCTGGGCGTTCGAGTGAGGTATTCGCCTCCCTCTGAACTCAGCAGCACGGTGTCCTCAACCTTGATTCCTCCGACAGGTCTAGCCGCAAGTAGCGAGTGCCCTATGGCTAGGGTCCAATTTTCTTTCATAACCAATTGCAAGTGACCCGGATAGTGACTTGGATGAGGCCACTCTTCAAATTCCAATCCCACACCATGTATAGGTCCAGAAATCCAGTATGAGCCGTATCCTCTCTCGGTAAATAGTTTTGAAAACATCTCTGTAACTTGGCCAACTTTCCAGTTGGGCCGCATTGCTTTTACTACAGTTTCTTGAATTTCCGCGTACAGTTCAATCAAGGCTTTCTGTTCACTGTTTGGAGGACCGCATGTGACGGTTCTTGCCGCATCACATGAGTACATGTCCACAACTGGGTGGACATCTATGACAACCAGATCCCCAGCCTCTAGCCTTCGGCGAAGAGTGGCACCATGCAGGTGTAGTGAATGGGGTCCACTGTCAACGAATGTACTCGACGAGTAGCGCATGGCTCCTGCCTTTCGCATGGCGTACTCGGCTTCAGCGGCCACCTCAATTTCAGTCTTTCCAGGAGAGATGGCTGAGATGCCTGCTTCAAGTCCCTTATCCGCAACAACCGCAGCTTTGCGCATCAAATCAACTTCGACGGGATCCTTCACGTAGCGGAGCGGCATCAATATTTCTTCATTCTCGATAACCATCATTCTCGGATTAGCTTTCAGAAACTTGTACACAAGAAAACCAAGATTGCTGCGAACGCAGAAACCAACCTTCTTATGGCGCATATCATGCTCGTCCACAAGCGAAAAGAAGATTCGCATCAACTCTTGCGGACTACGCCAGCCTCGAACATCCTGAATGCCAGCTGCCTTTCTAGCGCTTTCAACTTCCTCAGCGAACACTATAAGCGTCGGCTCCCCTTTCTGAGGAAGGAAGATTCGAGCAATATTGCGTATGTCACCTGTCAGATAGAAATAGTTCTCTCTACTTGTGACCTGAAGCGCCGCGACATCATGTTGCGCCATGAGATCCTGAGCGCGTTTCCTTCGCAGTTCGAAAATATTCATGCAAACATCAGAGCCAGTAATCGCCTATGAAAGAATATCAGTATTACGGATTGGTTAGAGGCTTGGAATGGGGACCTGTTGCCCTAACGTTCTCGAAAAGGTAAATGAGAAGCTTTTTCTCTTTTTTATTCTACGTGGACTCGGTGGAGGTCCATATCTACGCCTAGCTGGGTTAGGAATTCTCGGCAGGCTCTTTCGATGTCTCGGGATTGGGTGATATATCTGCCTACGATGAGTATGTCTGCGCCTGATTTGAGGGCTTGTTGTGTTGTGTTGGGTTCAATGCCTCCGGCGACTGCAAAGAGTAGTTTTTTGTCTTTGAAGGTTGCCATGATCTCTTTGATCAGTTCCCATCTTGTTTTGCCGGTTTTTTCTTCATCGATCCCGCGGTGAAGTATGATTACTTCGGGCAGGTCTTCCAGAGATCTCAGCACACCTAGAGGGTCTTGGACACCCATCATGTCGATGAAGGAGTAGATCCCGAACCGTTTAGCTTCGTAGATGAATTTGTCGATTGTGTCTTTGGGAGCTAGACCGGAGACAACGACTGCGTCTGCGGTTTCCTCGTATGCCATGTCGACCTCAACTTGTCCTACGTCGAGGGTTTTTAGGTCTGCAACTATGAAGATGTCTTTAGCTTGCTCCCGGATTTGCTTGATGACGCCTACGCCGTATTTCTTTAGGAGAGGGGTACCGACTTCGAGGATTATTCTGTCGCTACTTGGAATTTCGGAGATTATTTTTTTGGTCCGCTCGACGTTGGGTATGTCAAGTGCTATCTGCAGGTATGGGGGCATCCATAGTCTTGGAACTCTGAAGCCCATTATCGGATGCCTCGCACGATCCTTATCGAACATTATTTTGTCCAAAGTTGGATATCCGATTAGCGCTCGTTTCAGGGCGAGTTTGGTCGCCCCATAGTTGAACTGGTAGATTTTTCTATAGTCTTTTGCTTCGGGGTGTATGAAGACGCTGGCTATTATGACTAGGTCTTCGATTTGTTTTGCTGGGAGTATTTTTTCTTCCACAGCGTCGGCGATTGCTTTTGCGACAGCTGCCTGCGCTGGCCCGAAGATTTTACTGGCTTGTTCCATGTCCTTTACCGTGACTTTGGGGATGATAAGTGTGTAGGGCTTGGATGGGAGGTTTGGTCGGATGACTGCTATTAGGGGGGTGTGCCCTGCGGAGAGTGTGGCTAATCCGTTTGCGAAAGCCTGTCCAACTGGACCTGTTTTCTCTCCGATTATTAAGTCAATATGAGCAACCTCGTTGCCGTCTCCAACCAGTGCTTCTCCGATTAAATACAAAGTTTTTACACCTTCTGTAACAGGTTCATTCTTTGTCCTCAGCCTCAATTAATTGTTTCGTCTAATGCGGTCTAGGCGGCGTGTTTGGCCGGGAGAGCCTCTTTTTCTCAATTTGAGCTCGTTTAATACTTTGAAACATGTTTTATATGGATATTATGTGAGAAGAAATTTTGGTGGAAAAATGCCTGAGGAATTTCAAGTTAAGCCCTTAAAATTTAAGGAGTTGCAAGGAATCTCTCAACGTCAAATAAGCGAGCATCATGATGTCTTGTATGCTGGATACGTGAAGAAAACAAATGAAATTCGCTCTAAATTCAAGACCGTTGATCTAGCCGACACAAACGCCACCTACAGCACGGTTAGGGCGTTGAAGCTAGAGGAAACGTTCGCGGTAAATGGCGTGAAACTGCATGAAGGCTACTTTGATAGCTTAGGCGGTGACGGTGTCCCGAAGGGAAAGATCTTGGACTTGATCAAGGAGGATTTCGGATCCTACGAAGCTTGGGAAAAGGAGTTCAGAGCATTAGGCATCTCTGCGCGAGGCTGGGTGGTGCTGGCATACGACTGGAGTGATGGAAAACTGCACAACTATCTATGCGACGCACATAACCAGGGCGGTGTCTGGAGCTGCGCCCCGCTGCTTATCCTAGATGTCTATGAACACGCATATTTTCTCGACTATGCTACTGGCAGGAAGAACTACATCGACGCGTTTATGAAGAACATTGACTGGGCGCATGTTAACCAGAGCATTGCACAGCATGGTATCCTTGAGCATCGGAAGCACTTTAGTGGCAGCTGAAATACGAGTTTGACATGCGATTTGTAGAATGCCTACTCGCTTTATTATGAGAATTGAGGGCCCGGAGTGAGAGAATATGGTAAAAGTTAACGCCCCGATTTTATAAAAATGTTCAACCGATCGAAGTGACAGTTACGTTTGACAAAAAGACTTAATTAAAAAGGTCTAGGTTCTTTCTACCCATGAGAAAAATCGCCTTTAAAAAAGGAATAGTGTTTCTCGGCGTTTTTCTATTAGTTGTCTCGCAGATTTTCTCTATTTATTCGACGAGCACCGCACACGCTCAGATCAGCGCCGCAGCCAAGGCAGTTGCAAAGGCAAAACCCGCTGCAGTACTCGTAGTGACAATAGTCTCCGCACTTATAACATATCCCAGCGTCCAGCAAATATTCATTCAGCTAGACTTACCATATCCCACACCAGTGCAGACAACAGTATTTGGCTCAGGTTTCATTGTAAACCCTGAGGGATACATAATTACCAATGGGCATGTCGTCAATTCTTGGAACAACGATTTGGCAAGGGTCGGATCTCTTCTAAAGAACTTTGTGAATATACTTAGTTATGCCTATGAAAAAACAGGGTTATTCGTCAAGTCACCACTAAATGAAACTGTTTCCGCCTACCAGAACGGCACCCTGCTTGTGAAAGAATATACGGTACAAGTTAAGGTAGGAACGGGAGCAGTGGTTTCAGGCTTAGACAATGTTGGGAAACTCTTTGACGCTCAGATCATAGCTACAAAGCCGGCTGAAAGCTGGGACTTAGCCCTTATCAAGGTGACAAAGAGCAATATGCCAACAGTTAAGATAGGAGATTCAAGCAAGCTCAGCGTCAACGATGTGATTTACGCGATTGGCTATCCAGGGGCAGTTGCCCCAAGTGCGTTTCTGAGTCAAAAAACTGCGTTAGATCCCGTGGTGACATCTGGAGCAGTGAGCGCATTTAGACAAACCTCGGATGGTACACCTGCAATTCAGACTGATGCAACCATCACGTTTGGCAACAGCGGTGGCATGGTGTTCAATGAGAGTGGCGAGGTAATCGGGGTTACCACCTTCAGTACACCTTCAGATATACCAGGGGTGCTAGTGCCAGGATTTAACTTCCTAAGACCGAGTTCGCTGGTAAGCACTCTGCTTTCGCAGAATGGAGTCAGCAATACGCAGTCTGCAACTGATACGGCATTCGCGGAGGCTCTAGAGCTCTATTGGGCTAAACACTACAAAGCCTCAATTCAAAAGTTCCAAGAGGTGTTGATGCTTTATCCTGGACACCCGGATGCTCAGAAGTATATTACAGATGCTCAGGCAGCGGTAGCCAGAGGTGAGGATGTTCCAGTATGGTTTGACATTATGACAATTAGCATCATCGTCGGCGTGGTTACTGCTGTAGTTGTGATTATGGTGACCTTATTACTAAAAATGCGTAAACCTACACGTAAGCCAGCTCCAGTTGCCAGACATAAGAAAGCCCGACCTTCTAAACGATAAACCCTGTTTTATTTTACATATGATGTTTTCGTGGAGCCGGTGGGGGGATTTGAACCCCCGATCTCCTACTTACCATGCAGGTGCCTTAACCAGCTGGGCTACACCGGCGCTCTGGTGTTATTCGATTTACATGAAGTCATAATAACTTTTTGTGGTTTAGCAAGGGAGGCTTGCAGCCAGTAGGCTTTTTCCTCACGCTTATATAACTGGTGTATTGTTCATTATTTTTGATGAGGGACCCCGCATGCCCTATTCGCGTGTTAATCAGTTTCCCGAGTGGGTTTTGCAGTGGCTTCAACAGATTCCGCAATTGCTTCAACAGATTCTAAAAACATACTGGATTCTAATAGGTACCGCATGTTTCGTTTTGGTATTCTCAATAATAGTCTTTTGGGCAAGCAGAAGAAAGCAGAAAATGCCAGTAAGAAAGGAAACGGAGGTAAGCTTAGCGGTGCCGTTGCCCACTGAGCAAAAACTGCCAATTAGAGTTGAACGCAGTATTAGCGATGTCGACGCGGACAGAGCAAAAAGTAGCCTCAGAATGTTGGAGGTTGAGAGGGACATCATAAGCTCCGCCCTCACTCGGTTATACGACGAGGAAAAGCTTAGTGAAGCTGAGCGGAGCAGTCTTGCTGTACGGTACAGAGAAGATTTGAGGCGTGTTGAAGAACAGATTAGCCTAGCTCAAATTAAGGTTCAGCTGTACGATTTAGAGCGATCGGAAACCGAGCTTGTCAAATCGTTCTATGATAAGCTTAATGAGATTAAGAGTAAAACTGCGGAAGCCCGTTCGCGACTTGGCGCAATTTCGAGGGGGGTAGCCGTTTCTCCATCTCGGGTAGAAGAAGAACCAAAGTCGAACAATCCGCCTACAGCGAATAGCGTTGCTGTGGAAAAACCTCCTGTCCCAGAATTTTTTGCTCCCAGTCCAGCGCCCCCTAGGACAAAGGCTGAAGAGAAGATTGAGAAGATTCGAGCTGAAGTGCTTAAAGAACTTGAGCGCTTAGAGCAGATGGAAATTCAGGAATAGATTTAAGCGCTTAATAGCTTTCTACCAGAAATATTGAATATCGCAGAGGGGAGTCTATCTTGAGCTGGCGGGAAGATGCAAAGCGGAGAGCAGCTGTTGAGGCGGTTAAACATGTTAAAGATGGGTATATTGTTGGACTTGGCAGCGGAAGCACGGTTGAATACGCCATCAAAGAATTGGGCTCAGCCATTAGCACACAAGAATTGGACGTACTCGGTGTACCAACCTCCTATCACACAATGATGATTGCGGTTGAGAATGGAATTCCTCTTACAAGCCTAGATGAAAACCCAGAACTTGACATAGCAATTGACGGCGCTGACCAGGTTGATTTCAATTTAAACATGATTAAAGGAGGCGGCGCTGCTCTAACCCGGGAGAAAATTGTGGACTCAGCTGCAAGGCAGTTGGTCATAATAGTTGACGAAACAAAGCTCGTTGAAACGCTGGGAAAGAATTGCCCAGTCCCGATTGAAGTACTGCCTTTCGCATCATCAAGGGTGATGCGAAGAGTGCGCGATCTTGGAGGAAAGCCTGCGATCAGAAAAACAGCTGGAAAGGTTGGACCTCTCATCACGGATAATGGGCATTTCATTTTGGATGTGGACTTCGGCCCGATCAAAGATCCTCAAAAGCTGGAGAGCCAGCTTAAGCTCATCCCAGGCATAGTTGAAACTGGCCTGTTTATAGGCATGGCGGACATCCTCTATGTTGGCTGTAAAACTGGCTTTAAGATTCTAAAACGAGGAAAGAGCTAGAGAAATTGGAGGAAAAGCGTGCATCCTGCGCTTAAAGCCCTATCATAAAATTAACAATACTAGCTTCGTTAGCCAATTTTTTTAATGGTGCCGGAGGCGGGATTTGAACCCGCGATTTCTGTGGAAAGTTTAGATTCCTTTCCAGATTATGAGTCACGCCCATGCATGGTCTGGCGCTCTAACCAGTCTGAGCTCTCAAGGAAGAACTGGGTTCTTCTACCCCGGCTCTCCCTCCGGCACCACTCTGAACCATATGGGACTTGACTTTAAAATTTTGCTTTACAGAGAAATACGACGCCCAAACACTTCGCAAAAGATAAATTAGGTGTTAGTGATGTTCTGCTTAGCTTAGTGGTTGCCAGCGTAGCCAAGCGGTCTAAGGCGCTTGCCTTGTAAGCAAGAGATCCGGGGTTCAAATCCCCGCGCTGGCTTCGATAGCGGGGCTGTCGGCTAGCATGGTCTAGGCTACGTGGCTTGGGCCCACGAGACTCCGGTTCAAATCCGGGCAGCCCCACCATATGCCGTTCTGTGAAAGCATATGAATTACAATGCGTCTCCGCCGCAAAATCGGGTGATATACTCAATGGCGACATCGGCTGCTTTCTGCAAAATTTCTTCACCGATTCCTGGAACCCCGCACATCAACAGTAGAATATCCCTGGTTTCATCTGAGACCTTTGAGCAGTCCGCGTCTCTGTATGGATAGATGGCGACCAGTTTCTCTTCATCAGAAATTACTACTTCAACGCCCTCCAGCTCCATAGGTTTCTCCATACCAATTCCCAGAAATTTTTCTCCTTTCTTCGCGAAACGCATCAGCAAATTGCCTGTCAATTTGCCTTCATCGAACGCCGCTAATGCGATTCCCGTCTTAATGGACGCCAAGTTGTAGGCGTCAACGACTGTGTTGATTTTCGGGAGGGGTTTATCCGCCAAAATTCTACGAATTAACGCTTCCGCAGCTGGTCGAATCTTAGTTGGATCGATTCCAACTCTCCAGAAGAAGTTGCGGTAAGTTCTAAAAAGCGGGACTTCCTTCAGCGATTCAAGAGTATAGCTCGCTTTTACCTGTTGCACGATTTGCTCTCTAAATTTTTCCAATTCAGCGCTCTCCCTCTCAACTTTCACGCCTTTGACATAGCGAGTCAAAACTTGTAATTCCAGAAAATGCGCTTTCACATCTGAGGAGATACTTAAAACCATGTTTTCCCACGTTTGCCAATACATCACAAAGTATTTGCAATGGAAGGAGAATAAATATTGCCGCTTAAGCACATTCTTGAAAAATTGGTTAAGCCAGGGAATTAAGGCCAGGGTAGGTCAACATGACCACTGAAGGCCGAGTGGTTAGGCGACGGGCTGCAGACCCGTTTTATGGGGGTTCAAATCCCTCCCCTGGCTCCAACTTCAATGCATGAGGCTGAGTAGCTTACTACCGAAGTCAAGACAGAGTGCAGAACTACTGTTTAATCCTCCACAAGTATAATTGTAAATTGCCACCCATGACTGGGATAATCCACTCACTTCTTTTGAAGGAGGCTGTAAGGATAAAATTGGCGGCGGGGTACCGCCCACCGTAGAACCTTAAGGCACTTCCTGTTACCAGCACATCCTTTCCTTGAAATTGTGATGAACTGGAACGCATAAGCTCATCAAGTAGACGTGTTCCATTATACCACCATACGCACTCATACTCTTCAGCATAGTATTCAAAGGCGCGGTCACTGTACTCTGCGATTATAACCACTTGATTTGGTGGATAATGCGCTTTAACATAGTCTACCATCTGGATCATTGGTGGCGGTTCGGCGTGCACTATCCTAGCACCGTGAAGTGAAAGGCTCAAAAAAAGCCAGATAACAAACCCAAGTGTAAGCAGCTTTATGCAAAACCGAGTTGGAAAACTCAGATGTGCATAGAAGCCATGATCAAAAATCTTCTTGATGGCATAAGTCATTCCTAAAACGAAGACTGGTATAGTGGGAAGAAGATACCGTTCAGCTCCATAAAGCGGCACAAAAACAATTATAAATCCCAGGTAAGGCAGAATCCACGCCAGCAAAAACTTGCCGACAGCGCTTGAAAACCTAAAAGTGAGAATACCATACGACACTAACCCGATGAAAACCCATAACCTGAGTACCTCCCATGGGCTCACCTTATAACCCATCGATCCGCCAAATCCAAACGCTGAGTAGACGAACCCGAGGTCTCCTGTTAAACGCACCCATAGAGTTTGAACTAGATCGCCTTTAGCGAAAATGGAGTCGCTTCGTATTATACATTTATCCCAATGCTGAGTTATTACGCTGAAATATTGTAGAAAACCGTTTGTTCCAATTACAACCATCGGAATGAACCAGAGTAGAATGGAGATTGAGACGCATAAAAATGACCACAACAATTGCTTTTTGCTTACTCTACGGAACATAACATATGCAAACGGGAGTAAACAAAATGCATTTGTGATCCTGACTCCGCAACCAAGGCCAGCAACGGTTAAGCCAGTTAACAGCCAAGCTGTTTGACCGTTTTGGAGATAACGGTAAGCGAGGTATAGTGAAAGTACTACAAAGAATAGTGCTGGGACATCGGATAGTGGTCTAAGAGACGTAAAAAAGAACATTGGAGTAGCTAACAATAGCAGGCTCGCTGCTAAACCCCATCTCAAATCATTGAACAAAATCTTTGCAAATAGAAGAAAGATACCTAAAGTTAGTGAGGCAAAGAATACGGAGACTACGGTCAATGCATTTAGTGCATCTCTGGAAGATTGGAAGATAACCCATGCAAAAAAAATGTACAACGGATAGCCTGGAGGATGAGGTTGATGTTTAACAATGTTGTATTCTTCTAACGCCATGGCGAATTGGATGGAATCCCACTCGTCCAAGTAGCCGCATCGATATTGATATAGAAGGATAAAGGACGAAACAATTAACAGTATAAAAATTAGTAGCGTTACTCGCTGAATTGAAGATAACTGTGCTGGCCACCGTTTAGGCAGGTTTAGGTTTGGCATTTCTCATCAAATACGTATTGTGTTAACGTAAACAGTTTGATAAAAATTGCTAAGCCTTAATTAATAAGGGACAAAGACTGGTTCCGTGAAAAGTTCATTAATATCAAACTTGTCTTGCGATTGGCTCTGCTTTTAACACGTATGTAAATGGGGTAGGATTCTCTATGGCAACTATTTTTAAACCGCTTTTGTTTAACGATTTTTCAAATCTTCCTAAGGAGAACAATGTTACATGAACCCCGTGAGATAGATGATATAGTTTGTAAGCAAGGCCGCATAGGGAGAGGCTGGGAATCAAAAACACGATAAATCCATGTTCATTGAGATGATTTTTTAGATTTTCAATAACTCTTTGTGGCTCCTCACAGAATTCTAGAACCCCGGCACAGACTATCTTGTTAAACTTTCTTCCCAAGTTTAAGGTTTTTAGATCGCGTACTTCAGCCTTAATCCCACTTTTTATCGCTGCTTCCACCATTTTGGGGGAAATATCCACGCCAAGAACCTCAGCACCACATTCTTTAATAGAAGACGAGTAAAACCCAGCGCCGCACCCAGCATCCAGTACGGTCTCTCTAGGCTGAGGAGAAAGCATTTGCATGACACATTCCCTTTCCTTTTTTCTCATAGCCCCAAGGATGCCCCTAGAAGTAATTTCGGCGTATTTGGCAGCGATTTTATCAAAATATTCTTCGGGCCGTTGCAGTCTCCAGCAGGTCAACTATTTCCGCCCCTCTGAATTTTATTCCAGCCTCTATTTGAATTGAAAATTTGGCTAATAAATCGTTTAATAAGCATCTCAGGAATCTATGGCGTGACAGGTCGACTAATGGCAAAAGATAAATTTGTGAATCCCAAAAATTCTTAACTCCCATGGAATGTTGACCAATGCAATCATTGGGCGTGTCAATAGTCATTCCTGTGAGAGATGAAGACGAAAATATTGTGCCTCTCGTCAGCGAGCTCAAACAATTCACTATGAATGACAATGGTTTCAAGATCCATGAAATATTCTTTGTTGATGATGGAAGCAATGACGATACGATGGAGAAAATAACAAAATGTTCGACTGAATTTCCAATTATAAACGCAGTGTCTCTAAACGGGCATAGAGGAAAAGGCATAGCAATAAAAACAGGGATTAAAAGTGCTAGAGGCGACGTGGTTGTAACGATGGATGGGGACCTACAGCATTCTCCATTCCAAATTGAGGGACTGATTCAACCCATCCTGAAAAATGAGGCGGATATAGTTGTAGCCGCAAGAAGGGACGACAATTATAGCCTCTATCGAAAGACGCTTTCCCGGGTGAATAGCTGGATATTTAACCACTTGTTTAAATTCAACTTGACCACGCCAAATGAAGGGTTTAAAGCGATTGGAAAAAATGTGACGGAAAATCTTGATGTTAAGGCAAACGGCTTTGATTTTGACCTCGAGTTTCTTGTTAAAGCAAAGGTAGCTGGGTTCACCATTACCGAGACCCCGGTAACTTTGCGGAAGCGAAAACATGGAAGATCTAAGGTAAATACTGTTAAGGTAGCGTTGATTTTCTTAGGAAAGATGATTGCTCTATGGTTCGACCAGAGAGAAAGACTATCGCGCTTACCGTAGATTTAGAAGAGTGGACTGTACCTCAAGAATTTGGTGGAGAACCATTATCTGAGAAATACTCCATTGGGATTTCTGAGCAGGGTACTTACCGATTGCTTGAAATCTTAGAGCAGGAGAGCATAAAGGTCACATTCTTTGTAACAGCTTTTTTCGCCTCAAGGAAGCCTGAGATTATGAAGAAGATAGTCGAACTAGGACATGAAACAGCGAATCATGGACTTAGACATTCTCCACTAAAAAATCAGACGTATGTGGAACAATTGACCAGTCTAAGAGAAGCTGGAAAAATAATCGAGAAAAAAGCTGGAAGCACTCCGATTGGGTTCAGAGCGCCAACCCTCAGAATAGATGAGGCCACCATAAGGGCTCTTAAAACGTTAAATTATTTTTATGACAGTTCAATTCTAGCAACCTACGTACCAGGCAGATACAATCGATTAAGAGCACCGTATATGCCATTTGTATGGGGAGAGACTGGGCAATCAGACATAGCAAAGCCTTTGCTTGAAATACCAATATCAGTAACTCCCATTCTTCGAGTCCCTGTAGGATGGTGGTGGTTCCGTAAAAATTTCGGACAGCGCATCTGCCAGCTTGGCTTTCACGCGGTTTGGAGAAGAAATCAACCAGTTGTATGCGTTGTGCATCCATGGGAGCTCGTTAAACTGCCAAGCGCAGCCTCCATTCCTTTTCATATACGATTCAATTGTGGTGAGAGATCGATAGAGCAACTAGAGAGTTTAATTAATTATGTGAAGAAGGTTGGCGGAAAATTTGTGACCATGAGTTGGATCGCTAACCAGTTTTATGATGGGGTATAATTTTAAAGGCCTCCCGGAACCGAACCCATAACGTGTCGTACTAGCAGCATGAAATAAGCTCATTTTGAGCTCTTTTTGGCTAAAGAATAGCTATAATTCTTGCACTCATTTCTAGTAGCATGGCTTCAACCATAGTACCAACATCAGCCATGAGACTTTTTTAAAGGAATTGATTTGAAAAACTGAAGAGTGGATGAGTGGAGTTCAGAGTTTTTCGAATAGAGGAGACTAAATCAAATCTATCTGGATTTTTGTCCTTGGCGGTGGCGTCGTATTGCCCTCCTCGGAGGGGGAGCCGCCTTCCTCCTCACCACTACCACGCCGCCCACTATGACTAGAACGACTACGAGCACTATTACTCCCAGGGTGATGTAAGCCGATGTATAATCCGTCTTCCAAATCGCCGTCACCGTCTTTGGGCCATCCATCTTGATTGTCGCGGTCTGCGTAGAAGCTGATAAGTCTCCACTCCAACGGTCGAAGATGACTCTTGCGCCTAGAGTGCCCATCAAACCGCTCTCTGGAGCAGGTGAGGTTACAGAAAAAGAGACTTCGCTTCCCGCGACAAAGAATATTGCCTTAGGCAGGTCTTTAGCCGAGTACGTCGTCTGGTTTACGGTTACAGAGGCGACCCTCGGCTCAGCGTCCAACGTTAGCCTCTCAGTAAACCTAAAGGAGCCTATACTCCTGTCAGCGTCGGTTAGATACCTCTCATACCCCACTTCGAATGCCAGATAGTCGAGCAGATAGAATTTATAACCATCCCTGCGGAGGACCACCAGCTTTTCCTTGAAGGTGGTATCGTCTTGCTTGAACGTGCAAACAATCTCATAGCCCTCGACACCCGCAACTTTAACAGGGCGTTCAGAGAGCAAATTGAATTCTCGAAGCCTTACTGAAGAGACTTTCTTGAGATTGGATATCATATCTGCCACAGTGAATCCTACTACCGTACCCACGATAACCTTGACTACAGCGACCGATACGTTCGCAACTCGGGCTTCAAATTGGACGGTGACATTGGCAGCCTTCTCATTGATTGTCCATCCGCTTGGTGGAGTTATGACGAAGAGGTGGGGCTCGCTCCAGTATGGTTGCTGAGCCAAGACATTAATCGGCGTGGCCGTCACTGTCAAGCATCCAAAGACTAAAGCCAAAAAGAGCATTGACACGCGAAGAGTCTTCATTCTGATGCTCATCTAGCTATGAGTTTTCCCTAGATGCGGTATTAATAATTTTGGCATATAGGCGGTTAAACTCAGGCTACGTATTGCGCTGTTTCTTCAAGCTTTTTGGATGCCAGCGTTCCTGACCAGTCCCTCAGGGGAAGAGCCCCAGCACTTGTTAATTTAGGAGCGGCGTGTTCTGGAACGACTGAGGATAACTCATGATGTCTAGAGCTGATGCCATCTAAGATATTTACCGATCATAATACAAATACGCTTTCCCAAGTTGGAGGTAGAACTAAATCAGAGATTTCCCATCACGATTCACTAGGTTCTCGTAGGACTTTGTGCAATCGCTCTGGATTTTCTCAATGTCTGCATCGCTCAAATGTTCGAACCTACCTTGTAGAACGAGATAGTCCCTGACAGGCTTAAGTCTATCCGGTTTGTAAGTGATCCTCAATATCCCCCTTTCTACCTCATAAATGATCCACATGCCTGTATCGACGGCAAGCCTCGCGATTTCTACGGTCTTCTCGGGGGGAAAGTGCCATCCTATGGGACAAGGGCAGCTTATGTGCACGAAGCTGGGTCCATCGACGCTCACGGCTTTCTTTACCTTGTTAACGAGGTCAATGGGGTAGGCTATGGAAGCTGTTGCTATGTATTGGACCCCATGACCCAACATTATCCTTACTAGGTCCTTTTTCGGCGTCTCCTTGCCTTTCTTGACGGCTCCTGCGGGGGTTGTGGTTGTCCAAGCACCGTAGGGAGTCGTCCCGCTGCTCTGTATGCCGGTGTTCATATAGGCCTCGTTGTCTGTCAAAATGTAGGTCAGGCTCTGCCTCCTGTCGAGGGCGCCGGAAACGGCGCCGAAGCCTATATCTGCTAAGGCTCCGTCTCCTCCCATAACCACGACTCTGATCCCCGATTTGCCAAGAGCCTTCAAGGCGCTTTCAACTCCTGATGCTACAGCAGCAGCATTTTCGAACAAGGAGTGTATCCAAGGTGTTTTCCAAGCGCTCTCAGGATAGGGCGAAGAGATTACCTCCATACACCCGGTTGCACTGACAACGATGGAGTTACTTCCCGTAGCCTTCAGCGCGTGACGTACTGCTAGTAGTTCGCCGCAGCCGGCGCAGGCCCTGGATCCTGGTCCAAACAACTCAGTTTCCGGAAGCCTAAGCTTTGATTTCTCTATCTTGAGTGAAGGTTTCATAGTCATCTTAGATCATCTCTTTCCTCAGATCCAAGAATTCAACTTCCTCCTTCGCCTTCCTCCCTTCAGCCGCTGCAAATGCTTTCTCAACGACCCTGTTGATGCTAGGCTTCGGAATGTCTCTACCGCCGAGACCTGCGATGAAGCCAAGGGTGATGGGTTTCTTTGGCTTACTGTAGAGTTCACTCCTGATCTCTAAGAGGAGGGCCCCTCCGAGCCCCAGTGAAATGTCTTTTTCGATCACTGCTATTGCTTTAGCCTCCTTTATGGAGTTGTATATCTCTTCAGAGGGGAAGGGCCTGAAGGATCTTACTTTCAAAACGCCTACCTTGATCCCTTTCTCTCGAAGATCATCGACAGCATCCTTGAGAGTGCCAATAAGGGAGCCCATTGACACGAGGACTACCTCAGCGTCCTTCGTCCTATATTCCTGAATTAGGTCGCCGTAGTTATCCCTCCCGAAGGATTTGCAGAACTCCGATGCAACTTTCTTGATGGTTTTCTTAGCCTCCATAAAAGCAGTATGCTGCAGGTACTTGAATTCCGTATAGAAGGATGGGTCCGCAAACATGCCAAAGCTCAGAGGACATTCTGGAATCAATTTGTTTTTAGGATTGAAGGGCGGTAGAAAACGTCTGACCTCCTCTAGAGGCGGTATTTCCACTGGTTCGTAGACATGGGTCAAAATGAAGCCGTCCATGCAA
>CAYPFQ010000022.1:0-15029 GCA_964410135.1 uncultured Candidatus Bathyarchaeia archaeon
TTGAATCCCTCACGTTCCCAAAGGGATCCTAGGACTAACATAAATTTGGTTTTAATAACAGATTTATCAGAGTTAAAATGAACTAAAACCATTCAGAGCGTGTTTGCTGTTGGCTGTAGAGAAGAGTTTCCCTGACAAATACAAGAATTTCGGCGAATGGTACAATGAAATCGTAGACAGAGCGAATTTAGTTGATTTGAGGTATGGAGTGAAGGGATTTGTCGTCTATAGGCCAGTAGCCATGCGTATAATTAATAGGATTTATGAGGTGTATGAACGGGAGCTTCAGGCAACTGGCCACGAGCCCTGCCTGTTTCCAGTTGTAATTCCGAGAAACGCCTTCAAGACAGAGGAGGAGCATATCAAGGGTTTTGGAAGTGAAGTGTTCTGGGTAACTAAGGCAGGGGAGCGTGAACTCGAAGAACCAGTGTTGCTACGCCCAACATCTGAAACCGCCATGTACCCCATGTACAGCCTTTGGATAAGAAGTTACAAGGATTTGCCTCTGAAACTGTATCAGAGCTGCACGGTCTACAGGTATGAGACAAAGGCAACTAAGCCCTTGCTAAGGGGGAGGGAGTTCCTCTGGATAGAAGCACATGACGCACATAGGACAGAACATGACGCACTGCAACAAGTGCGAGAAGACGCAAAAATTGCAGCCAAAGTCCTTTACGAAGAACTGGGGCTACCGTTTCTACACTTGCAGAGAGAAGACTTCGACAAGTTTCCAGGGGCGGTTGAAACCTACGCCTTTGAGGTTTTATTCCCAGATAAAAGGATGGTTCAATGCGGCACAACCCACTATCTAGGCACAAACTTCTCTAAACCCTTTAACATAAAATACCTCGACGAGAAAGGCGCCTCAAAATACGCGTACCAGACATGCTATGGACCAGGCATCTCAAGAATCGCAGCCGCTGTGATATGCGTTCATGGCGATGACTACGGCCTAGTTTTGCCGTTTGAAAGCGCTCCCGTGGAGGTAGTAATTGTCCCTATTCCAATGGGAGATTCTACCAAGAAGATCCTCGCCAAATGTAATGAGTTGAGAGAGAAGTTGGAAAAGGCTGGGCTTCGCGTTAGGCTTGATGACTCGGATGCACGGCCTGGAGAAAAATTCTACAAGTGGGAACTCCTAGGCGTACCAGTCCGCATAGAAATCGGACCGAAAGACTTGGAAAAGAAGGTTGCCACGATATTCAGGAGAGACACTCGAGAACGATTAGCAGTGAAGGAAGCCGATGTAGTTGAACATGTGCTCGAACTCGAAGAGAAGATGTTAAAATACCTGAGGGGGAGAGCTGAAAAATTCTTAAAAGAAAACATGTTCAAGGCAAAAACCAAACAGGAGCTAATTAAGCTCACAAAGGAAAAAGGCGGCATAATTCGGGTAAACTATTGCGGAAGTAGAGAATGCGCTGACTACCTCAAATCTGAAACTGGCGGATTTGAAGTAAGGGGCAAAAGGATCGATATAGAAGAAGAGCCAGACGGCCCATGCATATGGTGCGGTGGAAAGGCGAAACGCGTGGTTTATTTGGCGAAGGCGTATTAGGCAATAAGCACTACTGCCTCTTCTCCTCTCATGCCTAGTCTAATGCCGAGTTGCTGTGCCTTTGAAGTAGCAGCCTTAACCTCTGCCTTGAGCACATCTGAAAATTCTTTTACTCCACTCACCATAGCAGCAGCAACGCCAACCTTCTCAGCCGCTTCGATGTTCAGAAAGCCGCACATCACGAATCCTTTTCTCCCAACGACTAGCAATAGAGGAGGAGACTCGGGAAGATCGATCTTTACCCCAATTACCTCGCTATCCTTCACTTTCAATTTTTCTACAGACGCCATTTTTATCGCATCCTAAAGTTTCTTGATCTGCTCGAATGCTTGTCTGGCCCTAATTAAGACTTCATCCCTAGATCCGAAGGATGAAGGCCCTATTCCTTCTACAATGAATGAGGAGGCTGCTGAGCCTATGGCTGCGCATAAGAGTGGATCTTCCCCCTGAACATATTCTGCCATAAATGCGCCGATAAAAGCGTCTCCAGCTCCAGTAGGGTCTACGAATAGGTTTGGCTTGCATGCAGGAACTTCGTAATGCACACTCTCACATAGCATAAGTGCTCCTCTAGCGCCTTTCGTCATAATTACTATATCAGGTCCATATTGAGCGGCTGTTTCAGCGGCTTTCCAAGCATCGTCAATGCCCATAGCCGCTTTCAGCTCTTCTTCAGAGGACTTTAGAACATTAATGTGCTTGAGCATTTCTCTGCTTAGCCGTGCTTTATTCTCAGCGTAGCCCTCTCTGTCGAAGCGTCTTATGAAACCCTGCGGGTCAAGCGAGATTAACGACGCTTTCTCAGCTACGGCATGAACCGTATCGTCTGAGATTTCTCCAGCTACGGATCCTATGTGAATACACTTGGATTTTAGGCTAGAAGGAATATCGCTCGGCAGGATGGGAGCGCACCTGCTTTTCAGCTGAAGTGTACGTGCCTCATTTTCATACTTTAGGATAAAACGGGTTGTAGGCTTATCGACGCGAGATAGTGCTGCGAGGTTTATGCCGTTCCGACTTAGCCATACGAGATATTCGTCTGGAAAATCGTTTCCAACCTTTGATACCACAGCCACCTTCGCGCCCATCCGTTTGGCAGCTAACGATACATATGTAGAAGAGCCGCCTAGCATCGTTTTAGGCCTTATGTCTCTCACTATGATTTGATCTATGGTGAAATGCCCAATTACAGCCATATCGAACATTGTTTGACCACTTTTGGTGTTGGAGAACTCTTTTTTATAATCTAGCAAAAAGGCTATGAAAGGCTTCCACAGTTATTATTCTGCAACCTATTTGAGCAGAAGGTGAAATTCGGATGCCGAAGAAACGTAGATCGAGAGGCAGAGGTAAGGGTGGAAAAGGCAGGGGCATGCTTGTTCAATGCAGTATGTGCGGCGCTCTGGTTCCAAGGGATAAAGCCAAGAAGCTCACACGATGGGTTTCGCTGGTGGAACCTACATTGGCGAGAGAGTTGAGAGCAAAAGGAGCTTACATACCTGGACAGAGGGTTATCAAATACTATTGCGTTTCATGTGCCGTGGCATGTAGGGTTGTAAAGGTTAGATCGAGAGAGCTTCGGAAAACGACTTTCTAGTTTCCAACCTAAAACCTATTTAATACAGCGTTCAACCTTTAGTTTAAAACTTCAAGCGAAACCCGGAGGACTTTAGTTGGCTTATGAACGCCTAATAAGAAAATTGACCAAGGAAAACCTGTGGTTGTATATCCTCAAGATGCTTAGTGAGAAGTCGATGTATGCCTATGAGATCAAGAAGGCTTTGAAGGAACGGTTTCATATAACTCCGGCTACTGTAACTGTCTACGTGATTCTTCACAAAATGCGGATGGAGAATCTAATCCGCGTTGGAAAATCTGTGGCGGTTTTTGGACGACCTGATCGGATATATTATGAGATCACTGAGAAGGGCATAAAAACTCTTAATCAGGGCAGAAAGTTTCTAGAGGAAACCATCAAAAAAATCGGCTAGGTTTTTCGATATACGTGGACTATGCGCTGTATGATTGTAACAATGGACAGTAGTGCCACGAGGATTACCCCTAGCCAAACATAGTTCAAAAACGTGGCAATAGCGAGTATCAGTATTCGCTCAGCTCTTTCTGCTATTCCAACAGCAACCATCGAGACCCCTATGGATTCCCCTCTTGCGCGTGTATAGCTCACAAGGATTGATGTCACAAGCGCGGTCAATCCCCAGATCGGATCTGATAGCGGCGGATTAGCGAGGATTAGACTGGAGAAGACCATGGCTTCAGATAGCCTGTCAAGTGTTGAGTCAAAGAATGCCCCGAATTTAGTCATCTGCCCGTACATTTTTGCGATTGTTCCATCAAGAGCATCACAGAAACCTGAGATGAGAAGAAAAATTCCTGCCAATTGGAGAAAACGAGAATAATATAAAATGGCTGAAAAGACGGCGAACCCAAATCCCAGAATACTCATGACATTAGGAGTTAGACCCAAACTATGAGCAACAGATGCTGCCGCAGCGAATACCGCTTGAAATTTTTCCTTCACTCTGCTGAGCAGGACAGCCGCCCTCCACCCTTCACAGAGCTAATGATTCAGCTAAAATCATTTTAAGGTTTCATCTTAAAACATTCATAGGGCATGTACTTTGAAGTCAGTTGAGGTTTCGCTTGATAGGTTATACGATTTTTGGCCTCCGTTTCCAGTGGTATTAGTTTCGACGTTGAGCAAAACAGGAGTCCCGGACGTTGCTCCCTACGGAATGGATATGATGATAAGTTTTGATCCTCCTATTGTGGCTCTTGGGATAGTAAAAACCCGTAAGACCTATGCTAATATTCTCAGTACTGGCGAGTTTGTCGTAAATGTTCCAACTGATAAGCTGGTGGATAAGATTAACAAGGCTGCTTGGTCATGCCCACCTGAAATTGACAAATTCAAGAAGGTTGGGTTAACGCAGATGCCCTCCTTGAAAGTTAAGGCTCCAAGCGTAAAAGAATGCAAAATAAGATTTGAATGCAAGTTAGATTGGACGAAGGAAACAGGGGACCATGACATAGTTATTGGAAGGGTTGTAGCGATCACTGTGGATGAGGATCTGGCGAAAGCCTCGCCCGAGAAATTGAAGCCAAAAACGAGACCAGTGTTCTATGGAATGAAGCGGTACTATGCCCTTGGAAAGCTCTTGGGGTCAAGGACTTATGGCTGAAGGTGAAAGCCCTGCTTTTTTATGTGCTTCCATAGCCAGCTTGATTACTTCGCTGGAGTTTAGATTTGGGAAAAAATGTAAATGTGATTCACAGTTTACATTGCAATCTTTAGAGCCAAAGCCTTTGACCACAGTAAGAGCATCCTGATGATTCTGGAGAACAGTTGAAACTTGGCATTCTCTTGGGAGAGCTGTTTCTGAGATTACGGTGCATATAATTTTGACTGGTTTTGAGTTTAAAAGGAAGTCTATGTGCCAGTAGGGGTTCCTTTTGGATCCAAAATGTCTTCTCAATCTTTCTTTAAGACTGAGCGCCCCTTTACCCAAAGCCGAGCCTGTGTAGGTGTAATAGCCAGCGGGAAAAGTCTTCAAGCCTAGTTTTCCAACACGGGTCTTCACGGGGATTGGTAGATGAATTATTAATGTGTAGATTCCAGGTTTTTCGGGCGCAATAGAATTCGGCATTTAAGCCAACCTTTTTATTGACACTCCGCACGATTGAAATCGTGAGATTCTTCTCTCATTATTGGACTCAGGCTGTCCATAGGAGAAGTTTTGGGCGGTGTCAGAACAGCCCCGTCTATCAACCAATGGTCGATAAACCTCTTGATCAAGTTATGGCAGGCATTAATGTCTGCGTTAAGTGTATGCCCATGCGGACAGACGATTAGGTCTTGCCTCGGTCTTTTCGCTATTTCTCCGCATTTGCTACATGTCTTACTTGTGTATTCTTCGTTAGCTTGGACAACAGTTATGCCTTCTTGAAGAGCCTTGTATTCAATGAACTGTGTTAGGCGATAGTATGGCATTGAATAGACGATGCGCCTAAATCTTTTACCTTTAGCGTCGTTCCGCATTGATTTTCCATTTGGGCTTCCGAGCAGAATTATGGCGTTAAGTTCTTTTGCTCTGTTAACAATGGCTCTTGAAATGCTATGTAGGACAGCGTTGACTTGACGGTTTTCTTTTCTCCCGATTTTCTTGATGGTTTTCAATGCTTTTTTGTTGCCTAACCGCTTTCGCAACCATGCATAATGCCTGCGTATCCCTCTGACTTCTGTCCCGTAGAATTTGGGGTTCTGAAACTTGCCGTTCGCATACTCCACGGAAGTTGCGATGTGGCGTTCCCCGAAATCCACAGCCAAAACAGAAGCTGAAGGAATGTTCAATTCAATACTTTGTTGAACTGTGATACGCAAGAACCATTCATGTTCTCGCCTGACAAGTTTTGTTTCTCGAATATCGGTTTTCAATAGAGGTTCTTGGACATATGGAAATTGTATTGGACACCAAATACTTCCGCCATAAACAGGAATCTTCGCCCACCACTTAGAAAGTTTCAGGTTTACATCTTTAACTTTGAAACAGTCTCTACGAATAATTAGTGGAAATTCACCCGTTCCATTCCATCTTTTCCTGTTCCTCTGAGCTTGCTGTTTTGTAGCGGAATACAATGGAGCATCTTCGCCCTTCAAAGCCTTCTGAAAATTCCAATATTCACTCTTGATTTTAGCCTCTTTGACTCTCGTTAACGAGAATAGTTTAGCCTTAACAGTTTTCTGAAGAATCAACTTTGTCTATCAACACTCTTGTTGCTTCTATCCGCATCCCCTTTTGAGCTTCAGTAACTCTGGAACTCCCGCCTTAAGACCCCTGATGTGTACCCTTTCTTCGATGGTCTTCTGGACTTTCATCGGGCACAGACCTTAAACTTCACATAGATAGACAGGTTATTTAATTTGAGAGATGGATGAAAGTATTTACGCAATTCATCCCCACGCTTACGCAGGGGTCTTCTTGCGAGGAATAGATAAACTTTGGGCAAAATCGAGAAGGGAGTCGGCTGCAGTGTTGTGGGCTGCCGAAGGGTAGCTATTCGCTCACTCTCCGTCGAGAAAGTAGGACCATCTGGATTACAGCTTAGAGAAGCGAGAAGAGCCTACCTCTGTGAAGAGCACTATAAAGAGTTTAAAAAGAGGACTAAGAAGGCTAAGATGTTAGAAAAATGGAGACAGATGGGATAGAGGAGCCTTCATGAGAATCTTACTAATTCATGCAGACCATTTTGAGTATGAGGTGAAGCAGAAAGCCGTTAAGGAACCGGAGGAAATCGCTGAAGAGGCAAAAAAAGGTCACATGGATGAGGCGGTAGTCGCATTTTGCACAGTCGAGAAAATCGATGAGAAAAATGTTGACCTGGTAGCCAAGAAAGCCTCTGATTCTATAGAGGAACTGGCAAATACCGTAAAGACGAGAAATATTATGATTTATCCCTATGCCCACCTATCCCATGATCTCGCTCCACGCACCACCGCGATTTCAGCATTGAAGAAGATGGAGGGACTTCTCAGTGAGCGTGGATATATGGTCAAACGGAGCCCTTTTGGTTGGTACAAGAGTTTTAACATAAAATGTAAAGGTCATCCATTATCCGAACTTTCACGCACAATCACACCTGAAGCTGAAGCAAAGCCCGTAGCTAAACCAAAAGAGAAGCCAAGCGAATTCATAATCCTAGAACCAGATGGAAAGGAGCACATACTAGATTTAAGCAATGTCGACGCAACTGAGGCGCTACAGAAGCATCCTCTACTTAAACAGTTCATAATAAGTGAAGAAGTTGGAAGAGTATTGCATAAGCCTCCAGCGCATGTCGATTTAATGCGTAGGCTTGAGTTAGTAGACTATGAGCCAGCGTCTGACATTGGGCATTTTAGATTTTACCCGAAGGGCGCGTTGATTAAGAGCATACTTGAGGAGTTTGCTACAGAGCAGGCTGTGAAAGAGTTACATTGCATGAAAATAGAGACTCCTTCCATCTACCGTATGGATCAACCTGATATCGCAGGCCAGGTCGCACGTTTTGTGGAGAAAGACTACCGCTTTAGTATTGATGAAAAGGAGTTCACCCTTCGTTTTGCTGGAGATTTTGGGCTTTTCAGGATGATGAAAGATGCAGCGATGAGCTACAAACAACTTCCGCTTCGAATCTACGAGCTTTCAACTTCTTACAGGCTGGAGCAGAGCGGGGAGTGCGTGGGACTAAGAAGAATGAGGGCATTTACTATGCCAGACATACACTGTTTCTGTAAAGACCTTGAACAGGGCATGAACGAATATAAGGAACTGTTCAAATATTATACGAAAATTGCAAATTCAATGGAGATCGACTATGTCGTGGCTTTCAGGGTTGTTAAAGAATTCTATGAGGATAACAAGAAGTGGTTTGTAGAGTTGCTGAAAATTGTTGAGAAACCAGCTCTAATTGAGCTTTTGCCAGAAATGCGCCACTACTGGATTGTCAAGCACGAGTATCAGACGATAGACGCTGCCGGCGAGAATGCTCAGCTCTGTACAGTGCAACTCGACATTGAAGATTCTGAGCGATATGGCATATTCTACGTGGATGCGAATGGAAAGAAGAAGGGCTGCATCATTGTTCACAGCTCAATGGGCTCAATTGAGCGCTGGATCTACGCCATCCTCGAGCAAGCGGCCAAGATGAAGAAACAGGGCAAACCCCCAATGCTACCGGTTTGGCTCACCCCTATCCAAGTACGCGTGATACCAGTTTCATCCGGTCAACTGGAATATGCAGAGCAAGTGGCTGAAGAGATAGGGCGTGCACATGTACGTGTAGATCTTGACGATCGTGAGATTACAATTGCGAAGAAAGTCAGAGATGCAGAGATGGAGTGGATTGCTTATATTGTAGTTGTGGGAGAAAAGGAAGAGAAAGAAAGGGCGATTACCGTCAGGATTAGGGGTGGCGATCAAAAGAAGATGACTGTTGCCAAGTTGGTTGCTAAGTTAGATAAACAGATCGGAGAGAGGGCTCGCCTCCCATTGACCTTGCCACGCTTGGTTTCGATGAGACCAAAATTTGCTGGCTAGATATCTCATGGTGACCCGTGTTGCCAAGTTTATCAGGAAAAATTAGACTTGTTGAAAAGTCGCCGATCCGCAAAATAACCGCTTTACTCGATGAAGCGGCGAAAAGAAGCGAGATCGTTTCTTTTGGTGGTGGAGCTCCAAGTTTGCCTCCACCAGAAGAAGTTGTTGAGACGATAACTACCCAGTTGCACAAAGATCCCCGCGGATCAGCTGCATATACTGGAACAAGAGGACGACTTGAGCTTCTGGAGTTGATCAGCCAAGATCTGAAGAAGTATGGTGGGGTCGATGTTAATCCAAGAGAAGAGATCACCCTCACTGATGGAGCGACGGAGGGGATTCTCCTAGCATTAATGGCTGTCTTAGAACCTGGAGACAGTGTGATCCTAACGGATCCAACATATCTAGGCTTTGCAGAGCCCATTAAACTGCTTGATGGAAACGTCACCCGTCTGCCAGTTAGTGTTGAGGGAGGATTTCAACCAGATATCGAAAAATTTGAGGAAATGATATCAAAGGAAACTAGGGCAGTTATACTTCTATCACCTGATAACCCTACGGGAAGAGTAATACAGAAGGATAAGGCAAGAGCAATTGCGGAATTAGCCGCGGACAATGATTTCTGGATTATATCTGATGACACGTACAGGCACATCCTCTATGAAGGGGAGCATGTCTGGATAAGTAAATTCCCTGAGGCTGAGGAGCGCACTATAACCCTCTATACGTTTTCAAAGGAGGCCTCACTCCCAGGTCTCAGGCTTGGTTACGCCTATGGACCTGCCGAAGTAATCGACGCCATGGAAAAGTTCAAGCAATACACCAGCCTAGCGCCAAACACGATCAGCCAACTGGCAGTGATCAGGTTTCTATCTGGGGACACGAAGGACCGTTACTTGAAAAACACGGTCATCCCGACATATCTGGAACGTAGGGACGCCATGGGCAAATATATCGAGAAATATCTTCCGAGGGCGAAAACCGTGAAACCAAGCGGAGCATTTTACTATTTTGTAGACATGAAAGCTTACCTTACTCCGATGGGTATGAGCGACGAACAACTGTCGGATGAACTTGTACGAGAGAAAGAGGTCGTTGTCATTCCAGGCTCATACTTTGGCACAAATGGAAAACGGCACATCCGGATGACATTCGTATCTGAGCCTGTTAACCGAATTGAACAGGGCATAAAGAAAATGAGCGAATTCTTCGATGGAAAATGAGATCTTGAAATAGTGGAGATCCTCGCAAACTCTTTTTTTATATTTGTATTGTAAGGCGGATCTAATCCCCAAGTTTTCTAATGCTCTATCTCCGGCGTAACCTCAATTTCTCCAAAATCATCCCCAATGGTTAGCCTTGCCGTTACTGAGTCAGTTATCCAGCTAAGATTGAGTTCCTCAGCTTCAAACTTAAACTCATAGTTGCCGCTTCCTAACGGCTTAATCTTCATTTCTACTGACACTCCCTCGATTGTTCCTTCAAATCTAAAATCATTTTTCTCAGGGTTTTTCGGATGCTCAAACCATTTGAAAGAACCGGCTGGAATAGTTATTTCAAAACCGCCTATTTTAATGACAACGGGCTCATTTAAGGGATTTATACTACTTCCTTCTGCCAGGGTAAAGTTTCCCTTAACCTCAAGTTCATTCTCGGCGACATTAGGACCTATTTCTGCTTTAATATTGGCTGAGAATGAAGCAAAGGGAGTCATGAGCATGCCCCAGAATCATATATTTCTATATTTTAGGGAGCCAAATTAAATAATTTCCTAAAATCTTTTCTCATATAGCCACATTTAATGAATCAATGCGGCGACCTTGGTGGGAAACGACTCAAATGGAAAAAGGCGAGCCCAGAGTCCTGAAGGCATTCACTATCCCCGATGCCTATTTTGAACTTAATCGAATGATATGGACAGAGGGGGTTAATTGGCTCAGAGAGGAACCTCACAACGAGACGACTAAGGCACTCCTAGATGTAACCCTCCAAATAACACGGCCTGAAATCAGACCTCTAACACACCCCGATGCGCCCACAACAGAGGAATTCATTACTACCTACGCCTATACAAAAGTCCTTACCGATGTGAAGGAGAAGGATGAATCGTATACCTACGGTGAAAGACTTCGAACCGTTGAATTTATGGGAACCACAATCCAATACAATCAATTTGAGAAGGCGCTGGCAAAGCTCAAAGAGTCGCCCAGAACACGGCGTTGCGTACTTGTCATAGCTAGACCTTGGGACATCGAAAACCCGGAGCCTCCTTGCATGCGGGAGATTCATCTCTGGCTAGAGCCGCCTGAATTTAAGAAAACCCATCTCACAGCCTTCTTCAGAAGCTGGGACGCTTACAAGGCGGCTAACGCTAACCTAGGAGCCCTTCAGCTGATGCAGGAGGAGATCGCTCAAAGCCTTAACGTTCAAACTGGGACGATGACAGTGTTCGCGTCAAATGCTCACATATACGAGAGGGATTTTCCATTCGTTCAGAAATGGCTGGAGAAAAGGGATACAGCGCAGGCTTGGTGGAAGGAAATTAAAGAAGAGTAGAACATGGTAGTTTCGGCTTGGGCGCGATAGCGGGCGTTATCAGCAAGTCTGGTCAAGATGTTTCTGAAAAGACATCCCAAATGTTACAAACTATGAAGCATAGGACTCTTTGCGCAGCAATATCAATTGGAAAAGACAAGATTCTTCATCGATCATTTCCGGACTGCTCAGAAAAAATTAGCATCATTTGTGATGGCGCCATCTATAACAATGAAGCACTTAAGGAAAAACTAGCGCACCATCATTTTAGGACGGATTCAGATGCTGAAACCATCGCGCACCTAGTTGAGGAATGCGGATCCAAACTTTTGACTGAGGCGGTTAAGGCAACTTTAAGCAAGTTGCATGGGGTTTACGCGTTTGCAGTTTTGAGGCGGGATGAAATTGTCGTTGCACGGGATCCTGTGGGAGTAAAGCCGCTTTACTTGGGTGAAGATGCCGAGTTTGTTGCATTCGCGTCGGAGAGGAAGGCTCTCTGGAGAATCGGCATAATGGATGTTGAACCATTGCCACCTGGCCATATAGCACGACTTACTAGGAGAGGATATTTGATTTCAAAGGCTGTAAGTTTAGAGAAGCCGCAGATAAGAAAAATTGACATGAAAAATGCGGCGTTAAAATTGAAGGATGCCCTACATGATGCCTTCGAAGTTCGTCTCAGAAACATTAAGGAAGTTGGCTTAGCCTTTTCAGGAGGATTGGATAGCTCCATCGCTGCAAAGATTGTTTCGGATTTGGGTAAGAGAGCCGTCTTGTATACCGTTGGTTTGGAGGGATCTTGGGATATTGAAATTGCAGAGGATGCTTCTTCTGAACTTGATTGTGATCTTCGTATAAGGATTCTTAGTGTGAGTGATGTTGAAGCCTACCTTCCTAGGGTGATCTATGCGATTGAGGAATCGGATGTGATGAAGGTGGGAGTTGGACTTCCACTTTATGTTGCAGCTGAAATGGCACATTCGGATGGGGTTGATGCGATGTTAACGGGACAGGGTGCAGATGAACTCTTCGCGGGTTACGCCAGATATCAGAGAATTTTGAGGAGTGGAGGGTATGCACGATTGCAGGAAAGCCTTTGGAATGACTTGCGGACAATTTACAAGGTTAACTTACAGAGGGATGATGCTGTTGCCATGGCGAGTGGCGTTGAACTTCTGACACCCTATCTTGACGCTAAAGTGATTGAGGTAGCTATGAGCATCCCGCCGCACCTCAAGCTCAGTGGCCGTGGTGATGTTCTAGGGAAGCGAGTTTTACGAAAAGTTGCTGAGATGATTGACTTATCGTATAGCATCTTTAATCGACCGAAAAAGGCGGTTCAATACTCCTCTGGAACCGAGCGGGCGATTAGGAAGCTGTCTGAGAGAGCGGACAAATGCTCCAATGATTTTTTAGAAATGATCTTCAGAAGGGTGTTTGATTCCAAATATTAGCCAACGTCAAAATTTAACATAATTATGTAAATATGCAGAAAGCTTGATATAATTTAATAGTTTAATTCTACTGAGCTGGAACATAGAGGGCCATTTAAATAAAAATATGGAGTGCTCAATGATCACTTTGGCTAGCGAAAGGGAGAAACTCTATCGAGAACATGCGGTCCTAATCCTTCTGAATAGGCTTCTCAGCGGAGCAGCGGGGTCTGGTGAAATACGCCCTGTTTTAGACCCCGTATTTGGTTATCGTTACCCTGAAGTTGAAAGGGACATTGAAGGCACATCAGCGGATGCGCTAGCTTTACTTGAAAGGCTGGAAAAAGCTAGAATCTTAGAAAAGAAATTTTTCGACAAAATTGTCTTATGCCCATCCTGCAAGGTATCGAAGGTCACATTTCACTATTTGTGCCCAGTCTGCGGTTCACTACATATCCATAAGAAGGGGCTAATTGAACACATTTCATGTGGACACATCGACGCAGAAGAAAAATTTAAAAAGGATGGGAAATTGATCTGCCCGAGATGCGATCTGGAGCTCAAGGAGTTAGGTGTGGACTATAGGATACCTGGCTCATGGTTTGAGTGCGCTTCGTGTCATAAGCGATTTGACGAGCCTGTTTTTGTCCATGATTGTGGAAACTGTGGCTCACGGTTCACGGTCAGAGACGCTATTCTAACAGACATTTATTCCTACATATTAAACAAAGAAGCTGAAGCTGAGGTTCGTAGGGGAATAATACTTCTAACCCCTATAGCTGAAGCCCTAAGAAAGGCAGGATTTAGCGTAGAGAGCCCAGGGTTTGTGCAAGGTACATCTGGTGCAACTCACCAATTTGACATAGTTGCCTCTAAAACAGTGGGCGGTACTAAGAGCTTCATAGGCATCGGGGTGGCATCTTCTACGATCGAAGTAGATGAACAGCCAGTCATCTCACTGTTCGCCAAAATCTTCGACACGCATCCGGCACAGGCAATTCTAGTAGTTATTCCCAAATTGGGTGAAACAGGTAGACGAATGGCCGACCTCTATAAGATTAAGGTGGTTGAAGCGGCTAACGTTGAGGAAGCCGTCAAAAAGCTTCGTGCACTCGTAGGCTAACTCCCATTGCTCCCTTGAACCATAATTTAACTGCAAAGTTTTACAAGGATAACTGTTAGTTATATGATGGTCATAGCATTAATAGAAGGGCATGTGTGAATTTTATGCCTCCATCAAAGTTAACTAAGACGGGCATAGAGGGGCTTGATGAGCAACTCGGCGGGGGACTCCCTGAGAAAAGCCTAATTCTCCTTCTTGGGGAGCCTGGCTCTGGAATCGATGTATTTGCTCAACAGGTTCTATTTAGTAAAGCCTCCAAGGGTGAGAAAGTCATCTACTTTACTGCTGAAAGGGCACCCGCCGATATTGAGGAGGAGATGAGGCTATTCGGCTGGGATTTAGAGAAAGCTAAGGCTGATGGAAGCTGGACATTTATCGATGCGTATACCCCACGCCACACGCGTACCACGGCAAGAGTTGGAGCGATCACCATCCTCAGAACAGACCTGATTCCAAAGATAGAAGAAGGCGCCTATTCAACAATCGACTCTATATCGCATATGCTGCTAATGTTTGATCTAAGAGATGTTGTAGACACGATTGAACTTCTCACCATAAGAGCGAGAGAGAAGGGAGGGCTGCATTTTATTCTTATGGGAAGGGGCATGCATGACCCGAAAACGGTTTCAACTATGACGCATATTGTGGATGGTGTGTTTGAATTTCTCTCACGGGAAAGAGCTAGGGAGCTTGAAAGGCTGATTAGGATTCGGAAGATGCGGCGAGCAGTATACGGTATCCATCTCCTGCCTTTCAGGATAACTGAGCGTGGAATCGTGGTTGAAACAGCCATCAGAATAGCCTAGTCTTTATAGATGGCAATTTAATAAAAAGCTTTATATTCAAATACTAATATTAAAACCGTATAATAAATAATAAATACCAGAAGAAGATGAGTGTCGGAAGAGATAACACATGAGAAAACTGTTCAAATCGAAAAAGGCGGTTTCACCTGTCATCGCAGTGTTGCTGATGATAGTCATAGCCGTCGCATCCGCAATCCTCGTCTACGCATTCATCATCTCATTCACCATAAGCCAATCCTCCAGAGCCGCCACACTGATCTCAATTGAAAGCGTAAAGTTCATCAAGCCCTATGGAGCCACAGCTGACATCTATATCCGTAACGTAGGAGCAGAGACTGCAATCATAGCTGCGATATATGTTGACGGAGAGAATGCCACGACTACCACCCCTCCCCTCACTCAAACAATAGTGCCAAACCAAGTCGTTAAAATAACCATCACCAAACCATCTAACACATGGGCC
Organism: uncultured Candidatus Bathyarchaeia archaeon; assembly: GCA_964410135.1. GTDB lineage: Archaea > Thermoproteota > Bathyarchaeia > RBG-16-48-13 > CAYPFQ01 > CAYPFQ01. The sequence continues at coordinate 15,013 of CAYPFQ010000022.1, forward strand.
GTGGGCACCACCTATAC
>CAYPFQ010000023.1:0-14810 GCA_964410135.1 uncultured Candidatus Bathyarchaeia archaeon
TTTGAGTAAGTTTTACACGCTTAAAACTTATCATTAATCGATGAGAAGTTATGAGAATAATCGCCGACCTCCACATCCACTCAAAATACAGCCGTGCAACAAGCCAAGACATGGGCATCCCAAACATAAGCCACTACGCTCAACTCAAAGGACTTAATCTCGTCGGAACTGGAGATTTCACTCACCCAAAATGGTTCTTAGAACTCAAAGAGGTCCTCACCGCAGTCCAAAATACAGGCTTATACACGCCCACAGCTAACCCACAGACGCCGATTTACTACATGATCACTTCCGAAGTTTCCACGGTGTTTGAATACCAAGGCAGGTCTAGAAAAGTTCACCACGTAATTCTGACGCCCAGTCTAGAAATCGCAGCCCAAATCAACGAGAAGCTCTCAAAGTGGGGCGATCTTACAGTAGATGGGCGTCCTATGCTAAGTGTCTCAGCTCCAGAGCTCGTTGAAGAAGTAATGGCACTATCCAAAGACAACGAAGTCTTTCCAGCCCATGCCTGGACTCCATGGTTCAGCATTTTTGGGGCCTTCAGCGGCTTCGACCGAGTTGAGGACTGCTACCAAGAGATGACCAAACATATCCATGCCCTAGAAACAGGCTTATCATCCGATCCACCTATGAACTGGCGGCTGAGCTCGCTGGATCGATTTGCCTTGGTTTCCAACAGCGACTCGCATAGCGCTTGGCCGTGGCGTCTTGGAAGAGAGGCAAACGTATTCGAGGTTGAAACTCCTACATACTACGAAATAATTGATGCGATTAGGAAGAAAGATCCTGAACGGTTCAAGTTCACGATTGAAACCCAACCAGCTTACGGAAAATACCATTGGACTGGGCATAGGAATTGCAATATTTCAATGTCACCCGCAGAGGCAATTAAATTTGGAAACATCTGCCCGGTATGTCGAAAGAGGTTGACGAAAGGCGTTGAACAACGGGTCGAAGAACTGGCAGATAGGCCCGTCAACTTTAAACCAGACGGGGCGATTCCCTTCAAATATCTTCTTCCCCTCCACGAAATAATCGCATCTTCTATCGGCGCTGAGCAGATAGCCAGCAGAAAAGTCTGGGAAATCTACAATACTCTCATAACCAAACTCGGAGACGAGTATACAATCCTGCTAGATGTCCCAGAAGAGAAGCTGGCTGAGGTTACCGATCCCAAAATAGCGGAATCAATTATTCGTGTAAGAGAAAACCGTGTTCAAGTTATTCCTGGCTATGACGGCGTCTACGGGAAACTAATAATTTTCCCAGAAGAAAAGGAAGCTAGAGGCCCTCAGAGTGAAGTCAAAAAACACAAAGGATTAGAAGAGTTTATGTGATTGTGGAAAAAAATTGCCTTCGTGGGTTATCTGGGTCCAACCTGAAAGGTCCCTGCCAGTTTTTCTCCGTTTCTCTACCTGTCACCAACAGGTGCCCTTCACCTTGCTATAACGCCACACCCGGTTAGACTTATCCCGGAGTTTCGAGCCCAGTTCCCCGAGATAATGCCAGGCAGGGTATGACTTTTACAGCTCGGTCCATGTTTCGGTTGACGAAGTTTCCCCCGTCTCCTCTGCATGGAATTTGGCTTACCCTAACCCACTAGGGGAAGTTAGTTTTAGACTTCTAGAAATTTATGGCATCTTAAACAGGCAAAAGAGAATAAGCTGATTTTTTACAGGTTTTTTAACATATTTTAGTTAAGATTCCGCATTTAGATGAACATTATTTTGTTAATATCCCGCGGCTTTTCAGTAAATCTTTTAAATGGTTCATGGTAAAACTCATGGATTGAGCTCAGTTCCCCGCGTTTGGGCCCGGCAGGGCCCTTCTTTTCACTCTATTAAGGCCGAAGTCCACTTGTTTTACCTTTATTTCCACTGAAAAGCAGAGCTAATGTGTCTTTCCTACCTATAATTTTAAAAGTGCTGTGCTAGAAATCAGAGCGGCTATTATCCAGTCCATTAGCGCCAAGATGGTGTCAGATATGGGCTGAAGAATTGGTAGGCAGATTACCGCTGCTCACATTACAGGAAAAAGGCAAAGACCATAAAACTCTTTCGATTCAGATCATGTAAGAGAGTAACGATTAAAATGGCGAGCCACTTAGCGAAGATCTTCGAAGATGAAAAGCTCATTGACAAAATTAAGAGATGTTTACCCCACCTCTTTCAGCTCGCTGAAATAGAAAGTTCAAGAGCTGGGAAAATTGGAATGGAAGTGGGTTCTATCAGAGAAAGAATCCTAGTTGCGCTTTTAATCTACAAGTTCGGAGAAGAGAATGTTGAAACAGAAATTCCCATAACAGAGCCAGAAATTGACGCCAAGTTATTTGGAAAGCCAGTTTCAATTAAGACAATTACGGGAAGGGGTGGGGTTAAAATAGCTTGGACAGTGGACGCTGAGAAGGCACGGGAATTTCGCGAAACTTACGCCCCTAAATGCGATGTGTTACTCGTTCAAATAAAATGGGGAGGGAGAGGTGGTCTTTTCTATATTCCCTTTAAAGTTCAGCAAAAGATTTTCAAGGAACTTGGGAGAGCACGATACATTAAACTTCCAAAGCCTAGAACAAATCCCAGAGGCGTTGAATACAGCAAAGAGGCGTTATCGAGGCTTATGAAAGACGCCGAGACAAAGTTAATTGAGATAAATTGGGAAAAGGCTGAAGTCGAGTTTAATCCCTATAAAAGATGGGTCGATTACTGGAAGGAAGGGTAGTCATTCTACTATAAAGTCAGCTATTTTCGCTTGAGCTAAGTACTCTTTAACCCTTCTTCTCGCCTTCTCCACATACTCCGAGTTGTTATCCAAACAAATGAAGTGCCTTCCGGCTTTTATGGCGGCGATTGCTGTGGTGCCCACGCCGCAGAATGGATCTAAAACAACTTCGCCTCTGAATGTGTACAGTTGAATACACCTGTAAGGTAGCTCCACAGGGAAGGGCGCGGGATGCCCAACTCTCTCGGCTGATTCTGGAGGAAAAACCCACACGCTTTTCGTGAACTCCAGAAACTCGTCTCTTGAAATTGTACTTTCCTTATTTTCACCCTTCCTCGTGAATTTTCCTTTCGAGAAAACAAGGATGTATTCATGGGTGTCTCTTAGCGTTGGGTTTGAAGCGGAGCGCCAACTTCCCCAAGCTGTTGAAACCCCGGCACCAGCGCCCTTGTCCCAAACGACCTCTCCCCTCATCAGGAAGCCCACTTTCATCATCGAATCGATTATGAACTTATGATATGGAATGTAAGGCTTCCTTCCAACGTTAGCTATGTTTACGCATGCTCTTCCACCATTAACAAGTACCCGATGTGTTTCAGCAAAAACATCCCTCAACATGTCGAAATACTCGTTTAGACTGAGGTCTGTATCGTATTCTTTCCCTACGTTGTAGGGAGGGGAGGTAACCATAAGGTGGACACTGGAATCTGGAATATTGTCCATTTTCTTGCTATCTTGACAGAGAATTTTATCAAGAACTTCAGGAGGAACGAGGTTCTCTATTTCGGTGAGCTTTTCATCTATTTCTAAACCTTGATATAGCTTGCTACTGTAAAAAGGCGTTGAGTCGTGTCCCTCTCTTTTTGATACACCGAATCTACTTGTCTTCGTGCCTCTTCTTTTATTCAATCTGTCCTCTTCTCTCTGTCCAAACCTACAAAACGAATTAAGCATTTAAATGTTTAAAGGCTTCTTATTCTCGATCGGGTATTTTATTCTGTTTTGAACGGTTATAATTGGCGCCTGACTGCCTACATTTGGTCTTTGGTGTGGCGGTATTTGTCGCTGGTCTCGCTTATGGCCCGGGGTGTCCAATCCCGTTTAGCTTTTCTTCCGCCGCTTATGTTTACGTTTAGCACGGTATCGAGTAATACCAAGTAATAGAGCCTTCTTCTTTCGTCGATTCTTCCCCGGCTGAGAAAGTCTAGAGGGCTGAACTTTGCTAGGGCTTCTGGCGGAATCGGCTCTTCTAGAATGAGGCGTACGATGGGCTTTCTGGTTGAGCAGGGTGGCTGGAATTTGATTTTGCTTATATTGGGCCTTCAGATTCCGAAAGCGCCGTAGATGATGTATGCGGTTGCTATGAGAAATCCTGTGGTAGCGTTCACTAGGATTGTGGAAGCCATCGCTGGGATGAGTTCGGCTATCTTGTTATAGTTCTTTTTTGCTATTCTCATGGCTTTCACTGCGATTGGTAGTGAGACTAGTCCGATTAGACATGAGAGTGGCATGAGGCGAAAGGCTACTCCAAGAATGAGTAATGCGTAGACAGCGATTATGATAGCAATATAGCCGTTTACCGCTCGCTTCTTTCCGAGCCGGGCTGGGATGTGGTATCTTCCTCCAGACACATCTGCAAATAGGTCTGGAAACTCGTTGATATAGAGCACAGCGGCTGTGAGCAGCCCGGGTATAAGTCCTATATAAAATGGTTGCCAGGCTAAGATCCGCGTTTGCACATAAAATGTTCCTAAAACCATTAGAGGACCGAAGTTTAGCCCAACGAAGATTTCGCCAATTCCCCAGAATGAGATTTTATGGGAATAGAAGTAGGCGGAGAAGGCGCCAACTATTAGCAGTACGAGGATTGGCCATCCTATGACAATTGTGAAATATATGCCTATGAGTGTAGCGATTGCTAGGAACGATAAACCAGCTCTGTAAACGCTAGCAGGAGTCAGAAGCTTCTTGACAAGTAGTGTGCTGCCTCCGCTGAATGGTGTTGGGATAGTCTTAAGGTCTATTCCAGTCTTATAGTCAAAATAATCGTTCAGCACATTCACCGTGAGGTGAAGACAGCAGGCGCCTATCACTGTAAGAACCGCGTAGAACAAATTGAAAATGTGGTATGTTCCCCAGACCATCGCTAATCCGATGAAGACTGCGGATAACGTAACTACCAGAAAAGGGAGTCTAAGTTCTTTAAGCCAGATTGATAGATTAGCCACGGGTCTAACCGCCCACAAAGAGTTTTTTATTAATCCAGTTACTATTTTAAGTTCTTTCTATGAGACTTTTCTTGGGTGCGCTTATGTACGACATTGTTGTGGTTGGAGCTGGACCCGCAGGCTCTATGGCTGCTAAAAGCGCAGCGGAAAAAGGCGCATCCGTTCTACTGGTCGAAAGGAATGCGGAGATCGGGGTTCCTTTAAAATGCGGCGAATATATGCCCTCACTTAAAGAGATGCGGGTGCTCATACCAAATGCCAGGAATCTAGAGAGGATCTACAAGTTTCCCGCTAGAGCAATCGTCAACCACATCAACTTCGTAAGGCTGATTTCCCCGAAGGGCAGGGAAGCCGAAGTGAAATTTGAAGCTATGGCGCTTGAACGGAAAATTTCAGATAAACACTTGGCTCGGGAAGCAGCTAGGGCTGGAGCAGAGCTCATGGTTCATGCTGAGGTAGAACGACTATTGCCTGGTGGTAAAGGCGTTGTAGTTAATGCTGAAGGAAAGCGGCTCAATATAGAAGCCAAGGCTGTAATAGGTGCGGATGGGGCTGAGTCAATAATAGCCCGTCAACTTGGGCTATATGGTAGACGCGATCCCATGGACATTGGTATCTGTTTCGAGTATGAGATGGTGGGGGTAGACTCGGATTCTGATGTAACTGAGATGTATTTTGGGAAGAATTATGCGCCGGGCGCTTTTGCTTGGATTATCCCTAAGGGCGATGGCGTGGCGAATGTGGGGGCCGGAGTTAGAACGCCGTACATGCAAAAGGGCATAACGGCTCAAGATTGTCTTAAAAATCTGATTAGGCACCATCCAGCTGCCTCTAAAAAACTGAGAAGAGCCATGCCAACCGCTGCGGTCGCTGGAATTGTGCCAGTGGGCGGACCGCCTCCAAAAACATTTGCTGGGAATGCGGTTGTTGCGGGGGATGCTGCGGGACAGGTAATCGCAGCGGTTGGAGCTGGCGTACCAGTTGCCATGATTTGTGGCAACATCGCTGGGACAGTAGCCACAGCTTACGTGAAAGGCAGGGGATGCCTAGCTGAATATGAGGCGAGATGGAGAGCAGAGGTAGGCGATGTTCTAGTTAGCGCTTTAAAGATCAGAAAGATCACTGACATCATAGGAAAATCGGATCGAGTGATGGAATATGCGATAGGTCACTGGCTCAAAGAAAATCTCCTCGGCAAACTGATAAGATGCAAATTTGACCAGGTTTTTCCAAATATAACCACAGTTCAACGGCTGATCAGAGAAATAAAATCTTAACATCTAGCCTACTGCTCTTTTACGTGGGAGGGTCCGCCGTGTGCGTGGATTCTGACTGAAACAGTTCTTCTTCCCTTAATCAAGTCTGGTTTTACAATTAAACGCTCAGGAGTATACACTAATGATTTTTTATCATATGCTGCAAGTTCATAGTCATTTGTGATTCCGAGCGCTGTCCTCGGGCACATGTAGACGCAGATTTCACAGAAGACACATCTTCCATAGTCCATTTGAGGGTACTTCTTTTCCCTCCACTCAACCATTTCTATAGCCTTGGCTGGGCATGCGTTTGCGCATATTCCGCAGCTTATGCATTTTTCAAGGTCTAACGAATGTCGACCAACCGTTCTTTCGGTTGGCTTTAGTACTGTATAGGGGTATTTGAAAGTGAACGTCCTTTTGAACACATGTTTAAACCCGAGGTACAACGGCTCTAAGACTCCTCTTATATTCAAACCCATCCAGTTTCCTCCTACGCCAACACTCCTAACACAATCGGCGAAATCAGAATACTCCACAGGATGTTTATAACCGCGAGAGGTATCAGAATCTGCCATCCAAATTTGAGCAATTGATCCAGTCTGACGCGGGGGTAGGTGCCCCTCATAACCATTATTAGCGTGGCGACAATCACCACTTTTAACATAAGCCACGCCATAGGCGGCAGGAAAGCTGGTCCTGACCATCCTCCGAGGAATATGATCGTAATTAGGAGTGAGTGAACTCCGAAGCAGATATAGCCAGACATCATGAACAAGCCGAATGGAAGTCCCGTATACTCTGTCATCCATCCAATGACGATCTCCTGCTCTGCAGTTGGAATATCAAAGGGCAAGCGCTCTAATTCCGCTATGGTCGCTATGAAGAATACTAAAAGCCCAAGGGGTTGGATCAGCCCAAACCAGATCTTTGACTGGGCGTTGCTAATCTGGACCAAGTCGAACGAGCGCGTGAGGACGACCACACCTAGCACCGAAAGTATAAGGGGTATCTCATAGGCAAGCATCTGAAATACAATCCTAAGCCCTCCGAAAAAACTATATTTGCTGTTAGAGGCCCAGCCCGTGAGCAGAATAACCAGGGGCACAAGAGAGGCCATTGCAAATACGAAAAGCAAGTTCAAATCAAATTTGAAGACAACCGTATTATTGTCAAATGGAATTACTGCTAGCGGTATAGATGAAACGACCATCGCCGCAATTGGCGCGGCTATGAAAATGTTTTTGTTCGATTTCGCCGGGATTATGATTTCCTTTGCCTCTAACTTCAGGAAATCGGCAATGAGCTGTAACCAGCCTGCATATTTTCCGACATGCAACGGCCCGATTCGCAACATGACTCTGGCTAACAGCTTCCTCTCGTACCACACTCCAATTAGCGGAAATACTATCAAGAAAAGCAATGCTGGGAGAATTTTGATGAGGGTATTTATGCCGAGGTTGATTAGCCAGAGTAAATCCATTTTTATCTCCTACCTGTCTATGTCCAATGCAAATAAGTCTAGGCTGAAGTAGATCACTGGTATGTCTGCCATGGTCACGCCCCTTCCTAGAAATGGAAGGGCTGCCAGATTCCTGAACGAAGGTGAACTGATTTTGAGGCGACACGGTTTGTCGCTTCCATCGCTAATTATGTAGAAGCCCATCTCACCCCTGGATGCTTCTATTTTCTTATAGACCTCTCCTGCTGGTGGTCTAAGCGGCGCCTTCACCTGTACTGGGCCTTCAGGCATCTTCTTCAGCGCCTGCCTAATTATGGAGATGCTTTGCTGTATCTCGCGGAATCTCACTCGTGCTCTGGCATCACAGTCGCCCCTTTCCTCGGTGGGGATCTCAAAATCAAATTTGTCGTAAGCCTGATAGGGCTCGTCTTTTCTGGTGTCAGCTTTAATTCCCGATCCTCTTAGGTTAGGGCCGACTACTCCCAAGTTTATTGCGTCAGCTGCTTTGAGTACTCCAATGCCCTTAGCTCTCATCTCGTAAATCTTGTTTTTGTACATCATCCTTTCATAATCCTTTAGCCGGTTCTCAAAGAAGTTGAGGGTCTTTGTAGCTCTTTCAGCAAAGCCAGCTGGCAAATCGGCGCGGACTCCTCCGATCATGAAGTAAGGATATGTGACCCTACAGCCAGTAACCATCTCTGCGAGATCGAGGAATAGTTCGCGGTCGCCAATCGGCCACATAATCATCGTGAGAAAGCCTGGCATTATTCCATAAATCGCAAGCCAATACAGATGGCTCATTATCCTGCCCATCTCCGCCATCATCACCCTGATATGTTGAGCTCGTTCTGGAATCGTAAGCCCCATGAGCTCCTCAACGGCTTGGATGTAACCCAGAGTGGCGTTAAATGCGTCTAAATTGCAGACCCGCTCTACGAGAGGAACTATCTGGTAATACCTTCGGTTCTCAGCCAGTTTTTCGATACAGCGATGGGTATACCCTACGCTTGGGATCGCGTTGACTACCATATCGCCATCCACATCTAGGATGATGCGCATCTGGCCACTTGCAGGATGCTGTGGCCCCCAGCTCACACGCATTACTGACATTTTTTCACCCTGTTAGTTTGAATTCCTTCCTCTGTGGAGGGAGATCCTTCCAGCCTTCTGGAAGCAGTAACCCGCCTAGATCTGGATGCTTGATGAATTTGACGCCCCACATTTCATGAGTTTCTCGCTCATGCCAATTAGCACTTTCATACACAGGTGTAATAGACTGAATCTTCGGCGCTTTTTTCGGCACTTTAGTTTTTAACGTAATCAGAATCTTCTTTGAGCTTGACCAAAAGTGGTAGATAATCGTAAATAGATCTTCTTGAGGCATCTCCGCCCCACAGACCGATACTACAAAATCGAATCCAAGGTTTTCTTTCAAATAAGATGCGACATTAATAACCGCTTCACTTTTAGCTGTTAAAATAATGCGGGCTTGACGCTGCACAGATGCATCCGTTATTGCGTCTGTGAACTTCGATTTGAGGTCTTCGACGATTCCTGTTTCAACGCTCATTCTACTTTCCCTTCCTTATTTTTTCTTGGAGCAATCGGATTCCTTGGATCCAAACTTCAGGTCTAGGTGGGCAACCTGGGACATACACGTCTACGGGGAGGATTTGGTCAATCCCTTTGAGCACAGTTGGAGAATCGTAGAACAAGCCTCCTGAGATGGCGCATGCGCCCACAGCCATGACATATTTTGGCTCCGCCATCTGATCGTAGACCAGTTTTAGCCTTTTTGCCATCTTGTTTGTAACAAGCCCTAACACTACTAGAAAGTCGCATTGTCTGAGCGAGGATGGAACCATCAGCACTCCGAATCTTTCAGCATCATAACGGGGCATGAATAGAGCCATTTCTTCTGGGCTACAACAACCTGTAGTAAAGTGAACAGGCCACAGGGATGAGAGCCGTGCCCAGTTGACTATTTTTGTAATTACCCTGTTTCCCCTGATTTTTCCAATGATGAGGCTGGTCATTTAGCAGTCCTCCTGCCAAGTAGTTGCCAAGCATGGATTAGGCTAAGGGTGACTACTCCTATGATGAGCAGGAGGGGAATGAGGACTCCTGATCCTAAACCAACGAAGTCAGCTGCGCCAATTAGTAAAAACAAGCCAATTACGTCGAAAACCGTGAAGACAATCGCATAAGCATAATACTGGATCACAAATTGTGGGCGTCCTGATCCCACTGGAATTTCTCCACACTCATACTGGCTCGTTTTCACTGGATTTGGCTTGGGAGGAGTGAGAATCAGCGAAAACACTATCATCAATATCGGAAGCAGTACAAGTATGGCAACAAACGCTATCAGAGGCATCAAGCTGGCATACATGTCCCAATTATCATTCCTGTGTCTTGCCCTAGTGGTTTTAATGAGATAATTAGCTTTTTATATAATAACTTTTTCAATTAATAGCAACTTTAATCGGAGAGCGCATAACTCGGAGTAATTTTGATGTTAGACATTGCTTCATCGACCCTCCTCCTGCTCACAGTCGTCCTAGCCGTAATGACGGTTGAATTCAAGAATCTCATGTATGCAGTGCTGTCTTTCTGTGGAATGTGCATTGTCTTAGGTTTTCTGTACTGGCTTCTTAACGCGCCCTATGTAGCACTTTTCCAGATTCTGGTCTACATCGGCGCTGTTGGAGTTCTGTTCATCATCACGCTAATGTTGACTGCTGGAGGTAAGTGGGAATAGAATGAAGATCGATTGGATCAGGGTGTTCGGTTTAATCGGGTCACTCTCATTGGCTGTCTTCTTCGCGTACACCATTATGCGCACTAATTTCGTATACATAATCACTTCAATTAAGCCTACGGAGCAGACAGTTGGTACCACCCTCTACTCTTATCGGTTGCTAGATGTAATTGCCTTAGCGTTTGTTATGTTTGTTTCAGTTGCAGGCTGTGTGGCTTTGCTCATGCCGAAGGAGAGAGAGAAGTAGCATGGTTTCTCCAATTTTGTATTTGGCAACCACAGCGGTTCTTTACATCTTAGGCTTGTACTGCCTAGTCACGAAACGCAACATGGTGAAGCTTCTCCTTGGAATTGTAATTTTGGCAAATGCGGCAAATCTGAGCTTCATTTCATTTTCCACCTTTAGATATGGTGGTGCTATAGATCCATTTGCTCACACAATTGTGTTGATGGCGATTGTGATTGAGGCGTTCGTAACCGCAGTAGGATTGGCGATGATCCTGAATGCCTACCGACATTACCGGACGCTTGATGTTCGAAAGCTGCGGAAACTGAGGTGGTAAGATAAAAATTATGTTCACTCCAGTTTTAGATAGCATCTTATTCTTTATGGTTTCGTTACCAATCGTAGGTTGGCTGGCTCAAAAGATAGGGCTTAACCGAATCCGCGATGTATACGCTATTTTAGGTTTTATGTTAAGTGGGTATGCCCTCATTGGTTTGTATGAAGAGGTAAGTAAAAGTCGTATCATCCTAATTAAAATCGCTACATTCGGCCCTCCGTTAGGCGCATGTTTAGTGATTGATACGCTTAGTATTTTTATGGCATTCACCTTCCTGTTACTCAGCATTTTTGTCTCTGTGTATTCAGTACGATACATGGAACATGAAACTCGTGTTACGGAGTACTATGCCCTTTTTCTGGGGATGGTTGCGGGGATGATTGGGGTAGTCTTTGCTGGCGATTTTTTCACGTTTTTCATATTTTGGGAGCTCATGTGCGTCACTTCTTATGTTCTCGTAGCATTTCGAAAGGAGCTATGGGCTCCAATTGAAGCTGCCTTCAAATATTTGATTATGAGTACATTCGGTAGTGTAACGATCTTCTTCGCTATGTCCTTCCTCTACGGCATGGTTGGCACATTAAACTTCGCGCACCTCGCAACAAGTATTCGTACTGTAACTCCGAACTACTGGCTTTACCTGACGATCGCGATGATCGTTGTAGGATTCGGAATTAAAGCTGCAATCGTACCTTTTCACACATGGCTTCCTGACGCCCACCCAGAAGCCCCAAGTTCAGTTAGCGCACTACTGTCGGGAATTTTAATCGCTTGCGGTATCTATGGTCTTTCAAGGATTCTCATACTTATTTTCAACCCGGCTCAATTTCAGTGGGGGATATTAGTGGCGATCCTCTCCGTCATCACTATGACCATAGGAAATTTTATGGCACTCCTACAAAGTGACGTGAAAAGATTGTTAGCTTACTCTAGCATAGCTCACATCGGCTACATTCTAGTGGGGGTTGCCGTGGCTACTGAAACTGGATTAGGAGGGGCCTTCCTCCACGTGTTTAACCATTCTCTTATGAAGGGACTGGCCTTCCTCTGTGCTGGCGCCTTCATCCACCAAGCTGGAACTAGAAAACTGAATGAGCTTGCAGGTATTGGTCGTCGCATGCCTATCTCAGCCTTCGTATTCTGCGTAGCACTCCTAGCTTTACTCGGCGTCCCCTCATTAAATGGCTTTATAAGTAAACTTATCTTGGTCAAGGCGGCTATAGAAGCCAACGCGTCTATATTGGCCATCGTATTAGTCATTAACAGTGTTTTTTCAGCAGCCTATTACCTACGTATAATGCAAATCATAATGTTAGCTTCTCCGGCAAGAAAGATTGCCAAAGTGAAAGAAGCTCCCCTTGCAATGGTCATTCCTATGTGCATGATGGCGCTCCTCATCGTGTTTTTCGGAGTCTATCCTGAACCTGTAACTGTTTTTGCCGAGAAAACAGCCAGCGCGATTCTGAACGTTCAAGAATTTATTAAATTAGTGTACTAGTGTACCCCGAACAATTTGGTAACAACGAATTCTAGGGGATCCATAATCACTGCTGGCCAAATTCCGAGGATCAACGAGGTCAAGGCTAGAACGAGTACTGCTACACTCATCGTGAGGGGAGACTCCTTAACGTCTCGTAGAGAATTTGGCAACTTGCCGTAAAAAATTCGCCAAACCGCCCATAGCTCGTAAGCTATAGTAACCATCGTGATCATAACTGCGCCCATAGCTACAAGGAGTTCAAGTGGCGATGATATGAAAGCTCTGTCAAAGGCGCCGGCCACCAATACAAATTTAGACTTAAAGCCGATTGTGGGTGGCACTCCACCGATCGTGAAAAACCCGATAATTGAAGAAAGGATGATAAAAGGCATTTTCGGCGCTAGACCTCCAAGCCTGCCCATGTCGCGAGTTCCAGTTTTATGGAAAACAGCGCCTGTTGCCAAAAACAGAAGAGCTATGGCTAATCCATGGCTGAGGCTATACGAAACCGCCCCCAAAGTGCCAGCTATCGTGTATGTGAAGGCGCCTAGAAGGCAATAGTTCATCTGACTCATGCTTAGGAAAGCCACTAGTCGTTTTGTATCGTTTTCTGCCAGTGCCATAAATCCGCCGTAGGCTATCGTCACCAGAGCCCAAAGCTCAAGCCAGCCGCTAAAACCGAAGATCGCATCGCGTATAGGAGTTAAAAATCTCACTACCGCGTATGTACCAAAAACAACAGAGGTGGCTCCAATCGCGGCGCTTATTGGTGCTGGGGCCTCTGCATATGTGCCTGGAAGCCAGGGATGCAAACCCACTATCGCCATTTTGATCATGAAGCATATTAGGATCGCTGTTGCGACCCAGATCGCCATGGGGTCACCATTTAAAAGCCGTAGGTCAGAAATCGAGTAACTATTGATGCGCCAGCCAGTTAGTAAAATGCCGATTAGTAGCGAAACTGCTCCTATATGAGTCCAGATGAAAAACGTAAGTGCAATTTTTCCTCTTTTGCCATATCCATACGCATAAATAAGAGCCCAGGGTCCGAGTACTGCCAGTTCATAGAATATGTAAAATTCTATGAGGTTAGTGGCTAGTATGGCGCCCATTACGCCAGCGAAATAAATCAAAAAGAGTGCGTAGTATGCGGCGTAAGCTGGGCGAGTCTCTGCTTTATGCTCCTCATTGACCCTACGTTCCATGTACCTTATAGAGTATGATGCAGCGGCTGTGAAGACCAGAGTGAGAGTAATGAGTGCTGGGAGACTCAGTCCGTCGATCAACAATCCAAGTTTAAGGTCTATAATTGGAGCCCAGACATACTCCTCGATTATCAGGTGTTCCTCTGTGACTTTCGGAATAAGCAATATGATAACCGAACTGATACACACTAAGGGGAAAAGGGTCACCCAGCCAACTCTTTTGCCAATTTTTATGCCTAGCACATAGATTATTGGTACAAGGAGCACAGGCAAGAATAAGATTGGAAGCAGTAGAGTGCCCATGGTTAATCCCGTAAATGTTTGTTTAACGCAATCATTTTTCCTAACCTGCTATAAGTGAATTAATAACTTGCATTAGTGGGTCCAATATAATTCCTGGGTATATGCATAGCAATATTGACAGTACGCTCAGGATGAGTAGCGGTATCGTCATCATTTTTGGGGCCTCCTTCACATTCTTCAACCGTGCTGGCAGATGGCCGTAAAAAATACCTCTTATAGCAAAGAATCCATAGGCGATTGTAAGCAATGTTGTGATCATAGCCGCGAAGGCTAACGTGAGCTCAATGGAAGAGGAATTCAGTCCTCTTTGAAAACCGCCAGCAAATATTAACCATTTGGACATGAAACCTACCGTTGGGGGCACTCCGGCTATTACAATGAATCCTATCGTAAACACTGTGGCCGAGATCGGCATTCTTGATGCAAGTCCTCTTAACCGCCTGATATCCCGGATGCCAGTTCTATAGATGATCGCTCCAGCTACTGAGAAGAGAATTGCTTTAGCTAATCCGTGACTTAGGTAGTGGAACATAGAACCAGCCATTCCAATTGTTGTATAACTTGCAATTCCAAAAAGCAGGTAACCCATTTGGCTGATGCTTGAATAGGCGAGTAGGCGTTTTATGTCGTTTTGTACCAGTGCCATAACTCCGCCGTAGGCTATTGTCATCAGAGCCAAAAATTCAAGCCAGCCACTTACGCTGAATAAAGCACTATGTAAAGGAGTTAGCAATCTAACTATGCCATATGTTCCCAGACCGGTGCACACTCCTAATGCGGCGCTTATTGGTGCTGGGGCCTCTGCATATGTGCCTGGAAGCCAGGGATGCA
>CAYPFQ010000024.1:0-14632 GCA_964410135.1 uncultured Candidatus Bathyarchaeia archaeon
CCTATATATGCGGCCTCTTGGAGAAGCTTGGTTTCCAGTGGATTGTAGACCACATCGAAAACGGTTAGATTGGGTTTCATGAGGCGACGGGTGATTAGAGTTTCATTTATGTTAGGGCTCATGCCGACTTCTGTGGCATTGATTAGGAGGTCTGCGTTGGGCACTGCTGTTTTTAGTGTTCTCTTATCCAGTTTTGAGCCCGAGACGGTTCCTTTGAATCTTTTTTTGATGGAGTTGGCTAATTGAACGGCCTTGTCGCCAGTTCGGTTTAGAATTGTGAGCTTTACGTCTTCATTTGCTAGGGTGAAGGCTATGGCTCGGGCTGCGCCTCCTGCACCCAGCATTAAAACTTTCTTACCTCGAAGGTTCGGAACCTTCTCTTTTATTGCTCTGAGGGCTCCAATGCCATCTGTATTGTACCCTATGAGCTGTCCATTCTTGTTGAGGACGGTGTTGACAGCGCCTATGTCTTCTGCGAGCCGGTCGATCTGGTCAAGGTATTTTATTATATCGACTTTATGGGGCATGGTCACGCTTAGTCCGTGGATGCCTATGTTTCGTAACCAGACTACTGCCTCGCGCAGTTTCTTTTTCTCGACTCTGAGGGCGATGTATGTGTAGTTGAGATTTAACGCTTTGAACGCTGCATTGTGCATGACTGGGCTTAGAGAGTGTTCTACAGGGTCCCCGATAACTGCACATAGCTTAGTTTTAGATGCGCTTTCCATCGCTATACGCCTAGAAGCTCATAGATCCGCCGCATTTCTTTGACTGTTAACTGACCTGGTGCAGATTCTCTGCCTTTAATGACGCTGGCGAATGTGAGGTATGCGCCGAACAATGGTGAGAGGACCCGTGAGATAACTCCTAGCTTACCCATAGCGAAGCAGATGACATCATGCTGTTTTGAGATTTCCGAGACTAGATTTAGGCATGTGAAATTGTCTTCGATGGTATTTGCGGTTGTGACTATTTTACAGATGTCGGCTCCTGCTTGAATCTCCTTCTTGACTGTACTAACCATTTCTATAGGGTTAGGGGTGGCCACTAGGTCGTGATGGGAGATTATGGTCTTTAAGTCGGTGTCCTCGAGTTCTTCCATCAGAGTTGTGAGGCTGGGGGCGGTTAGTTCAATGTCGACGTATTTGAAGCCGTCTTCAACTGCTTTGAGTATAGTTTGAATTCGTTCTTTTTCGCTTCCGGTGAATCTGCCGCCCTCGTCATGTTTTCGGAGAGTAAGTATGATGGGGAGGCGTGTTGATTTTGCTATATCACTTAGTTGGTCGGATTCTTTCAAGTAGTCACTCCTTAATTCGAGTATGTCTGCTCCAGCTTTCTCAGCGATTTCAGCCATCTTGATGGCTTCTTTTATGGTTTCAGCCGTTATGGCGGCGCAGATTCGGATCGTCATCGCTCTAACACCGATTCCTCTTTGACTAAGGTTCCAAAATGCCTCCCGCCTGTCTCAACACGAATAAAAACTAGATTGTCAGGCTTTAGGCTGGTAACTGATTTAGAGCCGTCAGGAGTTACAAGCCTAATTGTTTCAGCATTTTGTACAATCGTCCTGAATCGTTTTCCACGGAACTCGGCTTCAATTAGGGCTAGTGGTCTCCACTCAATTTTGACTCGCCCTACAACAGCGCTCCTTGTTTTGCCATGCCGGTTAACTATTAGAACTTCGTCGCCAGCTTTTAGTTCTGAAAGGTACTTCGTTTTCCAGCCAGGGGTTAGCACATAGAGTGAAACAGGTCCAGCATTCACCCTAAATGGTCGAGGCGCTACGTGCGGGCTTTCTTCAACTTCAGCCTGAACAAGGAACAGCCCTGATGACTGGCTTCCGATCAACATGCCCTCCCCTCGCATCATGAGATCGCAGGTATCAACGCACACGCGGGCGCCCATTGCTAACTGTTTAACTTCCACGACCTTCGCTGGACTCAACACGAGCTGGGGCAATCCCTCTTTTTCTTCAATCCTAGTTTTAATTTCTCTAGCAATTTTTGAAACTTCAGCCAATTCTTTCTCATTAGTTGTTTTCAAAACGATTCCATCAGCGCCCAGCTCCAGGGTTTCAAGGGTTAACCGGGCTTCTTGAGCATTAGCTACTTCAACAAGCAGTTTGGTTTTACCGTGAAGGCTTGCGACTAGGTTTTCGATTGGAATTATTTTCCAGTTTGGACAAGAGATTATCATACAGTCAGGGGATAGGGCTACCAGCTCTTCGGCAGTATGGAGATCTTTCCGATCTTTCATACTGATTTTTACGGCAACTTTTTTTCCAGCTGTTTTGAGCTTGGAAATTGTCTGTTTATCCGAGCCGCAGAGTTCGATGTCTCCTCTACTTTGAGCTACAATAACTCCCAGCCCCGCTTGTTTAGCCATGTCCACATCATTTTCATCAACGATTACAACATCGCACAGGGGCATAGCCGCACTGAGCAGTTTCTTTTTTTGATCGGTGGGTAATCTCCTCTCGATCTGAAGCCAGACTTCCCTCACTAGGGTTCACCTATTATTTTGAGCGCTTCCTCTACAGTGGCGTTTTCATGAATTATGGCAGCAAGTGCCTTGGTCATAGCAGTGGGGTTTGTATGTTGGAACACGTTTCTGCCTATCGAAACTCCTTTTCCCCCTGCTTTCAGCGAGTTGTAGGTCATTTCCAACACCTCTTTTGTGGTTTCAGCTTTTGGTCCGCCAGCTATCACCACCGGCACTTGGCATCCTTTAACTACTTCTTTAAAGCTGGCTTCACTTCCGGTATAGTTGGTTTTGATTATGTCTGCACCCAGCTCAGCCCCAAGCCTTGCTACATGAGCCACCACATCGGGCGCATGCTCACTCGGGATCTTTGGGCCACGTGGATACATCATAGCAAGCAGAGGCACGCCATAAGCATCGCACTCATCTGCAACAGTACCCAGTTTTGTTAACATTTCGGGTTCGGTCTCCGCCCCAACATTGATGTGCACCGACACCCCGTCCGCACCGATTCTGAGAGCTTCCTCTACTGAGCAGACCCTTGTCTTTCTGAGAACATCTGGTCCAACTTTTGTGCTTGCTGAAAGATGGACAATTAGCCCCGCATTCCCTGTGTCCACATGCCTTGCTATGCCTTTGTGGAGAATTACGGCATCCACTCCACCGAGTAGCAGTTTGTCAATTATAGCTTGCATATCAGTAAGCCCCGGCATCGGCCCGCCTGTAACTCCGTGGTCCATTGGCACGATTAGGGTTCGGCCGTCTTCTCTGAAGATTCGCCTCAGTCGTTTTGCTTTTCCGGGTGTGATCATTTTTAGTTTCCACCTCCCTGGATGTAATTG
Organism: uncultured Candidatus Bathyarchaeia archaeon; assembly: GCA_964410135.1. Classification (GTDB taxonomy): domain Archaea; phylum Thermoproteota; class Bathyarchaeia; order RBG-16-48-13; family CAYPFQ01; genus CAYPFQ01. Next base: position 3,324 of record CAYPFQ010000024.1, read on the forward strand.
GCTTTGACTAAAGATTCTGCCACCAACACCGCGCCTTTTGCTGCGCCCATCTTGGTGTTGTGGGAAACAAGGACGTATTTGATCCCGTTTCCTAAAGCGTCATCTTTCCTAATCCTGCCGACAACTGTCGCCATCCCGCCATGGGTATTTCTGTCCAGTTTGGGTTGCGGCCTGAATGGATCGTCCAGCACAACTATCATTTCTTTCGGAGCTGATGGTAGATCGGATTTTCGGAGTATGGGACTGAATTTCTTCATGGCATTTTTTACGTCTTCAACGTCGCAATGTTTCTTAGTGGATACGAAAACAGATTCGGTGTGGCCGTCTTTAACATTGACCCGAGTGCAGGTGCAACTTACCTTGAAGCCAGCATTGATGACTTTGCCTTTTTCGTAGTCGCCGAGGATTTTTCTAGCTTCATTTTGTACTTTTTCCTCTTCTTTTGGTATAAAGGGAATTACGTTGTCGATTATGTCGAATGCAAGCACACCTGGAGATCTTCCAGCGCCTGACACCGCTTGCATTGAAGTCATTAGGACCATGTTTAGCCCAAAGTTGTCGTAAATTGGTTTTAGAGAAACTACAAGTCCTGTAGCGGTACAATTCGGTATCGGCGCGATGAAACCTTTCCAATTTCTCTTTTTTCTTTGAATTTCTATCAACTTGGCATGCTCAGGGTTTACCCCTGGCACTAGGATGGGAACATCCGGCGCGTATCTGAAAGACGCAGCAGTGCTTATCACTGGTGTTTCTTTGGCGAATTTTGGTTCAAGTTCAAGAGCTTGCTCTGCTTCAATAGCGGTGAAGATTAGGTCAAAGCTGGCTGGCTTGATTTCAGCGGCATTCTCAACTCTCATTTCTAGGACTGATTGTTCAGGTCTCTCCTCGCAGAACCATCTGAGCGCTCCTGTCTTTTCATCTTGCAATGCCTCATTGTAGGTTTTGCCAGCAGATCTTTCGGAAGCGGCTAGACATGATATTTCAAACCATGGATGACCTTGTAGAGCGATGACGAACTGCTGTCCAACTACACCCGTTGCTCCGACAATAGCGGTTTTCAGCATTTTTAATCTCCTAATGATGCTTCAATCAGCTTTACAGATTTTTCACGGTCCTCCCAGTCCACCAGCACCATGACGCTTGAGGTGATTGTGAAGATGCCGAAGATATTTATGCGGTTCCTGTGAAGCGGCTCTGAGATACGCCCAATTACACCAGGCGTCTCTTCTAAGCCTACTCCACGTATCACAATGAAAGCCAGATTTTTCTTGACAGCCATAGCTAATGCTTTTTTATAGGCTAGTACTATCGAGTGAAGTTTTTCAAAGAACTTTGTATTTTCAACGAGCGGAACATATAGTATAACCGAGTTGCGATTCGTTGAAATGCCTAAAACCGATGACCCGTAGTTTCTAATTTCTTTTACGATTTTTGAAATTACCTCGGGCGCTTCGGAGAGATCTTCACCGACAATCGTAATAGACATAGCTGGCTTTGGAGTAAGCTCAACTTCTAGGCTTGGAAGCGCACCTTTGATGGTAGTTCCAGACGCACTCAATTTACCTTTGGCATAGTTGACGATCCTCACATCAATTGAATGTTCCTTATGTTTCAATGCTCGGGTATGAATGAACTTTGAACCGGCATCAGCTAGACCTGCCAGCTTATCCACGGTCAGACTCGTTATCAACTTGGGATTTTTTACGAGCTTTGGATCAGCGGACATGATTCCGTCAACATCAGTTACCAGAAGGACCTCCTTAGCGCCGATGGCTCTTGCAAGTATGAATGCAGTGGTATCACTGCCGCCTCGCCCCATTGTAGTAATTTTGCCACCATCTTTGCTTCGTCCAATAAAGCCAGGAATCACCGGAATTGTCTTCTTATCAAGTAGGGGGACAATTTGACGTTGAATTCTTCGATCACATTCCTCTGGAATTGGATCAGCGTTATTGAATCTATTGTTTGTTATAATCGGCCATTTCGGGTCAACTGGGTCGAAGTAGTGGGTTTTCACGCCTTGAGCTTTGAGTGCGGCGGTAAAGATCCTAGCGCTTGACCGTTCGCCCATTGATAAAATATCATCCAACTCGTGCGCTGAAACTTGTCCCTCAGAGGCTTTCTTAGCTGTCTCGATTAGGGTATCGGTGGATTTGCCCATAGCCGAGACAACAACAACTAGCTCAGTGCCTTTACGTGCTTCATCTGCCACTGCCTTAGCAAGCCTTAGGACATTTTCCCCGCTACTGAGACTAGTGCCACCGAACTTAACGACGATTCGTTTATAGTTATTTTTTGGTTTTACCACACTCAAAATCTCCCGCAAAGGGTCGAAACAGCTTATTTCAAGAAGAGTGGCTATTTGACCCTTTTATTTAAAATAGTAGAAGTAAAAGTAGCCAAAGAACCGCGTAGCAGTAGTGCCAAGCCATGCCAACTTACTTCTACTCATGCATATAGCCTCGAATAGTCTCCATAGTTTATGCATCTTCCATATAAAAAGATTAACTCGAAGCTGGAGATGCTACGAAGGCTTCCCCAGCCTGAATTCTTCGTGGATTGCTCTAAGAGCTTTCTCACCATCAGTTTCTTTGACAACAAATGAAACGTTAAGTTCAGACGAGCCTTGAGCCATCATTCGGATGTTTACTCCTTTGCGCGCGACTGCTCCAAATATCCTAGCGGCGACTCCGGGGGTGCCTTTCATCCCAGCGCCTACAACCGAGACAACGCACACGTCATCCTCAGCAACCACTTCTCGCACAATACCCTTGCCGAGAAGCGCTATCTCCAGCGCATTAACAGCCTTATCCAGAAACCGTCTCTGGATGATGAACGAGATATTTGATTCAGAGGTGCTTTGAGAAATCATCATAAGGTTGACATTGCTCTTACCAAGCGCATCGAAAATCTTAGCAGCAGTCCCAGGAACGCCCGCCATACCTGCTCCGCTGACAGTAATCATTGCCACATTCTTAAATATGGTCACAGCTTTCGCAATATCCTTTGGCTTAACCTTCTGTTCTTTCACAATTAGTGATCCAGCATTGCCGACGTTGAACGTGTTTCTTATTCTAACGGGTATGCCCTCTTCCATCGCAGGCTCTAGTGCACGGGGATGCATGATCTTAGCGCCGAATAGAGACATCTCAATTGCTTCTTGGAAGGAAAGCTCAGGTATCACCCTCGCTGAAGGTATGATCTTCGGATCCGCTGTCAGTAATCCATCCACATCGGTCCAGATCCAGATCTCATCCGCGTTTATCGATGCTCCGAGTAGGGTGGCAGTATAATCGGATCCGCCTCGTCCCAAAGTGGTAGTTACGCCATCTTGGGTTGCAGCGATATAACCGGTTACTATTGGAATGATGCCTTTTTCTAGTACAGGTTCAAGCCTTTCCTTAACCTGATGTTTTGTCAAGTTCATTAGTGGTTTGGCGTCTCCGAAGTTTGAGTCAGTAACAATTCCGACTTCTTTCCCAGTATAGTGTTGGGCATGTAACCCCATGTCGGTCAGAGCTCCCCACACAATCGGCGTCGACAATCTCTCGCCAAATGATAATACGTAATCCATTGATTTTGAGGAAAGATCGCCGAGATAGGTGATGCCAGATAGAGCCTTTTCAAGCTCCGCGATTGAGGCTTGAATCATGTGAACGGTATTCTTCTGTATAAACTCATTTTCAATTGCTTTTTTAATTGTGGCAATATGCCTCTCGCTGATATCATGAACGAACTTGTGAATGAAGAATTCGTCTCCGACCCTAGCGCGCTCAGAGGCTTCAATTAATTGGTCAGTGGTTTTATTGAGGGCTGAAACTACAACTACCATCTTATTCCCTTTCTTAGCGTAGTCGGCGACTATCTTTGCTACACCCCTGATGCGTTCGCCATCAGCTACTGACGTACCCCCAAATTTCATGACAAGCTTCATACGGTTCACCCTCTACACACTAAATGGATTTTATTGATAGGCTTTGTTTTATTTCTATGAGATCCCTTAACATAGCACTTGCCGTCTCCATGCCTCCAGCCCCACGCCCGATAATCGTTTCCTCACCTGCAAATTGGGAAACAAAAGTGACAGCGTTCAGCACTCCACTAACACAGAGCGGATTTCTCTTAGAAATCTCAGTTGGTGCTACCTTTAAACCTCCGTTAATTGACCCGATGAGTTTTAGTGCACAGTTCTTCTTTGCGGCCTCCTCAAGGTCTTTTGAAGTTACATTGCGTATGCCTTTAATCTTAACATCTTTTAGTGTTACTTTTTTGTTCATGAGCCAGTTTGCCATTATAACCAGTTTGCATGCTGAATCTATGCCGTCAACATCCATTGAGGGATCAGCCTCAGCATATCCGAGCTTTTGCGCATTATTTAGGGCTTGCTGGAATGAGATGCTCTTCTCATCCATTTCTGTAAGAATGTAGTTTGTCGTCCCGTTCAGTATGCCACTGATAGAAAGGATTCTGTCGCCTAGCAGACATTTTTTAGCTAGGTCTAGAATTGGAGCACCTCCGCCGACAGTTCCACTGAACCTTAGGTAAACGTTGTTGTAGTCTGCTAATTCGGTTAGGGCTGGCAGAGCTAGGGCTAGTGGCCCCTTGTTTGTTGTAATTACGTGTTTTCCAGTTTTTAATGCAGTTTTAATGTGGGAAAGTCCGGGCTCTCCTGTCCTGATGTCGGTAGGAGTGGCTTCGATCATTATCTCAGCTTCAGTGGACTCGATTAATTCCAGTGCAGACATGTTGCGGCGTCCGAACTCAGGGTCAGCTGCAACCGTTTCTTTCGTCTTTTTCAGATGCGATATTTTCTCCAGATTTAAGCCTCGAGGGTTATAGATAGCGCCGTATCTATCTGCAATGGCAACCACTTTGGGGTGGATTCCGAAATTTTTGATGATCTCATTTTGCCTTAGTGTGAGGATTTTGGCGAAGCTTTGTCCAACAACACCAAAGCCTACCATGATTATTCGCATCTCTAAATCCCCAGCACTTTATTTAGAGAGTCTAGATTTGCCTCAATTTCGATGGGCTTCTCGCAGACCTCGACCACTATGTCAGGATCCTTTAATCCATGACCAGTTGCAACACAAACTACCACATCATTCTTATCGAGCTGCCCAGCCTCAGCAAGTTTCTTCAGCCCAGCTATAGATGAAGCGCTCGCTGGCTCGACAAATATGCCCTCCTTTCTAGCAAGTAATTTCTGGGCGTTGATTATTTCCTCATCGCTCACGATTTCAGCAGTTCCCCTTGATTCGTAGATCGCGTTTAAAGCCTTCTTCCAGCTGATTGGATTGCCTATGCGGATGGCGGTTGCAACGGTCTCAGGGTTTTTAACCGGCTCTATTCGTTTCAGTTTCTTCTTTACAGCTCTGGCAATTGGAGGCGAGCCAGCTGCCTGAATTCCAATCATGTTTGGAAGATTGCTGACTATTCCGAGTGAGCGAAATTCTTTGAACCCTTTCCAGTAGGCGGAGATATTCCCCGCGTTGCCTACAGGAAGAATCATCTTGTCTGGAACGTTCAAGCCTAGCTGATCGCAGATTTCAAACGCAGCGGTCTTCTGTCCCTCAAGCCTGAATGGGTTTATTGAGTTTAGCAGGTAGACTTTGAGCTGGGCGCTGGCTTCCATTACTGTGGATAAAGCATCGTCAAAGCTCCCTTTTACCGCTATCACTTTTGCGCCATACATCATCGACTGAGCCAATTTGCCAAGCGCGATTTTCCCAGCAGGAATTAGCACGATGCATTTTAATCCAGCCTTAGCTGCGTAGGCTGCTAGAGATGAAGCAGTGTTGCCAGTTGAAGCACAAATCACTGTCTTAGCTTTCAGCTCTAAGGCTTTGGTAACCCCGACAGTCATTCCACGGTCTTTAAACGAGCCTGTAGGATTCTCGCCCTCATTTTTAACGTAGAGATTTTTCATCCCTAACTCTGCGCCAAGTCTTTCGCACTTGTAGAGGCTCGTGCCACCTTCATTCAATGTTACAATTTTAGACTCATCAAGGATAGGGAGGAGTTCTCCGTATCTCCAAACGCTGAGAGGTCGCTCCTTCCAATCTGAGGCTTTCAGTTTTTCAGAAACTTCTTTGAGGTCATATTGCACTTCTAAGATGTTTCCACATTTCTTACAGTTGTAGATGACTTCGTCTGGAGGATATTTTGCTCCGCATTCAATGCATTGGATATGCAACTCATCTTGCCCCCAAGATCTTTGCGCCATGCGCTGGCTTTGAAACATGCGCTTCAGCCTTTACTCCAGCTTCTTCGAATCCTTTTTTCATGGCTTGTGCGACCTGCTTTGGACCTGCTTTTTTGGAATTGACGATGGCGACCATAGAGGGCCCAGCACCGCTGATAGTTATTCCAGCTGCTCCTGCTTTCTTTGCATATTTTTTGACAGAATCATAGCCTGGAATGAGATTAGCTCTAGCTGGCTCAACAATCACATCGTCTATTGATCTACCGATAAGGTCTATGTCGCCTTTCGCCATCCCGACTACTAGAGAGGCGGCATTGCCTACGTTATGTACAAAACTTCGAAGAGGCACTTCGTTAGGTAGAACGGATCTAGCCACTCTTGTAGGAAGCTCTACATCTGGTATGGCTACACATAGCGAAAGCCCTCTAGGAGGATTAAGTTTCACTACATCCAGTGGATCGTAAGAACGCACAATAGTAAAACCTCCGAGTATTGCGGGAGCAACATTGTCAGCGTGAGCTACGCCAGCTGACGCCATTTCACCGAGAGAGGCATATCGTATAAGCTCATGTTGTGAGAGCCGCAAGCCGAACAGTCTGTCAAATGCGACGGCCGCAGCCGCGGCGCTAGCGGCGCTACTGCCAAGCCCACTTCCAGGTTTAACTCCTTTCCGAATGCGCATGAACGCGCCTTTCTTCAAGTTAAAATCCTTGAGCATCTGTTTGACCACAAGTCCTGCAGTGTTTTGCTCAAGGTCTAAGGGAATCCCTTCTGAGCCGATGCCGCTTACCTCAACTCTCGATTCCCTCCCAGTTACCTCTAGCTCAACGACATCGTATCCGATGTCGACGCAGATCCCGAACACATCGAAGCCGGGTCCCAGGTTTGCAATAGTGGCGTATGCCATTGCCTTGACTTTCTGCATATACCAACCAACTTATAGGAAGTTACGTTCCCAGCATTAAAATAAAATTATGTGGGATACTTAAGAAGATAGGCAGATGCTTAGCGACTACGTGCTGGTTTTTAGCTTGAAGCCAGCCTCACGGGCTAGGTCTTTGAGTTCTTTCTCGCTGATAGAGTATTTTCTTTCATCACTGAGAAACTCATTTTTAATTGTTTCAGCAAGTTTTTGGAGCCGAGGATCGTCTTCGCTGATTTTTTCGCCAATAAATTCTTCGACCTTCATCTGGATTCCATGTTTCCCTGACCGTTTTCCAATGATTATTGCCCGTTCATGCCCCACTATCTCAGGAGGCACAATCTCATAGGTCAAAGGAAGGATGCTTATGCCATGTATGTGAATTCCAGATTCATGTGCAAACGCAGAATCGCCTACTAGTGCTTTGTTGAGCGGCAGGTGATAGTTGAGGGCTGAAGCGATGAAGTTGGCGGTTTCTCTCAGAGGTTTGAGGTCCCATTTGCAAATGTTGTGATGTATATAGCAGTTCATGATCACCTTCTCTGTCTCAGCGTTCCCAGCGCGGTCTCCGATCCCAAGGAATGTAGTACTTGCATAGATCTTATCATAAATTCCTGAAGCCGCTCTTATTGCAGCCATAGTGTTCTCAACAGCGTTACCTAAGTCATCATGTGCATGAATTTCCACGTATGGGATGATGGTTTCTCTCTGAATCCGCTTAATCTTAGCAGGAATCCCCACTGGCAGAGATGCTCTAGAATCCGATGACCCGCATCCAACGGTATCACAAATTCTGTAAACCTTTGCCCCAGCATCCGCCACAGCGTTAATAAATTTCTTTTCAAAATCCCATTCAGCCCGTGTACTATCCTCTCCGTGGACAAAAATTTCTAGACCGTGATCCTTAGCATATTGGACTGAGCTTACAACTCGCTCAACTAACTGTTCAAGTGTCTTATCCGACCACTTCTCGAAGTGAATGGAAGAAACTGGATGAGAAATCCCAATGCTTTTAAAGTCCAGTTTTAACGCCATGTCTATATCCTCATTTACAGCCCTGCACCAAGCTGCTATTTTATTTCCGAGCCCTTTATTCCGCATCATTTTGATAGCGTCTTGGTCGGATTTGGTGTATGTCATAACTTCGATTCTTTCTACTCCGATGTCGTTTAGAAGAGTGGCAATGTGGCACATGTCCTCCGAGGAGGGATATGATAGCCCAGCCATCTGAAGTCCTTCCCGCAATGTAGTATCATCGATAACCACTTTTACGTCCAGAGGACGGGGCGGGTATACAAGATGCCTTAGTTTTTCCCATTTAGTAGCGTCAAAAGTGGGGGGGCTTAGCTTCTTCAGTAAGCCGATATATTTTTTTCTAGCTTCTTCTTCCCTAGCAAAACCAGTTCTTTTCATTGGCATAAAATATTCGCGGCCCTAATTTACTCAATGAAAAATAACATCAAACGCCATAACCTAAAATACTTTGTGATGTATACCAAAAGCTCTATCTTATAATTCGGTTAATTGTTTTGCGTAAAAGAGGCGCAGCCAGTGAATCCGCAAGATGCTGTAAAGAGGATTGTAGAAATAGTCGATGAGCAGGAAAGATGGAGAGGCTCTGAGACTATCAATCTCATTGCAAGCGAGAATGTAATGAGCCCCTTAGCTAGACGTGTTTTCGATTCGGATTTCATGCATAGGTATGCAGAGGGCACCGTAGGACATAGGATGTATGAGGGCACGGGGCTGGTTGATGTGGCAGAACAAACCTGCATTGATCTGCTAAAGGCATTGAGTGGGGCAGAGTATTCTGATGTAAGACCTATCTCTGGGGCTGTGGCGAATCTAGCGGTCTTCTATGCGTTCGCAAAACCTGGAGACAGCGTAATGAGTTTAAACGTCATGTCTGGTGCGCACATAAGTTATAGGGAGTTCGGATCAGCTGGATGCAGAGGGCTTAACATTACTGATATACCATTTGACAAAGATGAAATGAACATCGATGTCGCACGCTTCTCAGAAGTTGCAAGAAAAGTAAAACCAAAAATAATTACGTTGGGCGGCAGCCTATTTCTTTTCCCAAGTCCTGTGAAGGAAGTCAGGAAGATTGCGGATGAGATCGGTGCTTTAGTCCATTACGATGGAGCGCATGTTTTCGGGCTAATATTAGGCGGAAGATTTCAGAATCCCCTTGCAGAAGAAGCTCACATTTTTTCTGCGTCCACTCATAAGACACTACCAGGACCTCAGGGTGGCGTTGTTCTAACAAACGATGAAACTATGTTTAAGGCGTTGGAGAAGGCGATCTATCCCGGCTTGGTTTCGAACCATCATCTTCACCGACTTCCAAGCCTAGCCATAACATTAGCAGAGATGATGGCTTTTGGAAAAGAGTATGCTGAGCAGATCGTGAGGAATGCTAAAGCTCTAGGAAAAGCGCTACATGGACATGGTTTCAAAGTTTTATGCGCTCATAGAGGATTCACAGAGTCGCATCAGATCGCGGTGGACGTTGCAGCCTATGGTGGCGGGGATAAAGTATCTAAAACATTGGCTGCGGCAAATATAATTTCTAATAAGAATCTTCTCCCCTTAGACGACCTCAAAAATGTCGATAATCCCTCGGGGATTCGGTTGGGCACGCAGGAAGTGACTAGGAGAGGTATGAAAGAGAAGGACATGCAAACCATAGCTGAGTTCATAAAGAGACTTGTTGTAGATGAAGAGGACCCAGAAAAGATCAAAAGAGAAGTGACTCGATTCAGACGCGGATTTCCAGACATAATCTACTGCTTCAAGCTCTAGGCATCTAGTAGAGTATTTTCGATAGTCCGTTAATTAGGAAGTAAATACCGTAGCCTGCCAAGAGAGTTGCACATACAATTAGAGCAGTTCTATATCGTTTGCTGGTTAGGAAGCTTTTTCCTTTACTTGTAAGGTAAAGCGCAGTAAACCCCCAAGAGATTACGCCTGGATAAAAACCGGCTAAAAATGCCAGAATCCCCCCGATCCCCATCGCTAAGCCCTGATAAATCATAGCACTACCACTTGTCAACCAGAACAACCATAGAAGTGGGCTGAACAGATTTGTCAAATAGCCTGTGATCGCCAAACTGTGACTGCCCGAGGAATGTTTTTTAATGTCAACACTTCTAGCCAGCGATCTTGCAGATTTTAAAGTTTCAAAACACGTGAATAGCAAGAAAACCCCGCCAGCCAGACTTATAACTCCACCTACCCACGGCGTTGTTATGAATTGCCTTAAAGTGAGAATTAATGGAATTACAACAGTAAAATCGGCAAATTGAGCGCCCAGTATAACGATCAACCCGCTTCGTAAATCTTTCTTCAAGGTTTCCATTATAGCCATTAATGTTACTGGCCCAGGAACTATGGAGTAAATAAACCCCAATGTGTAACTGGTAATAAGCAAGTAGACTAGCTCAATCATCGCTTTCTCAACTTGAGTAGAAATGAGGAGGAAGGAAATAAAAGGGATTAGCTGAGGATCCTTTCGATAGAGTCGGATTCAACATCCTCGATTAATGGGATTCCAGTAACTTTGGCAGCTCTTTCAGTCAACGAAGCTATGTCAGTCCTTCTGACTAGGTCTAACCTAAATTTCCTAGCCCCAGCCATTAATTGCTGAAGCCCTGTAGCAACACGCCCTACCAGATAGTCGTAGAGCCCAACCGCTTCCCACGGGATCTTGTGGAAGTCCTTTCCGAAGCGCTTTTTCAATTCGGCTGTGCCGATGAAAAATTTCTCTGGATCCGCAGTGTAACGGTCTGCAAATAGCTTTGGCAGCTTTCCCTCTTTAGCTAGCTCCGTGAAATAGGCGGACTTCATAACCGCGGTAAGCGGAGACCTAGCCATCAAAACAGCCTTTACCAACGGACCTCCGCCGAAGTTGCTCATTGCAATTGACTTGAACATCTGGGTTTCGTTGATAAACCCTCCCGCCATAACGAGGTCTGGGACGTATCTTCCCTTCTTTTTCAATAGTTGGGCGCATCTCAGAACTTGTGCCTCTAGGAAGACCGTTGGGGTGCCCATCTCATCCATCATTGGCACAGGGCTCATGCCAGTGCCTCCTCCGGCACCATCAAATGTTACAGCATCTATTTTTGCTTCGGAAGCTATTTTCATAGTTAAGGCAACTGCCTCAGGTCGGTATGCGCC
>CAYPFQ010000025.1:0-14480 GCA_964410135.1 uncultured Candidatus Bathyarchaeia archaeon
GTCTTTCCTTTCCAAGATGTTCCTGGTGGAATTGCCTCTTTGAGAAGCTTCTTTATTGTGTCAAGAGGTAGGGAAGAGTTAACTACTATTGTGCCTCCCTGTTTTAAGCCGTCGAATATTGAAGCCCTCTGTGAAGTCCCAGTGATGATCATAGCTGGGTCCAGAATCACGGTGGTATTGAAGATTTCACCGACAGGCTCCAGTTCTTCTGGCGGATTCTCTTCAAGCTTGGGCGTTCCAATGATAGCGTATGCAGCGAACGGCACATAAACTCTTTCTGGAGCGTCGTCGTATCTAAAGTAAAAGTATCCATCCTTGCCTTCTAAGCTAGCTGCTGTGGCCAAAAACCTTGCAACATTCGTGGCGGAGCCCGATTGGACCACGCCACGACCGTGAGATACAATCCAAATCGGTTCCATGAGCTACTAACTTCGCTTAATTCTATTTAAGTTTTTTCCAGTTTTTGCGTGTTTTACACAAAAATTTTCGACATCTCACATGCTGATTGACAAATTGAAAATGAAAAACAAAAATTCGCAAATGAAAATGTTGTGTTCTCCTGATTTCACTCCAAGAAATCTAAATGCATTTATATTATTCTATTTTAATTTAGATTTGTGAAATCATTTAGATTTTTTAAAGAGTGATGGTCTAATGAAGTTCCTAGTAACTGGTGGAGCTGGATTTGTTGGTTTTCCCCTAGTTAGACATTTACTCGATGCGGGACATCAAGTTGTGGTCCTCGATAAGGTTTCCGAAGATTTGCAAACACTAAGGGATCGCCCAGCATTAAAGATAATCACTGGAGGCATCGAAGACACTGAAGCAGTTCGAGAAGCCATGAAAAATGTAGATGTGATTTATCATTGTGCGTGGTCGTTCGCTCCAAAGCCTTCCGAGGCATTCAAGATAGATGTAGGAGGCTATATCAACGTACTTGATGCGGCTGTAGAGAACAAGGTCAAACAATTTTTATTCGCCAGCAGTAGCGTGGTCTACGGGGAGCCGACTTATGTGCCGATTGATGAAAATCATCCCCGACTCGTGGAGAAGTCGAGAGATCCTCTGCATGCCACGACTAAGTTAGCAGCGGAAAAGCTTTCGGAGCTGTATTACAAGCTGCATAAATTGCCTTTCACGATTTTCATATTTTGGTGGACATATAGCGATGAGCGTATTCCTGGCAGGACGCTGAGAGGAATTGTGGACACAGCCTTAAAGGGAGAACCGCTCCAAATACCGGAAAAAGCTGGTGGAAGTATCGTGTATACGGATGATATAGTTGAGGCGTTTCGACTTGCGACGCTCAATGAAAAAGCCTATGGACAAATATTCAATCTTGCAAGTTTTTACATAACCTGGGAGGAGTTACTCAACCTGATAATCAAGCTATCGGGGTCAACGTCAAAGACGGAATACGTAACTCCAGACAAATGGGCTGGTCCTGGATTTTTAACTGGAGTATGGGACTTGAACATTCAAAAAATTAAGCAATTACTCGGATACAAATCAAGTGAAAAGGCTAAGAGGACATTCGAAGAATCGCTAGCCAAAGTCATCGCAACTCAAAGGGAAAAGCTGGCGCAGGCTTGACCTCGCTGAAGCATGAGAATCCTCAGTTGAAGCCCACTAAATTCCCGTAGTATTTGCGCGATCTTCTAGCTGTAATGTCCACACGCCTGTTGCTCGGTCAATGAAGAATTGACTGAGCTGTTTTTGGTCTTCGAACCTTTTTCGACCACGATTCAAATCTCAGAATTGATGCGGTGGGCGGGATTTGAACCCGCGTTTCTGCCGTGGCAGGGCAAGGTCTTAGACCAGGCTGGACCACCACCGCGTTGGTGCCGAGGGCCGGACTTGAACCAGCGACAATCCGGTTTCTGGGGAGGACTTCAGCTTCGTCCACGATGAAGTGCCTCCACCGTGTCGGACGCTCTCCCAGACTGAGCTACCTCGGCGCCGAAAGGTTAAGGACGAATGTTTTCATATAAATTTTTAGAGTTCTTAATTTTATTGATATGCTTTGGGTTTGAGAAGTTTACTGTTGTTTTAAATGTTCTTTTCGAATCTTTTTTACTGCCTGAACCATGTTTGCAAGTTTCTTTGAGGCTGTGGCTTGGGCTTCTTTTTCATCAGGGTAATGGTCTTTTAGGGAGCCGAATCCGCAGTCTGGAAATATGACTAGGTTTTCGAGACCAAATTTGTCTCCAGCTTTGAGAATGAATTGTTTGATTTCATCAACGGATTCTATGGCGATGCCAGTTTCTGTTTGTGGTTTTGTTCGAACTGAGCCCAGTCCGACTAGCTTGTCATGGTGTTCTATGTCTACCTTCCTGTATTCCTCGAGGTTTTTGGGGATTGCCTTGAATTCGTGATCGAGTATCTGCGCCTTTGTCTTCAGTAATGTGCGTCCTATTCCTCGCAGTTCCCCGCATATGTGGAGGGCGGTGATGCATCCGCCGGCTCTACTTAATGCCCGGTCAACTGCCTCCACAACTACATCTTCAGAAATGCCAAGCCAGAAAGCATAGGGAATAGTTGGTTCGTCTATAGAGATCATCGTAGCACCATGCTCATGTTGCCACCTAACAATTTCACCGACTACGTCGGCGAACGAGAGGATTATATCCGGATATTTTATGGCGTACGTGTCCTTCAAGATCTTGGTTACGGATGCAAGTGTAACGGGGCCAGTGACCGGTACTTTCACACCCCTTACGGTTTTCTCGTAGTTATGGACTTTTAAGTAGCGCAAAGTCCAGTCAAGATCTTCTACTGAGAAAGGAGACTTTGGAGTAGTTAAATTTGAAACAAGCCAAGCCTCATCGCCGCGGATCTCGATACCGCACTTCTGCTCAGCCAATGGCTTCAGAAGCATCATGGTCATGTCTTGAAGCTGTGGAGGAGAAGGGTAATCAATTCCAGCCTTCAGCTGATCCTCAAGCGCAAGACGCATATTCTTTTCATTGTAGCTTAACGGAAAGCTTCCGATCACGCTTGTCGCGAGTTTTCCACGTAGCTCTGAAATTGCCATATAGAATCGAGCTCGCATTCTATTGTAGTTGTATAGTAACCAGAAAGACTTTAATCTGATTGGTTAAGCTTTCTCTTCGGTATTCGCCTAGAGAAATTAGTTATAAGAAGCCATTTTCACTATAAAACCAACTGACTGGGCCGGTGGCTCAGCCTGGTAGGGCGCTCCCTTGGCATGGGAGAGGTCCGGGGTCCGAATCCCCGCCGGTCCACTTCTAATTCATCTTCCCTTACCGCGCACTAAGGATGTAAGTACTCCGGCTGCGGCTATAAACCCTGAAACAGTGAAGGCGCGCCTCATCCCTTCAACGAAGGCGCCTGCGCTTACGCTATTGCTTTGAATTGCGATTCCGATGAATAGTTCGGATAAAAGCCTTGGAGAGACAACTGTGGCTGCAACAGCGCTCATTACAGCGAGACTTAGGGATTGTCCCATAAACCTCATGGTCGCCAACGTGCCTGAAGCCACGCCTAGCCGTGTCTTATCGACAGAGCCCATAACCGCGCTTGTGTTAGGTGAGGAGAAGAGCCCCATGCCCAGCCCCACTATAAACAGTCTCGCGAGCACATCTAATGGGGATGAGGAGAGACTCAGAGTGCTCAACAAGAATAGCCCGATGAAGACTACTCCCATGCCAGCTGAGCTGAGCAAACGTGAGCCCAGCCTATCTGAAAGCCATCCGCTTATGGGCGATAGAGCCGCCATTGTTATGGGCATCGGAAGCATCATCAAACCTGCCTGTGCGGGGGAGTATCCGAGAACCCTTTGCAGATAGAATGCCATGAAGAAGCCTAAACCAAAGTATGACATGTAATTTAACAGCGCTGAAATATTTGCAGCTGCAAAAAGACGGTTGCGTGTAAAGAGAGATAGGTTAAACATCGCAGCCTCGCCAGCCATCTTTTCTATCAGAACGAAGAGAGCTAATGAAACCCCGCTTATTACGAATAGACTCAGTATGGTTGGTGACGCCCATCCATATTCTCCGCTCGGCGTCAATGCTAAAAGTAAAGTTGCTAATCCAATAGAGAAAGTTGTGGCTCCGCGCAGATCGAAGGACTCATGCTGAGAGATTGCCGATTCCCTCAACTTTGCGAGAGAAAGAGTTACCACCACGATGCCTATAGGCACGTTAATGTAGAAGATTGAACGCCAACCTAAAGTTTGAACAAGAAGGCCTCCTAAAGGTGGGCCAGCGGACAGACCGACATATACTCCCATGGCATTTATCCCGAGAGCCTTCCCTCTTTCATTGCTAGGGAAAGCGTCCGTGACTATTGCCGGCGAAGTTGCGCCGATCAGGGCTGCGCTCGCACCTTGAAGCGCTCTAAAAATGATAAGCTGGGTTCCATTTTGCGAGAGCCCACATAAAGCAGACGCAATAGTAAAAATAGTAAAACCTGAAACGAATAGGGGCTTACGCCCAATAATATCAGACAATCGTCCAAAGCTCAACAGCAGAACTGTCAAGAATAGGAGATACGCTGTGGGAACCCAGATGAGTGAAGCAAAATCGATGTGAAGGCTCGATGCGATCGATGGAAGTGCTATACCTACTATACTGCCATCGAGCGGCGTCATGAAAGCGCCCACAGTTGTCACCGATAGAACTATCCATTTGTATGATCCTGTTCCGCTAGTCGGACGATTCCGCGCTGGCATGGCTAGTTACCTTGAATGTTTTTCTCAGAATTGATCAGCGACCGACAGGGGCTGATTTTCGGTACGGTCCCCGCGTCCTTTTCTTAGCCTTTTTCTTGGCTTCCATTCTTTTTACCAAGACATCTTGTTCCATTTGGACTCACTGCGCATCTAATTTTTATCACTCCATTTGTTTAGCATCTACCCGCTTATTAGCTCCATATCCTCTCCACAGCAAACAAGAGTCCCGCCACCAACTTTAGTGACAGTTACCTCGTTACCGCATATGTTGCATCGATATCGTTCTCCAACTGCCTTAACTACCATCCTGATTCACCTCCCAAATGCGATTGATTTCTATAATTCGCTGATTACACAAAAAGTTTAAGCGAGGATGGTGATTACCGCTACTAGAAGGGCCGGTCGTCTAGCCTGGTTAGGACATCCAACTGGACTCTAGAACGCCTTGACATGGCGTAGGTCGCTGGTTCGAATCCGGCCCGGCCCACTAAAAACCGCGTTAAATTAGACGGCGCTTCCTATTTAGCGAGTGAGTTTGCCAACTATATCTTCGGAGTTTTTTACTTGCACCATAACCGCAGGCAGCGCAAACTCTTTTTCGGATATGGTAAGCTCTGCGACCGCACCGTCTGCAGGTGACATGGACTTTTTTCTGGCGTTTGCCGAAGGCGGGTGTGCCTTTACCCATCTTAGTCACCTGGGAGTCGGGGAAATGATTGTCACATTGTCGCCGCGTACGATAATTGTGCCAAGCTTTTTGGGCTTGTCAGCTTCACTGATGTCCTCAGCCTCTTCTAGCACAAGGTTCATATGCTGGTCGAATCCGCCGAGTTTTCCTCTTAGGCTTTTTGCGCCCTTTAATCTCACGAGTACGATTTTCCCAAGGCTCTCTTCGAGGATTTTCGTGGTCATATCATTAGCCATATCCATAGCATCCTTCAGAGAACTGAATTGATATCTCGCTTTTTTAAATTCCATAAGTAATTAAAGGTATCGAAAGCATGGTGAACAGAACGTGAAGAGGCATTTCCTAAAGGATAAGGAGATTAAAAATCTGGAACTCCAAGTCTATGGAGCACTCCACAAAAAGCTTTCAGATCTCCTTGGCCCTAAGCTACGGGTTGAAAGTGTGACAACTCCTGAAGCTGAAATTTTTCTAGTTGACGGCAAACCGCTATTGATGAAGACTGGTGGTACAGTTACTCCAACTTTACATTTCGATAGAGCAGTAGAAATTCTCCCTAAAGTGATTGTGGATATGGGAGCGGTCCCGCATATTTGTAATGGTGCAGATATAATGGCCCCTGGCATAGTTGGTATAGAGGGGAAGTTCGATGAAGGCTCATTTGTAGTGATAGTTGATGAACGCCATAGAAAGCCCATAGCGATTGGTACCGCTAATCTCAGTTCAACCGAGATGAAGGGGCGAAAAGAGGGGAAAGTAATCAGGAACATGCATTTTGCTGGAGATTCCGTATGGAATTTGATTAAGAACCTTGGTTAGACAAAGCCAATAATGGAAATGTTTAAAGTCGTTTTAACTGCTTATTTAGAGACAAGAAGAGGGCAACCTAAAGCTTGTCAACGTTCAGAAAAATCATTGACAAAGTTGCCAAACCCAAGGAGCTGGAGGGTGAAGACGCAGCTAAAACCCCATCTCCAGGAGCCAACAGTTATGTAAAAGCCATGTTACTACGCGACATGAGTGATTTGGATGTTGTAAAAAATGAGATTAGTTCTGGCAATGTTATCATCATGCGCATAACCCCGATGGTGAGAAAGAACGTGGATGATGTGAAAAAAGTGATCAACGAGCTCTGTGACTATGTTGAAACAATCGGCGGGGATATTGCCCGATTAGGTGAGGAACGAATAGTCGTCACTCCTTCCTCAATTAAAATCTGGAGAAGCCCGCCAGAAGCCGAGCCGGAAGCTACCTCAACCTAACCGTTTCTA
This sequence comes from uncultured Candidatus Bathyarchaeia archaeon, assembly GCA_964410135.1. Classification (GTDB taxonomy): domain Archaea; phylum Thermoproteota; class Bathyarchaeia; order RBG-16-48-13; family CAYPFQ01; genus CAYPFQ01. The sequence continues at coordinate 6,653 of CAYPFQ010000025.1, forward strand.
AGTTCTCAGGTGCGCGACTCTCAACTCTAAACATTTTATGGAGCATACTGGCCATTCCTATGCATTTAGCCCTCTCGCCATGGCAGACAAGCACATGTTCGGGCTTCGGTGAGACCCTACGCAAATAGGCTAAAATTTGATTTCGATCAGAGTGCCCTGAAAGCCCCTCGATTGAGGCTGTTTTCATTCTAATGTTTATTGTTTCCAGTTTGCCATTTGCCCCCATTAGGGTGACTTCTCTCAAGCCGTGTTGTATTCTGCGTCCCAGAGTTCCGTCGATCTGGTAGCTCACAAAGACTAGGACGTTCCTTTCGTCTGGTGCAAGTTCCTTGAAATATTCGAGGACCGGCCCTCCTTCCAACATACCTGAGGTGGCCAGTATAACACATGGCCCGCCGTCGATGATAGCAGGTCTTTCGCTAGGGCTCTTTACAGTGACGAAGTAGTCTGATTGAAATGGGTTGATGTCTTGGTGTAAGATTTTATCGCGAAGTTCTCTGGACAGGTATTCTGGATAGGCGGTGTGGATAGCAGTAACTTCTGAGATCATTCCCTCATTGTAGATCGGTAGCTCAGGTAATGTTCCCTGGCGCATATGGTTGTCCAAGATTAACATTATTTCTTGTGCTCTGCCAACCGCTAAGACTGGGATTAGGACTTTGCCCCCTTGTTTCACAGTTTCGTTGACAGCAGAAACTAATCGTTCCTCTACACTCATACGCTGGGGCATAATGTCTTCTGGAGCGCCATAGGTGCTTTCTGTGATTAGCGTTTCAACTCTTGGAAAATTGGTAGCAGCTGGCTCAAACAGCATAGTTCGCCCGAACTTGTAGTCACCAGTATAGACAATGTTCTGTAAGCCTTCACCAATATGTACATGCGTGACTGCAGAGCCTAGAATATGCCCCGCGTTATGCAGGGTTATTCTAATATCTGGGGATATGTCGGTTACAACGCCATATTTCATCGGAATCGAGTGGATAATCGCTTCACGCACATCCTTTTGGTCGTAGGGAAGCATCCCCCCCTCTTTACTTGCCACATCTAGGTAATCAAGTTGGAGAAGTGCCATCAGACCCACTGTGGGCTCAGAGCAGTAGACAGGCCCATCATAACCATATTTATACAGAAATGGAAGAAAGCCGCAATTATGTACAATAAGACCATTTGCGATGTAGTTAGAATGCCCCGGAACAGTTAAGTCGTAAACATATGCGCAGTCAGCCTTAACTTCCCTAATTTCCGTGACAGGCTCCCACATAATGTCTGCTTCAGCAATTCGCTTCAGTCGTAGTAACTCCTTCAGAGCATTTTGATTTCCAGTCTCTTCTGCGAGTTTAATCAGCTTCCCTACGATTTCGCTTATCTTTCTTCTGCTTGGATAATGTCTCGTTTGATAATGGTAGTATTGAAAGCCAAGTTTTCTCAAGTCGTTTCTTTTTATTCCAAGATTTCTTGCTATTGAGATTATAACCCTACTGCGGATTGGCAGTAGATCTATTTTGGAAGCGGCGGCGTGACCTATCTTTGAAAGCATGTTGAAAAGTTTTCGCATCTTACATTCATCATCAAAACCTATTTTGCAGGCAAACTTCTTGATAGAATCCGGATCATAGATCACGAGGTGGTATGCTTCTCTTCCACCGAATGTCGATTTCTCTTCATCGTGGTCGTAGAGGTGTGATATAATCCCAAAACGAAGAAGCAAGAACTGTGTTACCTGCGCGATGTTTTCACTTGACGTAGATAAGACTATTGAATGGTCTTCAACGCATCCTTCCGCGTCGAAAAATCCCTTGAGAAATGCTGCAAGTTCCTCAGCGGTTACTCGACAGATCAGCGAAGGCACTTTTCTTAACGGGCTCTTTACGAGGAGATTGGGCGCTATCTTCTCAAGCCATTTTCTGAATTTTGCTGAGTGTATCTTAAGTGTACATCTTTCTTTTTTACTCACTTTTACATTTAGTCCAAACTTTTTATTGATGAGCCTTGCGTAATGATAGAGGTTTTCAAGGTTTTTATCTGTGCAACACACCGTGTTGTAGTTGCCACCCATCTTCCCGCCGTCGCCCAGAATGTACCCGAGAATTTGGCATACTTCAGAGTCGGTGAATGATGGAAAAACTAGTTCTGAGGGGAGTTGTTGCTTTTCTCCATTTACGTTGACAGATCTTAAGCTTGCTATAAAATCACCCTTCTTAAGGGCTCTCCCTCGTCTGATACCGATTTCCTTCCCGTCAAATACAAAGAATGGATGCTCAGGTGTAACTTTGATTCTCTTTGTCTTTGTCTTAACTTCAAGCATCCTCTTTGGAGCTGGAATCTCCCCCCGTTGAATGCAAGGTACATCTTCTAATTGTAAGACACCGAAGTCCGCTGCTGGCACTTTTTCTCCAGTTTGTATATCGCAGATTCTAGCTACCTCTCCTGAGGATAACTGGACGTAGGTGTTAGGGTGAAGGCAATGATCGAGATGAGCATGGGAAATGACTACTGCATCGAGTTGACTTAAATCAAATTCGCTCACATCTAACTTTGGAAACGCTTCAGCCGGATTATTTGAACCTGGATTAATGCCACAGTCGAGGAGGACGGATCCATCTCGAGTCTGTATGAGGAGCGCTGATCTTCCAACCTGCTGGAATCCTCCCAGAGGGGTGACTCGAACATCCCCGTTTTTGAAAATAACTGGACGGAAGATTCTCTCACCGACTGAACTGAGAATTCTTTCTCGTTCTTTAACCTCTGAGTGAAGGTAGTGCCGGATGTGCGCAATAATCTTCGATGGAATTGGTGGAGTTCTGAGAACCCTTGGTCTCCAGCGCGTGGCCTTGGTTATCTCCTGCAGGATAACCCCGTCTTTGCCTATAGCTAGTCCCGGTTTCTTTGCCTCAATAATCACCTCGCCTACGATGGAATCAAATAGCACATTTGTGATCTCGGCCTCAGCTGGAACTACACTCTTAACGAGCTTCTCGGTTTCGGCTTCAGATGCCCTTACCGATGGATCCGAGCGAATCACGATTCGCTTTCGGATTGTATTAACAATCTCGGTGACAATGTAGCTCTGCTCAATTAGGATTTCAGGTCTTTTCGTGTAGATGGCTAGTTTAGGGCCTTCGAATTCGATGCGGGTAATTTCAGCTTCTTTGGGAACATGGGCTAAAATAGCATCTCTAATCTTTGCCTGAGCCTCGTTGGTACTCACTAAGGTCACAGCCTAATACGTGTGAGAGTTACGCTTTCTTTTCAAGAGCCTTCTTCTCATCAGCCGTTAATTCCCTATATCCTTCCTTTGTCACAACCGCCACATCGAAGCTGTCGCCGCTTCCAGCATCTCGCTTCATAGCTGAACTGACAGCTCGAACAACGAGTGGTAACCCCTCATTAATGGAGATTCCCTCTTTAAAGCCGTCTTCCAAAACTCCAAAGGATATAGGTGATCCAGAGCCAGTTGAAAAACACTTCTCCTCAGTAACACTGCCAAAAGGATCCAACGCGAACAGGTGTGCCCCACTGTCGTCTATCCCACAAATAATTGCCTGCAACCCCAATGGATACGTCCGTGAACCAAAGAGGATGTTTGCCGCCAACCGGGCTACGGAGTTCACAGGCATCGGCCTACCCTTATCAAGCCGATACAAGCGGGCGTTTGCCCTTAAAATCTCGAGCACGGTCTGAGCGTCAGCAACAGTTCCAGCAATTGTCATAGCTAGATGGTCGTCCAATGGAAAAACTTTCTTAGCATGTTTATGAGCTACGAAAAATCCAGCAGTAGCACGAGTGTCGGTGCCTAGGACAACGCCATCTCTGCAGACGATGCCTACAGTGGTGGTTCCTTTCAAGGCTATGCCTAACTTTTTCGGGTCTTTTCGCACATCGAACATTTTGATTTATTACCTCCCAAGAATGTAAACGCCACGGCTTAGGATGCTAAATCCGCCGAGAGAAACACTAAAGACAACTAAACCATCCAAGCGTCTGCCTTAAAAATATTTCCTTGAAAAAGGTTAAACAATTAGGTTAATTGATATTAGTTATCTTCAAGGCGGTTAGCCAGTTGCCTTCTTCCCAGCCACATCGAATCCAGCTTCCACGCGAGGTCATCGTTGGAAGCAACATACTGAAAGATATGGGGGAAATTTGTAAGAGGCTTGGGTTCTATGAGACTGTCTTGGTGTTAGGCGGGCCCAGCACCCGTAGGATAGCTGCAGGGATAGTGATCGACTCGTTGAAGGCGGCTGGATTCCAGGTCGAAGAGATGACTGTAAACGAGTCCACAATGAAGTTTGTAGATAGGTCCCAACATGAAATCAGGGAGGCAGGACCCTCCGTGGTCATAGGAGTTGGGGGAGGAAAAGTAATTGATGTCGCGAAGCTTAGTTCGACACGCGAAGATGTGCCATTTATAAGTGTACCAACTGCTGCCTCTCATGATGGCATTGCAAGCACGTATGCTTCAATTAAAGGAGTGGAAAAACCAACCTCAATTGAGGCTCAGGCCCCAATTGCAATTATCGCGGATACGCGTATAATCGTAGAGTCTCCATACCGCTTAACCGCCAGCGGCTGTGGAGATGTCGTCGCAAAGTATACAGCGGTTCGCGACTGGAAGCTTGCTCACAGATTGAAGAACGAGTATTATGGGGAGTATGCAGCGAGTCTCGCCTTAATGGGCGCAAAACTAGTCATGGAAAATGCTAACTTAATCCGCAGAGCTACGGAAGATAGCCTGCGAACGGTTCTGGAAGCGCTGATAAACTGCGGAGTGGCTACGAGCATCGCTGGTAGCTCAAGACCATGCAGCGGCTCTGAACATTTATTCAGCCACGCCCTCGATCAGATAGCTCCAAAACCAGCGTTACATGGGGAACAATGTGGCGTAGGAACGATCATGATGGCGTATTTACATGGAGCTAACTGGCAACATGTACTACAATCACTTCAGATAATAGGCATACCAACTACAGCTAAACAGCTGGGAATTATGGATGAATACATAGTTGAGGCTTTGATTCATGCACATGAAGTTAGACCTGAACGATACACAATACTAGGTGAAAGAGGACTTTCAAAAGAGGCTGCCACAAGGCTGGCGAAAATTACTAAAGTTATCGATTAGAAGACTTTAAGGCGCGGCTTTTTGTGGGGCTGGCTGCTGAGCCTCTTTGCTACTGGGTGGCGTGAGTTCGGGAAGTTGTTTAGGAGGTTCAGAAGCAGGCGCCTTGGCTTCCGGCTTAGATGGGGGGGCCTTCTTGAATGTTTCAATAAAGTTTACAGTCTCGATTTCTGGGAAAAACTTCTGGATATCAGTGGCTATGCCCCGCTTCGCATATTGTAAGTCCTCGACAAGAAAAGCTTCTTCGGGAACAATGATGGTGGCTTCTTTCTCCGATAATTTCAAGTCGAATTTCTCGAGCGCTACAGCCTGGATCCTTCTTCGAATTAGAGCCTTAATTTTTTCTTCTTTAGTTTCTAAAACTTTTTTCACAGCGACATTGTAAACCAAAGTCTTTCCGGCTAGAGGAGGATTGAAATCTACTTGCACGCGTCCAGCGCCAACTGAGCGGATTACTGCCAGTTTTCCGTCTATTTCAACGGTTAACCCTGGGCGGGGGGTCATGTCCTCAGCTTCAAACTTTCTTAGAGGTACCATCTTAAGCTTAGCAGGGTCGCGTGGTCCAAAACCTTTCTCGGGAGGAAACTCGACTGGCGATTCCTTACCAACCTCAAGTCCAACAAGCCCTTCATCCAAGCCTTTTAGAACCCAGCCCTCGCCCACAGCCACGAGCATCGGCTCATAGACCTCGCCTTCACGGAATATCCGTTCTTTCTTTGCTCTCTCCGCCAAAGTAGTACTGAAAACTTCCCCACTCTCCTTAACCCTAGCAACAAAATCGATTAACACAAAGTCACCTTTCTTAACTTCCAAGCCGAGAACCCTTTCCTACAGGCACGATACGTTAATTGAATCAGCCTTTAACCTTTTCTTTCTACTAGATTACATCCAGCTGCACATCAACTTTTGCGTTGACATTAACGACTGTGCAATACCCCCGTGACGATGGCCCAGGATTAACGATCTTGGTTGAACCTAAATGGTCTATGCCGCGAGCTTCATGAACATGCCCACAAACATTCAAAATGGGTTTTTTGATCTCGATGAACTTTCTAATCGACATACTACCCACATGCTTCCCAGAACTAACAACATCAACCTTAGTGCCATTCGGAGGAGCGTGACTAACTAAAATGAGCCTCTTTTCCTCGTCCGCCTTTCCATAGGCTTCTTCAAGAATTTTCAATATGCTTTCTTCCATAAACTCATTTGGAGTGAAAAAGGGGCCTGGATTACTACCGCCTATTCCAACGAAGCACAGGTCGTCTTGAATCTCGCAGGCTCCGTGAAGGTTGGACACCCCTCTAATCTTAACATCCTTAAGCAATTCTGGAGGGTCACAGTTTCCAGGAACGAAAAATACTGGAATCTTCGGCTTTGCCAAAAGAGCTAGCAATTCCTCAGCCAACTCATATGAACCGAAGTGAGTAATATCTCCACATGCAACGATCAGATCCACTTTTTCTTTAACCGCTTTCTGACAAACTCGCTCAACTGCGGTAGTGGCTCCATGAAAATCTGTGGCAGCAAGTAGTCGCAATGTCATGGCTCAATAAAAATAAATATAACCGATAAAAGCTTTTCATATCCTCACATTTCAGGCAAAGGAACCGCAACATATGCGCCTAGCAATTTCAACTTTAGTCGTAAAAACCGACGGAGACAAAGCAATCATAGGTTTCGGCTGAATCCGGAGGCAAACCTCACTCTCATAGACCCAAAAAAAGGTAACAGCTGTAAAAACCTACGTTATCGTTCGCACTGGATTCGCAATTAACATAGTGAGCTGAAAAGGAGCTGTGAGACTCTGAAGCTGCTTAAGAGAACTCCAGATTCGCCTGAAACGATTATCTAGCTAGTTCTAGACTTTGCAAAATAGTAGACCAGCCCTATGGATGTCCAAACTAAGATAATAACGTAGGAATAGCTATCCGAGTTGATCAGGAGAGGTGTCAGAAGAGCAGCACCCAGAATAGGAGTGGCTGGGTAAAGCGGCACCTTAAAGCCGTGATTTGAAGTCTCTCTCCTCCTTAGAGGGATTACGGCTAGGTTGATTAGCGCATACATCACCACGCAGATGACCCCCGTCACAGAGGCGAGGATGTTGAGGTCGGTTAGGAGTAGAACCGTAATCAGAACGATGCCAAAAATTAAAACCGCATTGCAGGGGGTTCCGAATTTAGGATGAGTCCTAACCAACTGCTTCGGGAATAAGCCGTCTCTAGCCATGGCGAATGCAATCCTAGAACATAACAATATAACGACGTTCATTATGGCTAGGCACATCAACACTCCGGAGGCAGCTATGAAGGCAGCGCCTAACCCTGGGATAAACGAGTTTGCAACATAAGCCAAGGGAGCTTCTGAGGAGGCTATTGCCTCCCATGGAGTAGTTCCAACAGCGACGACCGCGAGGGAAATATAGATCGCAGCAATAATGACCAGGGTTAACAGAATTGAAAGAGGCAGATTCCTGTGGGGATTCTTTATTTCCTCTCCAACACCAGTAATTGCCTCAAATCCGAGAAAAGCCAGAAACACTATGAGAGAAGCTTGAAGCATACCTATCACCCCATATGGAAACATCGGCGAATATAACGCAGAGTTCACATGTGTAACTCCAGCGCCTATTAGTAGTAGCATGGCTAAAGTGCCAATGGATGTTAGTACTATCTGGGTTCTACTCGCCAACTTAACGCCAGTATAGTT
>CAYPFQ010000026.1:0-13803 GCA_964410135.1 uncultured Candidatus Bathyarchaeia archaeon
ACGTAGCAGCATTCTGGGCATGTTAGTTCCAATTTGAATACGCGATCCGCTCTGATCGAGGAGGCAGCATTTAAAGTTTCTTGATCCGATAGACGCCCCTCCCTAAGAACTCAACAATGCCATAATCTCGCAAGACCTGTAACTGCTGGCGAATTTTGGGGCGGATGTGCTTATTTCTGGGGTGGAGTTTTGCTAATTGCATTTCGAATGTATAGATGTCAGCGAGTGTGAAAATTTCTCGGTTCAATTGTCTAACATATGTGAGTACATCGGCTAGCCAGCCACGGGAGTAAACCGACTGTACCCGTAAAAATAAGAATCGATTCCACAAATCTCTTACCGTAGTTTTTGGTACCTCCAGTTCATGTTCCACAATCGGGATTCGCGCATCCTTTGGCAAGTTTTCCAAGAGAATGTTTGAGCCCACCCAACCGTGTCTTCTCGCACGTTCGCTGAGAGGTTTCCGTTTTTCGATCATAGATTGCGACATAAAGTGTTTCGGCACCACGAAAAGATCTGATACCCTCAACGCTTCGGGGCTATACTTAAGAAAGAGGAAATTTGGTATAGTCCCGGCACGTATGGCTTCAATTTTTGGCTCATAGGCGGAATTCATTACGCGATTTCCAAACGGATGACTTTGACTCTTTAGCTGATATAGCTCATCACAGTTGAGGCAAGTAAAATCAACGACTCGTGTTCCCTTGGGTGTAGGGTGCAAGTTGTCGGATGGGCATGCAGGGCAGTACAAATTCTCTTTTACCCACGTTTCTGTCAAGACTCGTGCTCGTTGAGGGCCTTTGTAACGCAGGGCTATTTCTGGTCTTAGTTCTAACTTCAATATGGGTCCTCAAGGCATACTGAGACGATAGGTTAGCTAAAGATCTTTGCGCTTTAAAAATAGAAATTTATTTTCTTTTATCACAGCAAATTCAATTCGATTGCCAGTTAGAGAGGGGCGGCTCCTAGTCTTATTGGGTGATGTTATTCGACGGCGGTGGAGCAATCAATCATTTTAAAGGGTGGGGATATTATCTATTGTTAAACCTTGAACAGAAAATTTCCATCTCACCCGGTTGTGGGTGTTGGGGCTGTGGTTTTACACGAGGGCAGGCTTCTTCTTATTAAAAGGGGGGCTGAGCCGGGGAGAGGGAAGTGGAGTATTCCCGGGGGTGTTGTGGAGCTGGGTGAAAATGCTCAAGATGCGGTTGTTCGGGAAGTGAAGGAGGAGTGTGGTTTGGATATTCAGCTTGTGGCGGATAAGCCTATGGATGTGGTGGACAGGATTGTGAGGGACGAGGAAGGGCGTGTTCAGTATCACTATGTTTTGTTGCAGTTTCTGGCTCGGCTTAAGGGTGGGGCTCCGAAACCTGCCAGCGATGTGTTGGAAGCCAGGTGGGTTCCCTTGGGCGAAGTGGAAGCGTATGACTTAACCGAGTCGTTTCGTCTGTTTTTCAGGAAATATCGCGATGAATTTGCTAAATTGTAGTTTTGTTGTTAAACGTTCATATTTTCTGGAAAAACTTCTTTGCACAGCGAGACTGCGAATGCTCGAGCAGAATCTTCTCCCATACCGAGGGCATGTCCCCATTCGTGAAGAAGGGCTATCACCGACAATCTTCGTAATATAATTTCTTGTTTTGATCTGTTGTATGAGCTGTGTCTCCAAAGAGAAAGGCGGCTTGGAAGATCAAATTCTAGCTTAACGCTTTCTCCTGTAGCTTCGCATATTTTTTCATGCAGCCACAAGAACTTCTGCTTTCTCTCTGCAATTGTTCCGCTCCAGGGATTCAGTTGTTTAAATTTGGTTAAAATCTTATGCAGCTGTTTCCTGCTCACTTTTTGCTCGTTCTCCACAGTTTTTTAGTTCGCTGAATCTATTTTAAATAGATGCGGAGAGTATTGCCTTTTGGCTTTTTTATTTTTGTAATAAAAATGCTCCCTCAAAGCTTAACTGTTCGCTGTTAGCTGTCTTTGTCCGTGGGCTTCCAGTAATTTAGTCAACGTAGTTAATTGTAATTTTATAATCTAATTATAGTTTTTATCATTATGATCTTTTGATCATTTGTTGAGTTTTTTGTTGTTTGGGCTCAATTATTTTTTAGATAATGATTTTTATATAGAGTGGAAATTGAGGCATTGCGAATAAACTTGAGGTTTTTTCATGGCGTTGCCTGGGGACGATTTGCTGGACAGCGTGTTCTCTGATTTCTTGATTCGACCTAAGATTTTCAAGAATCGTGAAGTTTTACGGCATGATTTTGTTCCTGCGCATCTACCGCATCGGGAGGAACATATCCGGCATCTCGGCGGGATTTTGGCGCCAGCATTGCGGGGTTCTCGGTCCTCTAATGTTTTTATTTACGGTAAGCCTGGGACTGGGAAGACCGCGGTTGTGCGTTATGTTTTGAGTCGGCTGGTGCAGAAGGGCCAGGATATGGGCGGCTCGGTTAGGGGTTGCTATGTGAATTGCCGGGTTGCGGGCACAGACTATCGAGTGCTGGCTTCGTTGTGTGAGGCAGTTGGAATTAGTGTGCCGTTTACGGGTTTGGCTAAGGGCGAGGTCTTCGACAGGTTCCGGGCTGCATTGGATGCTAGGCGGGTTCTGCTGGTGGGCGTGTTTGATGAGGTGGACGCGCTGGTTAGGGGGCAGGGAGATGCGGTGCTGTATGAGTTGACTCGGATTAACGAGGGGCTTCGGGCTGGTAAGTTTTCGATTATTGGGATTTCAAATGATTTGCGGTTCAAGGAGTTTCTTGATCCCCGGGTGCTCAGCAGCCTCAGCGAAGAGGAGGTTGTGTTTCGTCCGTACACTGCAGTGGAGCTACGGGATATTTTGCTTGAGCGAGCGAAGCTGGCGTTTGTGGAGGGAGCGCTTTCTGAGGGCGTGTTGAATTTATGCGCGGCTTTGGATGCGGCTGAGCAGGGCGATGCGCGGAGGGCTTTAGATTTATTGCGGGTTGCGGCTGAGTTGGCTGAGCGTGAGGGGAAGCCGTGCGTAGTAGAGGAACATGTGCGTCAGGCTCAGGAAAAAATTGAGCAGGATCGCGTGGTTGAGGTGATGCGGACCCTGCCTCTGCATTCTAAGCTGGTTTTGTTTTCGGTGTACTTGATGAAGAAGGCGGATGTGAGCGGAGCAGTTACCGGGAACATCTATGAGGTTTACCGGGAGCTGTGTGGGCAGCTGGCGGTTGAGGTGTTGACTCAGCGGCGGGTGAGCGGGCTGATCAGCGAGCTGGATATGATCGGGCTCCTTACCGCCCGGGTGGTTAGCTTTGGACGGTATGGTAGGACAAAGAAGGTGTATCTCAGCGTACCGCGTGGTGTGGTTCGGAATGTTCTGGCTGAGGACAACTGGGTGGGGCGGCTGATAAGCTATGAGCCTAAATGCCTCTCTCGCGGCGAATAATACAGCAAAGTTATCCAGTTCACCTTTTAGTTGATAGTTGGGGGCCAGTGCTTTGCCTCTGGATGCGCATGTTTTCCTGCAGTAGACATCAGTTTTATATGAGCTGGCGTTTTACCATCTTGATGATTGTGATATGCGGATTTGGAAGTCGCTTAAGGGAATCAACCTGACTCTGATTGTTATATATCTTGGCCTGTTGATCATAGGGCTTTATATTGTTGATTATTTGGGGTATCAGGCTAACAAAGTGCATGTGATCGACTTTCTCGTGGAGCTTGTGCGCAGGATTCTTTCATTGTTACAGATTAAGATTTGATGAGATTCATTAGGCAAGGCTTCTCTATTTTTTATTGTTGAGGGCTGGGTTTGAGGGTTCTTGCTGTTGAGGAAGGCGGCTTCGCTGAGGGGGTGCCTGGCGAAAGAAAAGGGAAGGCGCTTTTGGTTGGATTGGTTACCGTGGATTCTGTTCCAGACAAGGTGTTGGTTTCGGAGGTTACGGTTGATGGGCTGGATGCTACGGAACAGCTAGTCAGGATGGTGAGACGGGAGGCGCGGAAGCTGCGTCCTAACCTGATTTTGTTGGGCTCAGTTTCGTATGCAGGGTTTAATCCTATGGATCCTAGGGCGTTGTATCGTAGGCTTAGGATACCGGTGTTGGTTGTTAATCCTAGGAAGCCGGATATTTTGGCGGTTGAATCGGCGCTTCAGCATCATTTTGAAGATTGGAAGCGGCGGCTCGCCGTGTTTAGGGGAGCTGGGAAGCCCAAGCTCCTTAGGCTCGGGCGGAGTAGACGGCTGTATTTCCATGCGGTTGGGCTGTCCAAGGCAAGGGCTGAGAACCTGATTAGAGGGCTGGTCGTGTTTGGGAATCGTCCAGAGCCTTTAAGGATAGCTAGGATCCTTGCGCATGAACTTAGCAAAGTCAAGTAGGAGAGCTGTGGCTAAATGTTTCCTATAAGAAAAGTAAAAAGAAAATTTACATTTTTATCCTCTCTTTTGGTATTCAAAGTAAGAGTAAATTATAGTGTATGCCACAGCAAAAATCACTGGGACGAGGATGAAAAACAATGCATAACTAGGTAGAAAAATTCCCAGAAGCGCAACGAGCCCACTAATCTTAAATAACTTCCCACCCATTCTGTTGGTTTTTTCCCATACCTTTTCACTGCTCATAGTCCATGGAGTTCTAATTCCGATGAACCAGTTTCTCTTTGAATTCTCTGTTAGAATCCCAGAATAATAAAATAGAATACCAAAAGCAGGTGCTAAGAACCGGATCATATCGAGTCTCATCCCACTATTCCAGAAAATTGTCAGAATATAGATGTAAAATAGAAATCCTATTACCAGTACTACAAATCTGTCATAGTATTTTCTAAATTTCTCAATATTCGCTTTTAACGGGTCTATTTTTGGAATCAAAATAAAAAGTAAGAGCAATCCAACAGAAATAAGCGGTATTAAAAACAATCCCCAGAATTTTGGCATGTAGCCATCTACTTGGCCTTGAAGATTCCAATGTGAGGCCATTTTCTCCGGCATCTGCGGGTAGAGATAGAGGCCGAGAATAAAGGATAACAGGATTATACTCGCGGTTTTTATTTCACTTTTTATCATAGTCATAACTATCACTCTACACTCTAATCAGGTTTCATGAAGTTTATTTCGGCTAGTTCTAGGGTTTGCAGGTTGATGATTGGGACTCTGCCCGGGGTTGGGTTTGTGCCCATTTTGCGCTGGTAGTCGGTCATTGTCTGCCAGGCACCTGAGTTGACTAGGAGTGTGCCGCGATATGTGGTGTAGCCGTTGACATGCACATGGCCGACATGGAAGATGTCCGGGGGCTCCTTTATGACTAGGTGGTCGTGGGGTTCGGGGGCGATTGGGGTTCGTTTTCCATAGATTGGCGCGAGGTGGCGGGCTTTGAGGAGGAGTTCCATTGCTTTTTCTGGGTGGTCGTAGCTGAGGTTGGGGGCTGATCCTATGACGTCTTCGAGACTGCGTCCGTGGTAGATTAGGATGTTTACGCCGTGCAGCTGGATTCGGGCCGGGTTTCCTAGCATTGTGACTTTTTGGGCTGAGTATATGGGTCCGGCGTATTTTTTTGAGATGGTCGTCTGTGGTAGGGCTTGGCGTGCAGCGTCATGGTTGCCAGGGATTATGATGACTCTGATGTAGTCTGGGATTTGGTCAATGAAGCTGGCTGCGACTTGATATTGCTCGAAGATGTTTGGAATGGCGAGTTCTTTTTCCTGTTCTGGGTAGACGCCTATTCCATCCACTATGTCTCCCGCAATTACAACGTATTTTATCCGTCCAGCTAGTTCTCTTTGCTGTGCGTCTCCCCACTTTCCATTTAGCCAGAGGATGAACCTGTCGAAAGCGTTGCGGGTGAAGAGGCGGCTGCCTATATGGAGGTCTGAGGTGAATGCAGCGTAGACCGAGATTGGCGATCGGTTAGGTTTTCTATCCGGGATGTCTGGCCAGATGAGCTCTGTTGCGATGAGGAGGTTGTTTCGGCCTTTATTCGCATTGACGCAGATAACTTGGTCGAGGAGAATCCTCTGCGAGCTTTCTAAGAGTTTTCTGTCAGCGGTAGGCGGTATGAGAACTGTGGCAGATGTCTCCAAATCCTCAATTGTGATCAGGGTGCTTCGTCGTTGCTCGCGTTTTTCCGTTACCATCCCGATGACTTTCACTTGTGTACCTGGCGGGCTGTTGAGCGCTCTTCGAATTGAGATGGCGAATCTGGCGTCGAAGCGCTCTCTTAGAATTTTTTCTGTACGCTTGAATCTGTCTCGGAAGCATTCTAGGAAGCCTTTGGCAGAGCCTTCTGGGCTTATGGTTTGACCAGGGTCTTCGATGACTGTGACTTCTCCTGGAATCTCCTTTGCATACGGGTAGAATGCTTCTTTCATAGTTTTTTCTATGAGTGGTAGGGGCTCCGGCTCTTTTCTAGGAAAGAGTTCGTCTGCTACTTCCCCCAATAGCTCTCTGGTTAGGATGAGTGGTTTGGCTGGCATAGCGTTAGCTCTTTCAATCGTCTTCTGCATAATTGCCTCTGGATTTCCAGTTTCCGAGATTGTTCTGAGGAGGGAGAAGGAGCCCTCATCTATCTGGTAGCCTGCGTTGATCGCCATCATCATAGCTTTCTTCAGTTTTTCTTCGCTCAAAGTTTTATTCCTCTCCAAGATTTTTTAGCGGGCACGATGATGTAGCCTTCCTCCTCGTCTCCGACTCTTTCTTCCTCACCTTTCGCATGAAGATGCGCAGTTATGGCTGAGGTTATGGCGTCAATCTGATGCGAGGTTAAAACTTTTTCCTGAATTTCTAGACTCATTTCTGTAAAAATTTTTTGAATTTCCTTCCAGTCCTTCGTTGGCATAGCTAAAGCCTTTCTTGTAGAGGCGGGATGTACCTCAATTACCTCTACTCGTTTTTCTCGTAGTTTTTCTGCCAGTCCTATGCCCCGATAGGTTAGCATTTTCATCGCTGGAAAGAGTGGTGGAAGAACATGATAGCCATAGCCATGCATATTTCTATCCGCCTTTCTCGTCACCCCCTTTTTTGGAAGTGTGAGGGGTGCGTCAATTGCAACAACATCTGGCTCTGTGCTAAGTGTTTCTCGCAGTATTTCTTCATCTGAAAATAATTCCTTAATCTTAACTATTCTTTTATGCAGAAACGCCCAGCCAGTCGGGTTCTTTGGATCTCCAGCCAAGTCTATGCCGACATAATTCTCCATTTTTCGGGCTACCTACTGTGGATATTGTCCCGTGAAAACTAATATTGGTAATTGATTTTAGTGGGGCTTCAATTTTCATGTATTTATGAGGGTTTTCTATGGGCAGGTTTAGTTTGACGGGAGTAAACAGTGCGATTACAACCCCGTTCAAGGCGGATGAAAGTTTGGATGAGCCGGCGCTTCGCAGGGAAATCGAGTATCAAGTGGGTTCCGGCGTAAACGGAGTGGTCATGTGTTCGACTCCAGGCGAAATTTCTGAGCTAAGCCTTGAAGAAAGAAAATGGATCTGCGAGATCGCAGTAGACCAGGTGGTTGGGCGGGTTGCAGTGATAGTGGACGCTGGCTCGCCGCGTACCAGCTGGACTATTGAGCTCGTGAAGCATGTTGAGAAGACGGGTGTTCCGTTTGTGATGGTGCTTAGTCCATGGCTGCTACCGCAAACCGAGAAGACCTTATACAACCATTACTTGAAGATCGCCACTGCACTAAAGGGTGACTCCAAGCTCATACTATACAATCTTCCCAAATACACCAACGTATCCATCCCGCCAACTCTATTCCAACAGTTGATCCAAGAGTTTCCAGACAAAATCGAGGGAATCAAGGACACCTCAGGATCCATGAAAGCCCTCCAAGCCTACATCGAGGCGGCTGATGGAAAAGCCAGGGTGGTGTGTGGAGACGACACTATGCTCCTATCTGCCCTAGAGATCGGTGCGGATGGCTGCATCGCCGCCTTAGCCGCATTTCTTCCAAAACAAGTTTTGAAAATGTTTGAGTTATTTCGAGAGGGCGAGATTGAGGAAGCTCAGAAAATTCAATCCACTCTAACAAAAATTAAAGAGGAATTTCACAAGTATCCGTATCTCGCTGCTCAGAAAGCTGCTCAAACAATGCTCGGCAGACCAAGTGGGCATATGCGCGCCCCACTTGTCGACCTAACCGAAGGTGAAAAAAGAGAGCTTAGAAAGAATTTGGTTAAGCTAGGTGTTCTGGAAGGATAGGGAACAGAAAATGGGCATAGACATCCGCAAGGTCTACGACAAAATCGGCTTAGTCTTCGACAGTGAAGTCGGAATATATGTGCACAAGAAGATGAAGATTCCAATTACCGTATGCTACGATGAAGAGCATGAAGAGCTGGTCCTTTTAGATCAAATTAAGCTTCCCTACGAGGTCACTACTTGGCATACTAAAGACTGGAAGAAAGCTGGGGATCCTGGCATAAAGGGAATGGTGACTCGTGGCTCTCAGGCTATTGGCTGTGCGGCAGGGTATGCTGTTCTTCTTGCAGCTAATGCCTACCGCCAATCGGGCAAAGACTTTATGAACCACCTGGAGAAAGCCGCTGTCTTCATCAGAAGTACTCGGCCAACGGCTTATCCGCTGATGTGGGCTGTGGACTTGACGATGGATGTGGCTCGGCGCACTATGAAAAAAGAGGGGAAGATTGATGCAGTAGTTGAAGCGGTTAAAGAAGCCGCTGACTATGTGCTTGCCTCAGATTTAATTCTGAGCTGGTTCCTCCGTCAAGAGGGCATGAAGCATCTGGAAGACGGTGACGTCATAATGACGCATTGCAACGGGGGCAGCCTTTCATCATCTTTCGGTGGGCATGCGCTTGGCATGATTGAGGAAGCCTATGTCGAAGGGAAGGATCTCAAAGTAGTTTCAAAGGAAACTCGCCCACGCTCTCAAGGCTACAAGTTAACTGTCTGGGAACTGAATCGTGCGGGGGTACCACTCATAATCGTCACTGACAACATGATCTCATCTTCGTTCAAACGGTTCAAAGTTTCAAAAATTATTCTGGGCGTAGACAGAGTCGCCCGAGATGGATCTGTGGCAAATAAAATCGGATCCGCCGACATAGCGCAGATTGCACATGCATTTGGCGTACCCTTCTACTACGCGACCTCATACAGCACGATCGACCTGAAGACTGAAAGAGGCGAAGACATCCCAATCGAAGAAAGAAACCCTGAAGAGATCACTCGCCCCTATCGCCTAGAGGCAGAGGACTTGCGAAGGCATGGCGTCGTTTCGGAAAAAGCTCTAACCGAGTGGCCGCCGACGAAGCTCATATCGGCTGAGAAGATACCTTCAAAAGGCAAAATCGTACTCTACAACCCGGCCTTCGATGTGACCCCGCCAGTACTCATAGACCTCATCATCACGGATATAGGGGCTTTTGCTCCAGGTCAAATCAGAACTTTGACAAAGGAGACTATTGACGCTAAAGTCAAAGAAAGACTGGCACAGTGGGGTCTAACCTAGCTTAGTATAGACCAGTGTCTGGCGCCTTACCAAAATTGCATTTGCATGGCTCACGAGGGAAAAAACTTCACATTAAAGCTACATCTAACGTTTTGACACATTCGCATTTGCGTTCCTTGGGAATCGTCGGAATAACCTCGTAGAGCAACTTGTTCACATTCTTCACATTTTCACGCATAGACTTAACCACGCGCGCTGCGGAGACAGGAAGCGCTGAGTAGACATCGGAATCGGTAATCAAACCAATTCCTGCCATGCAAATTTCGGCTTCACGACAGAGAGCTATTTCAGAGTAGCACGTCATATTAAGAACTCCATAGGCATTAGTTTGGTCGCATAGGAACTTGTATATGAGTGACTCAGAAACCGTTGAAAACCTCGGACCGCTTATAGTCACGCACACCATCCTCTTGTTCAATTTCTCGTCTGCGGGGGTCGGATGTATCACAACATTTGGCAACGCCCTACGCGCTGTTTCTTTTATGACTTTTTTAAGCTCAGGGCAAAACGGTCCTGACATGCCTGAACCAGACATCGTGACGTAAATGACTTCTCCTCCTTCTGAAAATGACAGAGAGTTCCTAGAACCTAATGTAGGCTGTCCTATCACATCGTCAAAAATCATGAAATGGTAGGGCTTGACTATTTCCGGGTGAAGGGTCCCTACCGCGTAGGGACTAATCAAACGGACGACTCCAAGTTCCTTCATAGCCCAAATATTCGCTCGGTAGTTCAGATTGTAATTGACGATAGTGTGGTAGCGGCCATGTCGAGCAAGGAAAGCAACTTTCCGATCCTTGACCCATCCCACAAAGATATGGTCACTAGTAGGACCGAAGGGCGTAAATACTTTTACTGGAATGGCATCCTTAACCAACTCCGGAGAATAGTTCATAGTGCCTCCCAGAACTGCAATTTCTGCCTTCGCCTCTTCAGGCACTTTCTCCTTTCCCTTGCTCGGCCCACCAATTGTTATAGGAGCTTTTTCACCCATCTCAAATCAATAAACAAAATATTTTCGGTGAGTATTTTACCCTTTCCAGACAGTTTCTTCCAGAAACAGACTAAATGAGAGCACTCTAAAATAAAATTAGCGCGGCTTCTCTAGTTCACGGAGTTTTTTAGGAAGCTCCCCTCTCGTTAATTGCTCCTCTAACAATTTTAACACCTTTATTTACAAGTTCTTTTGCCTGTTTCACCGTCTTTCCTTCGGCATAGACCCGAACCACTGGCTCAGTTCCAGATGCCCTGATCAAAAGCCAAGAGCCATCTCTGTAGTTAATCCGAATTCCATCAAATGTCCAGACATCTAATACGTTTCGCTCTTTTGAAAGAGTTTCACTAATTCTCAAAATCACTGGCTTCTTCAGCTCGTCGGGGCAGTCGATAGACGCTTGCATTTTAGGATAATCTGGAATTTTGCTGAAAAGCTCTCTTACAGTACCGCCCTGTTCAGCCAGCATCTCTGCAAGCAGGCATGCCGAATAACAGCCGTCTCCCCATAATCCCCATGCCGGGTTTATAATTTTCCACGGCTCGCAAGCCATCACTGCCTGTCTATCCCGTAGCGCCACATGAATCTTGCCGAGGGGGGCCCTTTCTAGCCTTCCTCCTGCCTTCACAACAACTTCCTCCACACAGTTAGATGTGTCGATAGAGGCGATGACAAGCCCTCCTCTATTATCTTCAACTAATTTCTTTGCAAAGAGCGCTAACACCCTATCATCACCAATATAGCGTCCTTTTTCATCTACAACCGAAAACCTATCCGCATCTCCATCATGCGCAATCCCGATGTCAGCACCAGCTTCCCTAACCGAACGTGCCAAAGCTCCAAGATTTTCCGGAGTAGGCTCAGAAGGTCTGCCTGGAAAGAAACCATCCAACTGAGCATTCATCGTTACAACCCTACAACCCATCTTAGACAGAAGGTGCGGGGTCACATAGGATCCAACACCGTTAGAACAATCCAAAATCACAGTAAGCCTTCTTGAAACAGGCTTTAACACCCGCATAGCCGCCTCAATATACCTGTCAACTGCATCAAAAACCTCTCTTACCTCACCTAACTTATCCCATGTAACCAGTTTGTACGCATCATCCAAGATGAGCCCCTCCAAAGCCTCCTCCTCACCTGGGAGATACTCCATACCCTGCTCATCATAGCACTTCAAACCATTGTCGGCGGGCGGGTTATGCGAGCCCGTAATCATAATCCCTGCCCTAGCGCTTATCTCCCTCGTGGTAAATGCCAGCACAGGCGTAGGCACAGCCCCTATCCGAACTGCATCACAACCCCCAGCCAACAATCCGGAAACAGCGGCGTTCTCCAGCATCTGAGAAGAAGTCCTTATATCATAGCCCACTACAACATTGCCCCTACCACCCAGAAAAGTCGCCAGAGAAGTGCCAACCTTTAACGCCAACTCAGCATTAACCTTGTCAACAACATCTCCCCGAATTCCCGATGTCCCAAACAATAGCGCCAACCACTACGCACCAACCTAGGGTAGAACTGTTCTCTCTGCTTAACTCGTAAAGTATTTATCCACATCAAAAAGTCTTGTGTCATGATGCCGGGTTGACAGAGCGGAATTGTGCTGGCCTCGAGTTCTAATTAATTGGGTCTAGACCGGTTAGCCAGTGGGCCTCTGGGCTCGCAGGGGTTCGAATCCCCTACCCGGCGCCATTCTGAGCGTTGTCTAGCCATGAGAACTTTCTTTGCAATCCTTTTGGATAGTAGTTTTTCCAGTCGTAGCCGATTTTTTCACACCATTCTTTGTAGACAGCCGGTGCAATGTAGTTCTTGAGGGATGTGCTAAGATTCCATTGGCGGGTTTTACGCATCAGTTCTAGCTGCATCTTGAGTTTTGCCCTTATCTTCGCCGCAGTTTTGGTCTGCTTTCCCTTTAAGGAACGCAAACGCTCCAGCCTCTTTTGATAGGTTCTTTCCCAGTTCTTGGGAGGTTGCTTTTGGTGGTTGCAGAGAATCGCGGCCTGGAGATTTGCCATTGTGGCAATATTCTTCTTTTCCTCGTCAGAAGCATTTGGATCAACTCTATTTTGTTGGAGGTATTCACGTACCACCTTTGTGGCATAGTAGGTTCTGAAGACTTTGGGGCTCAGCTCTGGCATAGCCTCAGAGAGAAACTCGCGGACGTTATCGGATCTAATCCCGCTAAAGATCTCTGCCTGAGCATTCTTGGAAAACTCTTTCAAGTTCGAAACTACTGCTGGAGGCAGTTCAACAGTCCTCTTGAAACGCACACTATCTTTGCCAAGGAAGTCGAAGTGCACGGTTCCATCGCTATTGAACTTGATGTGTTCTGGGCGAAGAGTTGTGGCGCCAATCGTGTCTGCCTCCTCTCTGACATCTTTTTCATCACCAACCCGAATCTTCAGGGCGTCTATCAGATATGCTACGGTGGCGACTTTGCGGCGTTTCTCATCTTTGTCGTTCAGCCCTGCCTTGATATGCCGTCGAACCATGTCTACATTGGTTTCAAGCTGCTCGGCGAGTTCAAACTTCTTCTTTTCCCTATCCTGCTTGATCGTGGTACTTTCATGGAACCAAACATATTTCTCAACGCCACGAAGGGGATCGTCCCATTTGGCAATCCAAATCTCGTTGGGACGCCAGACTATCTCTTTCCAGTTGCCAGGTGGGCGGGGTGCATCTGGGCTTAGATTTAATGTAACATCCTCAATTCTAGCAGCGGCTTTCCATTTTCCCCTTAACGGGTGCTTGCCCCTTCCCATGAAGATAGAGGCAGGCTCCATCATGTAATTGCCAAGTTCGACCTTATGACCATCAACTGTGGCGTAGCCGTACCTAGCTTTGTTTGCTTCACGAACAGCCTTCCTCTCAGCCGCAAGCTTCTTCTTTTCCTCACGAGTCATCGACTGTTTTCTGGCACGCTCTTTCTCAATGTAGGCCAATACCTCTGAGAAGTCGAAGTCATCTGGACCCACTTTCTCCCCGAACCCAAGAGCTTTACCGAGGTCGTCGAAGAAGTTTCTGACAAATACCAGGTCCTCAACATAAGGCGTTCCAATTTTCTGGCACCATTTGAAAATCATCTCTTCTTGGAGCGGCGTGAGCTTGAGAGTATGACCTCTAAACTTGATGTTAAAGCCTTTTACCTCATAAGCTGGAGGCAGCATCACGCCATTATGTACTAGCTGCTTCATCGTGTAGCCTTCAATGGAATTTCTAATCCACGAGTTATAATAAATCACATTTCAACAGTAGATGTTTTTCATAAATATGTCGCTTCTTACTAGATAGAACCAACCGAAAATGATCCTTATGATTCGGAGGGTTTAAAATGCAGGGCTATAAACTCGTATGAAAAGAAAAAGGCGAACTAAA
>CAYPFQ010000027.1:0-13703 GCA_964410135.1 uncultured Candidatus Bathyarchaeia archaeon
CGGCTTCTTTTGTGGAAAGGTTGTCGCGTTTTGCAATTCGCTGCGCCCGGATGTTTGTGGGGGCGGTTAGAAAGATTTTAATGTCCGCGTATTCCCGCGCCATCCAGCCTGCAAGATGCCCATCTAGAACTGCCGAACCCTTTCTCGCCTCATCTACTGTTTGCTTGTCAATTAGACGGTCGATGCGTTTGTCTTTGACAGCGATACGGCTGAGTTCTTCTAGCGTAACACCTCTCTCTGCAGCGATCTGTCTGAAAATTATTCCAGCTGAGATATAGCGCAGCCCGAATTCCTTTGCCAACTCCTTCGCATAAGTGGATTTGCCAGTTCCGTGAAGTCCTGATATGGTTATCACAAGGTTCATCGGCTTATTCACGGCCTGCTGGGAGTACCCCGAAGATGCGGGACATGGGGAAGTTGATTGCGGAGTAGGCGATGAAGTACCACCAGAAGAACGACATCTCATGCCCGATGAATGGAAGGCTGACGGGGAGTACGGCGACAACCTCGTTGCCAAAGAGTTCGCTGAATACGTAGAAGAAGAGGAGAAAAGGTACTCCTAGCACCGGGAGTGTTTTAAACTGGTCTTTCATCATTTGGCTGCGGATCTGCCTGATTCGGATTTCGTGGCGTTTTAGTAAGGCTAGGGTTTGCTGGTCTTTCTCTCGCGTGGCTTTGAGTTTTGCTCGGTCGTATTCGGCGAGTTCTTTTTGGCGAGCGCGCATGGCCTTGACGTCGACTAGTAGGCGTTGTAGAGTTAGCGCCAGTAGGGAGAGAAGGAAGGATAGGATTAGGATTGCGATTGTAGCTCCTGGTGGCTGGGTTGGAATGAATTGTTTAAGCCAGAGTACTAAGGGGGTAAGCCAGCTCATCTATTCTTCCTCATAGGAGTTTTACAATGTTCTCTGCAGCCTCAACCTGTTTTCCAGTAGGGTTCATAACTATTTTGAATGGAACTCCGGTTAGAACTCCGCAGGTAGCGGCAAAGGCTCTGGAGACCATGATTTCCTCCATTACATCCTCCATTTTTATCTTATCCCTAACCCGGATTTTGTCTGAAATCCGGCGGTTGAGGATTTCTTCTGGTGGTGCCTCGATTAGAACAAAGAAATCTGGCTGTAGTTTTTTCAGAACGTGGATCGGTAAGCCTGCCCAGTATCCACTGTCAGTCCTGACCATCATATGGGTGTCGACTATTAGAGTTGACCCGCCTTTTGCCATTTTGGCAATTGTGTTTGCGGCGTTGGCTTGGAGTTTGTGCTGGAAGCTGATGGGTTTTAGTCTGATCTCATCTCGGGTGAGATTTTTTTCTTTCTTTTTGGCGAGTTCCAGCATTATTGTGCCGAAGTTTACGATTTGAACCTTCTTGTCAGCCTGTTTCGCAAGTCTTTCTAATTCGTTTAAGACGGTTGATTTTCCCACTCCTGGAAGGCCCGTGACGACTGCGACTTTACCTTTAACCATTAGCCTAGACCACCAGAGTAATGTATTGAATGAAATAGTTTGATAGTATAAAAGTCTTAGACAAAAAAAATTGGCGGATAGGGCTATTCGCCCAGGAACTTCCTAACTCTAGGATACATTTCGGCAATACGTTCTCGCATTAGTTGCTGGTAGTACTGGTAGAGGATGCCAACGGTCAGCAGTACTCCCATGCCGCTTCCGAATACCCCAAAGAAGTCGGCGGTGGCGGCTATAGCGCCTACGGCCAGCCCGCCCATTATTGTGACGCTTGGGATATATCTGTCAAATATGCTTTGGATTGGTGCTTCAGAACGCCTGAAGCCCGGGATCTGCATACCTGCATCGACCAGTTGTTTTGCCACCGTCTTCGAGTCTAAGCCGCCTACCTGGATCCAAGTCATTGAGAAGAGGACACATATGATGATGAAGATGAGGGCGTAGCCGATTGCCCTGAGGGGGGTCTCCATTACCGCGTCGAGGCTTCTGGGCGGGGTGATGTAGTATGCTAGTCCGCCTATGGGCTCGGTGGATCTTTCTTCAATTTTAAACATGCCAAGCATGTTCAGCCAGAAATTGCTGTTGTCTTGGTTGTATTTGTTCCAGAGGATTTGGGAGATAAAATAGATGTCTGTAAAAAGTGTGGAGGCAAGAATTACCGGGATGTTAGATACATAGAGAAGTTTTAGCGGGAACTTACCTCGAAACCCACGGTAGCCTGCGTAGGCCACTGGAACTTCGACTCGCATGCCTTCCAGATAAACGACTATCAGGAAGACCCCGATGGTTGCGAAGAAGCCTAGCATATCTGGCATGTCGGGGCGGTGTAACACTGCCCACCAGCCCTCGGTCCTAAACTGCTGATTTATTAGCGATTGAACGAATCCAAGTAATGCGCCCATATAGCCTTTCTCCATAGGGACTGGGTTGAAGCAACTCCACCAAATGGATTGAGCGACTCCGGCAGCGATGAAAAGGCTGATTCCACTGCCGAATCCCCATCCCTTTTGGACGAGTTCGTCGAGGAGTATGAGTATAATCCCTGCGATGAGGAGTTGTAGGACTATTATGAGTGCTATGTTGGGTTTCAGATCGCCGTAAGCTCCTCCGATGACGTATGCTGAAGCTTCGAAAAGTGTCATGAGAATAGCGAAGAACTTGTTAGCGGTTGTAAATAGCCCTCGATCCTCTGGTTTTTTCAAGTCGATTTGAACTAGCCCTGAGCCCGATAGAAGCTGTAAGATTAGTCCAGCTGTGACTATTGGACCTATTCCAAGTTCTGTTAGGGTGCCTCGTCTCGACGCGAATATGACCCTGAGATAGACGAGGGGGTCGTTCATGCGTTGTCCTATAGATATCCCGTAAAGAGGGATCTCCGACATTATGAGATATAGAACCAGGATGAGGCCTGTCCAGAACAGTTTCTCGCCGAAGCCGACTTTTCGTTCAGGGGCTTTTATTTCCGGTAGGAAACTTCCGATCGGTTTAAAGAGATTGAGAAACCGTCCCATATCGGTATCGACCTGCTTAAGCTGGTTTTGTGATTTCTCCTCCGGCTTCTTTGATCTTTTTTGCAGCCGATTCGGAGAAAGATGGAACTTTGACAATTAGAGGTTGGGTGACTTTGCCACCACCAAGAAGTTTACTGTAGCCCAACTCGACCAGGTTAACGGTGGTTCTACCTTTCTCTTGAGTCAGTTTCTTGTTTGCAATTAGATTTCTGGTCAGTTCGTCTAGTTCTCCGACATTAATGGTTTTTGGTTCTTTGCGTAAGCTGCTTGGGGGTTTGAATCCAGTTCTTCCAGCAAATTTAGGCGCAAATGGGATCAGTCTGTGCTTATGAATGCCTGCTTTGCCGTGTCCGCCTCGCATTCCACCTGCCCTATGCTGTCCGGTAATTCCCCATCCGCAGGTTCGAGATCCACGCAGTTTGCGGATTTTTCGATGCCTACGGGCCATTTCACTATCCTCTAATTTAGTTGAGATTGCTTGATGAGTTTGGAGTGAGCTTAATAAATCCTTTTCTTAGGGTTTACTGGATTTTAATTAATTCGCCTCTGCTTATGGCCAATCTAGATTTCTTTAGTTTGACTTCTAGGACGCCATTTTTGTAAGTTGCTCTTGCAGACTTTGGATCAACTGTTTTCGGAAGGTCGAGTTCTTTAAAATATTTGCGCTCTGCTTTATCGACTGAAATCGTTAGCTTGTCTCTATTAGCGTTTATTTTTATATCGCTTTTTTCCACCCCTGGAAGTTCAGCTACCACAATTATAGCGTCTTTATGCTCCATAACATCAACCAGAGGCTCTCGTTCCTCGCGGATTTTAGGACCGTATAGCCTTGGTTGTACGTTGCCGAATTGCTGAATAGCTGGCTTACCATTTGGACCAATTGAAATTGAGAAGCCGAAGACGAATGGTTTACTCGGTTTTGTTTTCTTAGGAGTGGTTTCAGAGGTTATATTCATGATTTCATTCATCATTTCTCCGATTTTTTCTTCAAAGTCATCGAAGATGCCGAACCATGGTGAACGTTTTCTTCTTTTTCCCCACCAATCGACCACAGACTATTCCCCTAGTTCATTTCGAAAAAGATAACGGCATTATAAAACGTATCGGGCTCAGATCATGCTGGCAATTAGTTTGTCTATGGCTTCTCCACGGTAGCCAGTTTCTCCTCGTGATCGGAATTGTCGAGCGATATCCCCTTTAAAACCATGTCTTGGAGGATGAAGGCGAAAGACTGGTTTCAGCTTTTGAACCTTATTAAGCCCTACTTCTGCCTTGTATAGAGCTTCCGCTAGTTTTTTCAGAGAGGCGAAACCAAGGGCTTCCTTTACGTTGGCTTCGGTGAGTTTTTCGCCGCCTTTTATTTCGGCTCTTTTCTTCAATAATGAGAGAATCGTATCTTCCGATATCTCCCCCCATGTAACGTAGTCTCTGACATGTTGTATCATTCCAATGGCTGAAGGATTATCGATGATTAGAGTGGCATGATTGTTGCGGGTTAGGTTGAGCATTTTCAATGTGTCAGCAATATGCTTTGGAACATGAGCCCTCCCCCGAATTCGGACCACTGCTATGCATTTACGTTTTTGCTGGCTCAAGTGAGATTTCACCTCGCCCAGTCTTTCGATGTGACAATTCGATAAGTATTTTTCAGAGCATTATACGTGGCGCGAGCAAACGATGGAATAGTTTTTGTTGCCCCATAGGTTCTGGTCCAACAATCCTTGATTCCAGCTAACCGAAGCACAAGTTTTGAGGTTTCGCCGGCAACTAGGCCAAGCCCTCTAGGCGCAGGGACAAGTTCAACCTTTACGCTTCCACAACGTCCAGAGACTTTGAATGGAAGGGAGTGAGGCTCCCCGCATCCACATTCCCAGCTTCCGCATCCGCGTCTGACTGGGATAAGTTTGAGTTTGGCGTCTACTGTGGCCTTCTCAATGGCAGTTCTAACTTGTTTAGCCTTGCCATAGCCGATTCCCACATAGCTGTCCTCGTTTCCAACCACAACTACGGCCTTGAACCGTGTCTGTTCGCCTGCATCGGTTTGTTTCTGGACTATGGTGACGTGAAGTACTTCTTGTTGGAGGTTGGGAAGTAATGCGTCTACAATTTCTGGTTCCTGAATTTTGTAGCCTTGGATGAAAACTTCCTGTAATGAAGTGATTTTTCCCTCTTGAACCATTTTGCCAAGGGCTGTGCGTGAAACCCAGACTTTCTCTTCTGTTGTCTTATCGTGCAGATTTCTTGACAGTTTTACCACCCTTTGAAGTAGGCTTCTCAGCAGTCTGCTTCAAGATTTTTTCTTTCACCTTTTCGAAGTGTTCAGGCAGTGTTTCTGGTTTCAGTTTTCGAGCAAGATATTTTGCAAATCGTTTTTGATAAATTTCAGGGCTAGCTGAGTGAAGTTGTTTACCGTAGCTGGCTATGTGTTCGCCATGGCTCCTAGATTCGTCGGGTAAAATTTCCTTGTTATGCTGAATTTTAAGTCCAGCATCAATAGCTCCTTTCAATGCTGTAAATAGGCGAGAGCCCTTTGACGGGGTTCTCAGACCTGTATCCAGCACAGCTTCTTTAAAGCCCTTTGATAATGCACGTTGACCCGCAAGTAGTCCTGTCAGGTAAGCAGCTGGAAGATTGCCACAATCGCTTAGCCATCCATATTTTTTGATCAATTCAATGGAGTTGGCTGCAGCTAATACTTGATCTCCTTTCGGTTTAGTCTTAACTAGCTGCACTGTCATATGCCTAAGCGACGGCCTCACCACTAAGCGAGGTTTACCTGATAACATGAGCCTCCCCCGTAGCCGATAATCAGTTTTTCCTTCACGCTTCCTACGTAATTGCACACGATAGGTTGGACTGCTCATCTTGTCATAACCAGTTTTTACTTTTTAACTAGTTTGTGGGCTTGCAGGTATTGTTCCAAGCGGGAAACGCTCTTGAACGCCCCGCCTTTTGCCATGCGGTAAAGGCTACGATATGTCCTTTTTGTGATAGCGTGCTGGTCTCTTAGTTCGCGTAGACGGTTTCGGATTGCTCTTATTTTCACAGCCCATGTCTGTTTTTGGGTACGTGCACCTTTAGTTCCTTTTCGGCTTCCATGCTTTCTTCGCAATCCTTCTAGCTTTTTCCTGTGAAGAACGCGGGTTCTCGCTCGGCTGATATCTTTCCTCGGAAGAGCCTTGATAGCGCCTTCGTGAATTAGCTTGCGGATATCGTCTCGGATTATAGCTGTTGAAACTTCTTCGATTCGCTCAGGGTCTATCCAAACTCGGCTTTCGCCGACTTTTAGAATCTTAGCTGCTAGTCTTTTCTGGCTCTTTAGGCTCAACTATTTTTACACCTCTTGGATTCAAAACAAGGAGCTCCCGCTTTCTTGCCTCCTCTAAAATTTCAATTCGTTTTCTAGCCCCGACAGTGTGAGCAATCCTAGCCGCTTGCTTTTTTGAGTCAATCGTTTTGAGATCATCTGGATTGTAGATTAGTACTTCTTCGAAGCCTGAGGGATGAAGTTCACGCCATCTTCGTGGAGTTCGATATCCAATACTGAGGATTGGCATGTGCCCCTTCCTCTTCAACCTCATTTTGCTGTCAATCCCTCGGGATGATCTCCAACGTTCTTTTATTCGTGTATACCGCCAGCCCTCTGAACGCCTAAATTTTGGTTTCTTTTTCTTCGGCGGACGTGGAAGTTTCTTTTTGATGAATTTCTCTGCGGCTTTTCCAACTGGTTTAGGTGGCTCTGGCTTTTTTTCCCCAGGTTTCTTTGACTCTGGGAGTTTCGCCTTAAGCTTCTTTACCGGAGGTTTTTCTGCAACCTTCTCCTCCGCAGGCTTCTTCTCTTCTGGTTTCTTCGCTGATTCGGCATTTTTTACCATTTACATTCCCTCAATCTTGTCGTAGACATAGATGCCGTCAAGAAAGACTCTTGAATCCTTATTCTTGATCTTTGTTGCCGCTTCAATGTTAGATGCTGTTTGGCTAACTTCATTGAGATCTATTCCTCTGACAACCACATCCTCGCCTTCAACTGAAACTTTAACATTTCCAACGATTTTTGCTATTCGAGGGCTTCTTTCACCACAGAAGTTTTCAATTTTGACTTTGTCGCCTTCAATCTTCACTGAGATTGGAAAGTGCGAGAATACTATTTTGAGTTTATATGTGAACCCCTTGGTCACACCAATGATCATGTTTCTGATGTGTGAGCATATGGTTCTAACTAGTGTAGCCTCTCGTTTTCTCGGCCAAGCCATTTCGACATGAATCTTTGCGTCCTCTTTGTTAATTATTACAGAGGCATGTGAGAAGTCGCGTTTAAGCTCGCCTAGAGCACCCTTTACTGTTGCTTGCTTGCCTTCCACTGTAACTTCCACGCCCACTGGAATTTCAACAAAGTCTTCTTCGACTACTGCCTTGGTCACATGGTTTCCCTCCTAGTAGACGTAGGCGAGTAGGCGTCCACCCACCCGTTTCTCCTTTACTTCTCTATGCGCTATGATGCCGTTTGAGGTTGAGACTATAAGAATTCCGACTTCTCTTGACGGTAGGAACTGTTTTTCCCATAGTTCAAGGTTGCTTATTTTGGTCGCATAACGAGGTCTTATTGCTCCGCACTTGTTTATTCTTCCCATCAATTGGACTCTGAATTTTCCGGATCTCCCATCGTCGATAAATTCAAATTCTCCGACATAGCCGTTACGTTGCAGTACTCTTAGAACTTGCCCAATTAGCTTTGAGGCTGGGGAAATTATGCATTCACGCTTATTTCTCAACTCGTTATTCAAAATCGTTGAGAGTGCGTTCGAAAGCGGATCCATTCTGTTTTCCCACCTAGTTCAGCGATACTTTTTGAATCCAAGTTTAGAGGCTACTTCTCTGAAGCACTGGCGACAGAAATTCAGCCCGTATAACCGCACAATCGGACCGTAGGATCCGCATCTTCGGCAGGGTCTAGAGCCTTTTCCATATTTTCTTATTTTCTTTGGTTTTTGCTTGGCCATGTCTAACCCTCTTTCTCGATTTCGACCCCAAAGTTTTCTTTTACGAATTGAACAGATTCTTCACGGGTTACTCTGTGGCGTAAACCGGTGTTGCTGCCCATCCGCCTCCGCCTAGTCACGCGGTAGCCCGGTCGGCTTATGTTTATGCACACATCCATCCCGAATATTCCGAGTTCAGGGGCATATTTTGTGCCAGGGATTTCTATGTGTTCCATTATGCCGAATGAAAAGTTGCCGTATTGGTCAAATTTAGATTCTGAAATCTTGTTGCCAATTGCGTAGAAAGCCTTTTTCAGAAACTCTGTGGCACTCCGTCCCCTAAGTGTGACTACGCATGAGATTGGCTCTCCTCTTCGGATTCCGAAATCCCTTATGGTTTTCTTTGCTCTTCGCATGCAGGGTTTATGCCCGGTTATTTGCTGGAGCACTTTCGCGGCTTTTTCGAGGGGTTCTCCAGATTTGCCAACTGCCATATTCACTAGGACTTTTTCAATTCTAGGTTTCAGCATGGGGTTCGTTTTGCTGGCTACTTCTAAACTCATCTTAATCAGCCTCCGGCATTGATATCAATGGTTTGGCCGCTCCGATGGCGAATACGTAGTCTAATGTAGTTTGAAATTGTGCACCTTTCCCATTTTCAAGAGTCACTACTGTCGGGTAAGGTCCAGCTTCCCGTTTAATTTCGACTATTTTGCCATATTGGCCGATGTTTTTACCACCAGTTACTAGAGCGATTATTCCCTCGGCAATTTTTATGTGGTCAAGAGTTTTCTGGTCGGGGATGCTGAGTTTTAGGACATCGAATGTGCTGTAGCCATCTTCTTCTGGCTTACGAGGATCCTTGACTTTTATCAGAATGTTTCTGCCATCGTGGAGATTTAGTTGAATGTGCCCCCCTTTAATTATGGTTTTATTTTCAATGCGGCATAGCTTGAATTTCGACTCCTCTGCCTTAACGGGATGTAAGGTTAAACCTTTTTTCGGGAGGGGAATTACTCTGTAAGTCTTATTGACGGATGGTATTTTTACTACGTCCATCAATCCGATTGGAAACTTCTCTTCTAATCGGAGTTTACCGTCTACTTCAACATGCCCCTTCGCGATTATAGCTCTCGCTTCCTTCCTAGTTTTTGCGAGGCCCAATTGGTCTCTCACAACTAAGAGCAGGGGTAGGGATCGTGCGCTCGAATGGGGCCCCGGTTTTGGCTTAACTATCCATTTGAATTCTTTCCTGTGAATAGGCCAGAATCTGGGTGCAGGCATCCGCTTGAGATGGCGAGCGCCGCCTTTCTTTCCCATTATAGAGCCTCCTTAGGTTTAGCTGGTTTTGATGGCGGTTTGATTGCTTCTATGGAAGGAGCGGGTGGTGCTGGTCCTGTAGCGGCTTTTCTTTCTATGACGCTTTTTCTCCACTTATCGTCTAGGTTTAGTTTGATCAATGTGATTTTAGATGCGTTTATAGGAACTTGGAACGATGTTCCATCAGCTTTTTCTTTTGTTACACCCTCGATGAAAACGCGGTATTTCTGTGTATCAACTTTAGTAATCTTGCCTTCGACACCAGTATAGTCTCCTCTCAAGATGCGGACAGTATCCCCTTTTCTGACAGGAAAGGATCTGATGTTGTATTTCGCTCTTAGTTCCGGGAACAGAGGTGCTGCCAAGAGTTTATGCCTCTTATGCAAAGGGGCGGTGTAGAGGAGCTTTCTCTGCTTCCTTGGTTTTGATGAAGTTCTCTCCATGCTCCTCACCTAGACAATTATGCTTGACGAGCTGGCTACCCTCGGCCATCGCTCTGCTGCCTCACGGGCAACTGGACCCCGGATCTCAGAGCCCTTTAGCTCTCCTTCGGCCGTCATAATTACGGCGGCGTTATCCTCAAATTGGATCCAGATTCCTTCAGGTCGTCTGATTGGTTGGGCTTGTCGTATGACAACTGCGGGAAACATCTGTTTTCTCATCTCAGGGGTGCCTCTTTTCACAGCCACAGTCACCATATCGCCTACACAGGCTGCAGGGTTTCGCCTTAACCGACCCTTATACCCAATGACTTGGACTATTTTGAGTTCGCGGGCGCCAGTGTTGTCCGCGCAGGTTATGATTGAACCGATAGGAAGCCCTCTACTTATGTGTGGGCGGTATTCTGTCACACCCTTAGCACTTACTGCTCTGGTTTTAGGAGCTGGCAGTCGCTTCTCCTCCTGATTTCTCGATTACAACAAATGAAACGGTTTTACTTAGTGGGCGGCATTCCATGAGCTTTACTTTATCCCCAAGTTTTGCTTCGATGCACGGTGGATTGTGTGCTGGGATTAAGCTGTGTCTTCTTTCAAACCTCACGTATTTTGGAACATAGTGGGAGTAGTCTCTCCTCACAATAACTGTGTGATGCATCTTGTCGGTCACTATAATCCCGTCTAGAATTCGCCCTCTAACTGACAGAGAGCCGTGGAATGGACAGTGAGGATCCTCGCACTTCTTCTCGGGAGCTTTAACTTTGACACCGATTTCGCGCATTAGGGCTTCCTCCATTGAGCTCGTTTGATTCTGTCTTCAGGTCTTGCGGTAATCTCACTACCATCCACTTCGACTGTAGATCCATCGGTTAAGAAGAATAGGAACATGGTTGTGCGCTTAGGGATGTTTTTTGGAATGTTCTCGTGAAGTATTGTGAGCATGTTTTGGGTTTCATCTACAACTGTGCCATCAATGCCGACATAGCTGGGGTGCGTACTCTTCAGAACTTTTGCCCGTAACCCAATGAGTTCATGTTTTAGAAGATTCTGTGGAGTTATCTTAGTCACTTCCCTTTCCCCCGTTCTTTTTCAGATGGCTGTTTGATTCCAAGTTCTAATTCTCTTTGAACGGTGAGAATCCGTGCAATAGCCTTCTTAATATCCCGAATTCGCGCGGGGTTTTCAATAGAGCCCCCAGCCTCAACTTTGGCACGCGATTTCAGCAGTTCAGTTCTTAGCTCAGCCAGTTTTTTCTCACGTTCTTCAGGAGTCATTATCCTAATTTCACGCATACGAAGAATTGGCATCTATTTTTCCTCCGGCTTTGCTTCTTTGAGCGTTTCCGCAGTGGCTGTAGTTGCGGCAGTAGCCTCAGCAGCTATGGGCTTCATAGAAACTCTGTCCACAAACGTTACTGTAGGAGGTAGTATTCTCACTTTCACTCCGAGGAGCCCCTGATTTAGCTTGACATGGACTGTAGCCTCGCGCAGGTTCTTCAGGGCAGGGTCTCCGGCTTTTAGGAGATAGCCCGCACGATACTTCTCGTACCTAGCCCGCTCGGTTGTCAGCTTTCCCCTGATGATGATTTCGGCTCCTAGAGCACCCGCCTCCATTATGCGGGTTAATGACCAGTATCCTGCTCTTCTAAAATGGATGCCGCGTTGAAGAGCGGACACTATGCGTCCAGCCATGATGTTCGGGTTAAGCTCAGGGATTTCGATTTCAGCAACTGCGATCTGTGGATTTGCCATTCCAAATTTTTCTTCAAGTAATTTTGCCAAATCTTTGATGCTTTCTCCGCCTCGTCCAATAATTAGTCCAGGTTTCATGGCGTAAATTGTTACACGGGTTCCGAGAGGCGTTTTTGTGATGTCTACGCCTCCGTAGCCAGCTCTTTCCAGTTTTGTAATAAGAAACTCATCTATCTCCGCCTTCTTAATGGATTCACCGACAAAATGCTTTATGGCGGACATAGCGGTTCTCCATCTAGAGTTGAATACGGGAGATAGCCCATGCTAGGGCATCTAGCGTCATGAAACCGCTACGTATGGACGCCATTTCACTGTCTCCATTATTAATCGTGCTGTATTGGGTTTCGAATGGCTTTATTTATTCTTTATTATGATTCGGTTCTGTCAAGTCTCCGTCGGATGGGCTTAAATAGATTTGTGAAAAGTGTAGGCATGCGAGCAGTTAAAGCCGTTAAGCAGAATTACGCACCATCTGAGGAGGTTCTCGAACTTCTCGAAGACTTTCGCCTCATGGTGAACGACTGCGTGAGGATAGGGCTAAAGGAAAACGTAAGCTCTCTCAAATCGCTCTCGCTGAAGGCATATCACCAGTTATCAGTTTATGATGTCCCTTCATACTACAAGCTCTGTGCAATAAGCAAAGCAACTGGAATACTAAAGAACTACGGAAAATCGGCTAGGAAGAATCCTAAGACAAAACCACCTTACGCAAGGAAGCTGATGCTCACCACTTGCTATGGCTTCAAGATAGAAGCCGGTGTGCTCATGATACCTTTGGGTGAGCGGCGCTACGTCGAAATCCCACTCAACAGCCATACAAAAGGGATCCTTTCGAATCCGAGCTACACCGCAAGGTCTGTCACACTAACTGCTCGCACAGTAGCCATCGCCTTCTCCAAAGAGACGGCTGAGATAGAACCTACGGGGCTAATCGGAATAGACAGGAACCTCGACAATGTAACACTCGCAGATACCGATGGTAAAACGATCCGCTACGACATAAGTAAGGCTACCGAAATCAAAGCAAAGTGCAGAGAGACCAAGATCCGCTTCAAGAGGAATGATGCTAGAGTAAGACGCATCCTCTTTCAGAAGTATGGAGAGATAGAAAGGAACAAGGTGCATTGGATTCTTCATAACGTCTCCTCAAGCATAGTCAGACAGGCCAAAGAGGGCGGGTTGGCAATAGCGATGGAGAAGCTGACTGGGATGAGGAAGCTCTATCAAAGAGGAAACGGGCAAGGAGCAAACTACAGGGCGAGACTCAACTCGTGGAGCTATCACGAATTGCAGAGACAGATAGAATACAAGGCGAAATGGGAAGGCATCAAGGTCATCTACGTCCCAGCTAACCACACCTCCTCACTCTGCTCGATATGTGGTTCAAAGATAACCGAATGCGCAGAGAGGAGGGGCTGGTGTTCTCAATGCAGGACACTCATGGATAGGGATGTTAATGCGGCCAGAAACATTCTGGCTAAGGCAGGCCTGAGGTTCGGGCTATGGGGGGAAGCATGTGAAGCGATGGTAGAGGGGCTTTCACAAGAAGTAATCCTCAAAGTCGATGCTTCTCAGTCAAGCCATCATCCGACGGAGACTTGACAGAACCTTATGATTCTAGCCACCCAAGTCTGAAGCAATTTAGAAAAAACCAGTTTACCAGAATCAGCCAGAAAGCCTGTGTGTTTCGGCCGTGTGAATATTATTCTTCAAGTACTACAATTTCTACGTGAGCCAGCTGGTTTACTGAGGGTGAGGATCTTCCGAACGCCCTTCTCATAACACCCCTGATTTTTATGCCACGCTGTGCAGCAGCATGGATCACCCGGAGCTTTTCAGCATCAAGCCCCTTAAACTCGGCATTTGCCTCAGCGCCTTCTAAAACTTTCAGAATTTCCCGGGCGGCTTTTACAGGATATTTCCCTGCATACCAGCCTTCCAGCCCATGCCTATGTGGAACTTGCTTCTTATATCTGAAATATGGCACAGGCTTTTTCTTGGCTGTTACGTTTTCGAGAAATTCCTTTGCCTCATCGAGCTTCATACCCTTTATTGCGCGACAGACTTCCCTGGCTGCTTTGGGAGAGATCTCTACGTCGCGGCCTGAAGCCTTAGCAGTCTTAGCAGGATCCAGACCGTAAATGCTGTAGCCGAATTTTGGCACTTTAAATCCCCAGCCTTACCCATTGGCAAAAGAACAGAACCAATCGAGACTAATATGTTTTTTCGCTTAGGATTTGATGA
>CAYPFQ010000028.1:0-4407 GCA_964410135.1 uncultured Candidatus Bathyarchaeia archaeon
GAACTTTTTCTAATCATAGATAGCGATGTCGGTTGACGAGTTGATGGAAAAGGCGGAGCGACTGTTTAGATCAGGTCGAGTAACTCAGCTTGATTGGGACCGTTTTAATGTCGTTGGAAATCATGGAACGTATCTTGTCCAAGTTCTCGTAGATGGACGGGTAACATGCAATTGTACTGGATTCCAAAATAGAAAAATGTGTTCTCATGCAATGGCCGTCATCCTCATGAGGAAGCAGAAAGGCTAGTTGCTCTTTCTAAAAAAGGGTTTTTATTCCAAATTTCACCATAGTTCCTAATAGCGGGTGGTGGATCCTCCCACTGTTCCGCTATACAAACCCCGGTTGGGAGGCAGAATATGTGACTAAAACTCGAGAATTAGCCTTAACAGGAGTTTTTGCGGCGTTATACGCTTCCCTGGTCTATGCTTTGGCTGGGATCAGCTTTGAGCTGGTGCAGATTCGAGTAGCCGATGCATTGATACCGCTTTCGATGATATTTGGATGGCCTGCGGTTGTGGGAGTTACTGTTGGCTGTATTGTTGCGAATGTTATAACTCCGTTCTCAACCATCGTCGATATAGTAGGGGGCTCTGTAGCCAACTTCACAGCCAGTTTCTTGGCTTGGAAAATAGGAACCCGCTACAAAACGAGAAAAAGCGAGTTCATAGGCTGTTCAGCTGCAACTATAGTTTTGGCAATCATTGTTGGCACCTATCTGGCTTTGTTGACAGGCATTCCCATCTGGCTGTGGTGGCTGAGCATTTTCGCAGGATCCTTTGTAAGCATCAACATTCTGGGCTATACGCTAATACAGATTCTTAAAAGAACTCGGATAGTTGCAAAGTGACTTTATGCAGAGAAAAAAAGGAAATTAAATTTCTCTGACAGGAATAGCTACTAACGTTTCAACAGTGTAGTGTGTTTCTAGACCCACCTGCATGACAAAGTTCATGGCTACCTGCACATTCTCGGCTTCGAAAATTAGGACGCCGTCACATCTTCCGAAAGTGAAATACAGGTCACGGATGGTGATGCCTTTTGGAGCTTTAAGCTCCTTTAGGCTTTTAATAGCCTCACACCCCTTACCTTTGGGCAGTAAAAGAGTTACGAATATCAATTTTAGCCCTTAATATGCCATACCCGTGGAAGGAATTAAGTTTGCCTATTTTGGTCTGGCTTTATGAATTCGGAAGGCGATTAAGAACCAGCTACATAACAATGCTGTAGCCTAAAGAAGAAGTCATGTATCAGAGGGCTAAACCAGTAGTGGGCGTTCATCTATTTCTACAAGCTTTTTTTAGTTTTCTCGCCACTTGCTCCAGACTTCTTAATGTCTTTTCCTTATCGTTCAAGTTTCTTTCGATGACTTCAACAAAAGTGCTACCGACAATCGCCCCCTCCGCACCGTTTTTAATGACCGTTTTAACATGACCAGGTTTTGAGATTCCAAATCCTACTGCTAATGGAATCCGCCCAGCCGTATGCGTGGCGACTCTCTTAATTAGTTGAATAGTTGACATCTGGATTTCTTCTCTAGCACCAGTAACGCCGAAGAGTGAAACGAGATACAAAAAACCGGAGGTATATCCGATGATCTTTTCCAATCTCTTTAGCGATGTGGAAGGCGATGCAATAAATATCGTGTCTATCCCGTTAGTTTCAGCGATCCGTTTATAGTCGTAAGCCTCTTCGAATGGTAGATCTGGCACAATAATTCCGTCTATGTTACAGTTTCTTGCGAGTCCTAGAAATTTCTCAGGATTCATCCTGAATATCGGATTGTAGTAGGTCAGGATTATTGTCGGAATATAGAAGTCCTTCTTGATCTCCCGTGCCATTTCCAGCACCATTTTAGGCGTGGTTCTAGCCCTTAATGCTCTGACAGTTGCTGCTTGAATTGTCGGACCATCAGCAATTGGATCGGAAAAAGGAATCCCAAGCTCTACGATATCTGCTCCCCCGGCGATCAGCGCTCCAACAATTTTGGGTGTAAACTCTGGGGTCGGATCGCCGCCAGTTACATAGGCGATAAGCGCTCCTTCCTCCCTCTCTTTCAAATTACGAAAAGTTTCTTCGATTTTGCTCATAGATTCTCCCCCAGATAGTCAGCGACCACCTCAACATCCTTATCCCCACGGCCGGAAAGCGTTACAACGATTATTTTGTTCTTATTCATTGTCTTTGCCAGTTTTGTCGCAAATGCGAGGGCATGTGAGGGCTCAAGCGCTGGGATGATTCCCTCGCTCTTTGATAGCTCGAGGAATGCGTCAACTGCCTCCTCGTCGGTGGCTGTAGCGTATCTCGCCCTTTTCATGAGTTTTAGAAACGAGTGTTCTGGGCCTACTCCTGGATAGTCGAGCCCAGCTGAGATGCTATGTGTAGTTTGGATTTGTCCATGTTTGTCTTGGAGTATGTGGGTTAGCATGCCGTGGAAAACACCTTCTGCTCCAGCACAAAGAGAAGCGGCATGTTTTTTGGTTTTTATTCCGCGACCACCCGCTTCAACCCCGAACAGCTTTACTCCATGGTCATCCAGAAATGGATAAAACGTGCCAATCGCATTGCTTCCACCACCAACACAGGCAACTAATGCGTCTGGAAGCCTTCGCTCATTTTGTAAGATTTGTTTTTTAATTTCGTAACCAATGACGCTTTGGAAGTCTCTTACTATCATTGGATATGGATGGGGCCCAACAACCGAGCCTATGAGATAGTATGTTGTCTGAATGTTAGCAACCCAGTCTCTTAGGGCTTCGTTAATAGAGTCCTTTAATGTTTTAGAGCCTGATTTAACTGGGTGAACCTCAGCGCCCAAAAGCTTCATTCTGAAGACGTTAAGCTTTTGTCGTTCAACGTCTTCTAGGCCCATGTAGATTTCAGCCTTCAATCCTAGCACAGCACATGCCATTGCTGTGGCGACCCCGTGTTGTCCAGCGCCAGTTTCAGCGATTACCCGTTTCTTTCCCATCTTTTTTGCAAGTAGAGCCTGACCGAGAGTGTTATTTATCTTGTGAGCTCCGCCATGTGGAAGATCTTCTCGTTTCAGGTAGATCTTCGCACCGCCTACTTTCTTTGTCAAATTTTCAGCATAGTAGAGAGGAGTCGGGCGTCCAGCATACTCTGAAAGGTAATATTCCAGTTCCTTTTTGAATCCCGCATCGTTCTCAAGCCGCTTGTAGGCTTCTTCTAGATCTTTGAGAGCGGCTACCAGTGTTTCGGGAACGAAAATCCCGCCGTATTTTCCATATTTCCCTTTGATCGGATAGATGCCTAATTTCCTCATAGGCAAGCCTCCCTAGCATTATTAATGAATTCGAAAATTTTCTCAGGATCCTTAATGCCTGGACGTGATTCAACACCACTTGAAACATCAACCGCATACGGTTGGACAAGCTGGATGGCAGCCTTGATGTTTTCCGGCTTCAGCCCGCCTGCAAGAATCAGTGGCTTCGGGCTAATCGCTTGTTTGACACGTCTGCTTAATCTCCAGTCGTGGACTATACCTGTTCCACCATGCTTTCCTTTCGCAGGTGAATCAAGGAGGATGGCGTCAAACGACTTTGAAGCTCTCACAGCAGTTTTAACAGGATCGCCAGACCCTACTTGGATAGCCCTTATCAAATGGACTCTGCTAAGATTCTCGCGGAGTACATCAGCATTCTGTATGGGTTGCCCATGGACTTGAATGGCGTTTGGCTTTAACCTTTCATAAAGCCTAGTCAACTGTGCGATATTGGTCAGAACAGTTACCATCACGCTTTCAATGAAGATTGGCACCCGTTTCATCAGTTGCTCAGCTTTTGTGAGCGCCAGATTTCTAGGCGAGGAAGGCGCACCGACCACAAATCCAACAGCATCAGCACCCGCAATAACCGCTGTTTTTAAATCTTCTTCGCGGGTCACCCCACAGATTTTCACTTTAATACTGTTCATAAGATGCCCCTCAACTCCTTCAATTTTAATTCGATGCCCTTCGCAGTCATGATGGCTGTTCCCACGAGAAATGCGTCGGCGCCAGATTCTCTGAGGAAGCGGATATCATCGGCGGTTTTGATGCCGCTTTCACTCACAACAACCTTTCCTAAACGGCTCGTTCTCTGAAGTATTTTTTTGGAAGTGTTAAGATCTACTTTCAATGTTCTAAGGTCTCGATTATTAATTCCGATTAGGTCGGCGTCTGTGTGAATAGCTGATGAAAATTCATCTTGGGTATGAGTTTCTAGCAGGACTTCAAGTCCCAGTCCGTGTGCCTGTATTATCATGGCATCTAGGTCGCATTCGCAATATCCTAGATCGAAAAGAGCTTTAATCAGTAGAACAGCATTCGCACCAATTTTGTTTGCAGCTTCCAATTGCACGGGGCTTATGATAAAATCCTTCATTAATAGAGGCAGCTGTACATGTTC
>CAYPFQ010000028.1:4507-9322 GCA_964410135.1 uncultured Candidatus Bathyarchaeia archaeon
GCATACTGTGCGAAGATACTATAATCAACCATACTTGGATTCTAACTCCTCAAGCTTCGATAGGCTTCCGTTAAAGGCTTTAATTAGAGCCCGCAGTTTTTCGTAGGCGGCGCCGCTGTCGAGAGACTTGTTGGCAAGCTCAATCCCACAGTGAAAGTCTTCAGCTTTTCCGCCCACAATAATTCCAGCAGCCGCATTAACCACTACGATGTCCCGCTTAGGACCCTTAGCCCCGTTTAGGATCCTAAAAGTAATTTTCGCACTCTCCTCAGGCGTTGTCCCAGCAATCTCTTTGAATTCAGCTGTTTTTATGCCGAAATCTTTGGACATTTTCTCGGATACGGCGACTTTGCCATCCCTTACCCAGGCCATGCGTGTCTTTCCTATGGTAGAGATTTCATCAAGTCCATCCAGCCCATGTACAACCATCGCCTCTTTGCACCCCAAATTATTGAGCACGTGAGCCAAAGTCTCGAGTAATGCAGCATCGTAAACTCCGAGTATCTGAGCACTAGCACCAGCAGGATTAGTTAAAGGTCCGAGAAGATTGAAGACAGTCCTAATGCCTATTGTTTTTCTCGCGCCCATAGCATATTTCATAGCTGGATGAAAAGCAGGCGCAAACATGAAGCCTATTCCAACCTCTTGGATAGCTCGCTCAACATCGTTTGGATCTTGGTTAAGGTTTAGGCCTAAGCGCTCAAGTAAATCTGCGCTTCCGCTTTTGCTTGTCACAGATCTGTTCCCATGCTTAGCTACAGCGATGCCCGAGCCAGCAACTACGAAGGCGGCTGTAGTGCTGATGTTAAATGTTTTTAGCTTATCCCCGCCCGTCCCGCAGGTATCAACCAGCCGACCATCTACCTTCGGGTTTATCCTACAGCAAAAATCTTTCATGACCTCAGCGAAGGCAGTGATTTCTTCAACTGTTTCGCCTTTCATCCTTAGTGCAGTTAGGAATGCTGCGATCTGTGCCTCGGTTGTGCCGCCTGACATGATCTCTCTCATCGTCTCTTGTGCTTCTTCGCGGGTTAGGCTGAGTCCGTCAACAAGTTTCTGTATGCTCTCTCGGATCATTCACTCATACCTCATCGAGGAAATTTCTGATGATTTTCATGCCATCTTCAGTCAGGATCGATTCTGGATGGAATTGAATACCTTCGATTGGATAGAATTGATGGCGGACACCCATGACTTCACCGTCGTCGATCGACTCGGCGGTTATTTTAAGGCATGAAGGGATAGTCGCCTTATCTGCAACAAGCGAATGATAGCGGGTTGCTCTAAGGGGGTTCCTTATGTTTTTAAAAATGCCGTTGCCATCGTGTCGTATTAGGCTAGTTTTCCCGTGCATCAATCGCTCTGCGCGTATAATTTTCCCGCCAAATGCATGGATGATTCCTTGATGCCCCAGACAGACACCCAATGTAGGCGTTTTGCGGCTTAGCTGGTGCAGGATTGCAAGAGATGCTCCAAAGTACTTTAGATCCTCCGGAGTGCCAGGTCCGGGGGAGATAACGATTCCATTTGGTCTGAGCTTTAATGCCCGCTTTAGAGTTATTTCATCGTTCCTATAGACGACTGGTTCTCCGCCTAGTTCTCCTATGTATTGAACGAGATTATAGACGAATGAATCGTAATTATCTATGATCAAAATTCTCATCGCCTGTTCTCACCTGAAGTTTCAAGGGCTTTCATCAGGGCTCCTGCTTTATGCTCGGTTTCAAACCATTCTCTTTCAGGAATAGAGTCAGCCACTATGCCTGCGCCAACTTGGATTGAGGCTTTGTTTCCATTCGCGATCAGCGTTCTAATGGTGATGGCGAAATCAGCATTCCCATTATAGGAGAAATAGCCAACAGCTCCCGCGTAAGGTCCTCTGCGGGTTGGCTCAAGTTCCTCGATGATTTCCATCGCCCTAACTTTTGGCGCTCCAGAAACTGTCCCCGCTGGAAAGACCGCCTTTAACGCATCATAGCAATCGCGATCATTCCTAAGCCTACCTACAACTCTAGAGACAATGTGTTGCACATGACTATATTGATGAACTTTCATGAACTCTGGAACATGGACACTCCCAAACTCTGAAACCTTTCCGATATCATTTCTAGCTAAATCTACCAGCATCACATGCTCAGCACGTTCTTTGGGATCCGCCAACAGTTCCTTTGCTAATGCTCTGTTTTCACGCGGAGTCTCTACATGTGCTCTTGTACCAGCTATTGGAAAAGTTTCAATAACATCATTATCTACTCTCACGAGCATCTCGGGACTGGAGCCGACAATTTGCCGTTCACCCATTTTCAGGAAATACATGTAGGGTGATGGATTGATTTTTCGAAGAGCCATGTAGAAATTAATCAGATTGCCCCTGATGTTGAAATTGTAGCGTTTTGAGATGACGGCTTGGAGAATATCGCCTGACACTATGTACTCCTTTGCTTTTGTTACCGCATTCTCAAACGATTCCCGCGTAACATTCAATCTTGGTTGAGTGAAAGATAAATCCTCAAAGTTGGCATTTTCCGCAATCAGCTTTTTCAACTCGGTTACGCGGTCTTCACCTGAATAATAATAGAAAGCTCGCCTTTCCCTATGATCATATACTATACCATCGTCGAAGATTCCCATCTCGAGATCCGAAAAATGCAGATCGTCCGAAGTAAGCTCAGGAAGCCTCTCCCAATAACGAATTGCATCATACGAAACGTATCCAACAGCTCCACCCGTGAATCGTAAACCCTTGAAATAGATCAGCTGATCCTCGACGATTCTCTTGATAGTCATCAGCGGATCGGTGACTTTGTTCTGGGTTGCCTCGCCATTCAGGTCAGAGATTGTGAGTTCGCCATTTTTCACTCTGAGGGTTAGTCGGGGATTAAAGCCCACGAATGAATATCGCGCCAGCCTCCTTGGACCTTCAACGGATTCCAAAAGGTAGGCACAATTGTAATTCAGATACAAATTCGAGAAAACTTCGATAGGCGACCGTAGGAATGGGAATTTTCTAAATTTCAATCGATAGTCAAACCTAGGCGACGCTCGTTGAATTAGCGGCGTTTGACCAAACATGATACCTCATGTTATAGTTGTCCTCCAGCGGAATCAGCCATTAGAATAAGCATGTTATATTTAAGACTTATTCGTACACTTATGTACATAAGAACCATGGAAATGAACAGAATTTGCAAGCTATTTTGAATTATAGGAACAGAAAGGGTCTTCGACCCACAAATCACCATATGCGAAGTATGCTCTGATCCTCCACTGGCTCCTCTCGGTTCGGAAGAAGACAAAATTACAACTCGATTTTCCCAATCCCTAGAGCAGAATCCTTGCCTCAGTCGCAGTGCAGCGGGATCTTTTGTTACCCTACGGCTTTTTTGGCGAACCCCGTCTCAGTACGAGCTTAATCATTTCTAAGCTAACGACGACGACTACGCATGCACCAGCCACTACGGCAACATCGTGTAAACTTGGGAGAAGTATATTGAAAGCATCGCGTACAAATGGTATGTTGATCAGGACTGATAGAAGACCTGTTTCCCAAGCTATTGCCAGTAATAGGAATTTATGAGGTTTCGCCTTATATATCGAGTACGTTAATGAGCGACAGTTAAGCGCTATTGCTAGTTCGAAGAATACGAAGGTTAGGAATAGGTCTGTTCTGGCAGCTTCTATACCTAGGTGTAGAGAATCTAGGAAGGTCCAAAAGAGTAAAGGTGACATAATCAATGGAACAACGAATAGGAATGCCTTCACCTCTCTTGTAAAGACCGATTCTTTAGGGTCTCGTGGAGGTCTCTTCATGACATCTGGATCAGGCGGGCTTACTCCTAGAGCTAATGCCGGTAACCCATCAGTGGCTAGGTTAACATATAGAATCTGTGCTGGAAGGAGAGGTAAGGGAAGACCCATTAGAACACCGCCTCCAATTACCACTATTTCCACTAGGTTACACTGAAGAAGGTAGGTAAGGTACTTCTTTATATTATCAAAGATCCATCTGCCCCTCTCTATCGCTTTAAGAATTGTAGCGAAATTATCATCTGCCAATACCATATCCGATGCTTCTTTTGTCACCTCAGTACCTGTTATGCCCATGGCAATTCCTATGTCAGCATTCTTTATCGCCGGAGCATCATTAACTCCGTCACCAGTCATAGCTACGATTTGCCCCTTCCCCTTCCACGCCTTGACTATTTTCAGTTTATGCATCGGGGACACCCTAGCGTAAACACTCACTTTATCAACTATTCGCTCGAATTCTTCATCGCTCATTTTTTCAAGTTCATCACCAGTCAAAACCATGTC
Organism: uncultured Candidatus Bathyarchaeia archaeon; assembly: GCA_964410135.1. Lineage (GTDB taxonomy): Archaea > Thermoproteota > Bathyarchaeia > RBG-16-48-13 > CAYPFQ01 > CAYPFQ01. The sequence goes on from CAYPFQ010000028.1 coordinate 8,822, forward strand.
GCCTTCTTCAAAAATGCCCATTTCCTTGGCTATAGCAACAGCAGTGAGCTTATGATCGCCAGTTATCATTATCGGCTTCATCTTAATTTCCTTGCATACTTTAACAGCCTCCATAGCCTCTTCCCTAGGAGGATCAATCATTCCAATCAGTCCTAGGAAAACGAGTTCGCTTTCTAGGCTTTCATCGAATGCCTTGACAGTTTTAGGGATCTCCTTATAAGAAACGCCCAATACGCGCAGAGCCTCGTTAGCCATGCTCTCATTTACTTTAAGAATCTCCCTCTTTTTCTCGGCGGTTAATTTTTCGACCTTTCCGCCTTCATTAATGGAAGCGCATCTTTCCAGCACAATCTCTGGAGCACCCTTCATGTAGACAATTTGCTGTCCCTCAGGTGTGGGGTGAATCGTGCTCATCCGCTTTCTCTCAGAGCTGAACGGTATTTCGCCTACGCGCGGGTGCTGTGCCCTAACCTCATGTCTGGGGAATCCTCCTTTTTCTGC
>CAYPFQ010000028.1:9422-12962 GCA_964410135.1 uncultured Candidatus Bathyarchaeia archaeon
CTACGCGCGGGTGCTGTGCCCTAACCTCATGTCTGGGGAATCCTCCTTTTTCTGCACACACGACCAGGGCGCACTCTGTTGGATCCCCTCTGAGACACCATCTTCCCTCAACCTGCTCTATGTTAGCATCGCTACACAGAATAGAGCCTTTCATTAACAATGGAAAGGCGCCTTCTTTAACGCTGAGGGGCTTCCCAGCGACGCGAAGCTCACCTACTGGCTCGTAGCCAACACCTGATACCTCGATGATTTTACCGTCAACGTAAACCTTGCGCGCGGTCATCTCGCCCTTGGTTAGCGTTCCAGTCTTATCGGCGCAGATTACCGTTGTGCAACCCAAGGTTTCCACAGCCGGCATCTTCCTGATTAAAGCGTTTCTTTTCGCCATCTCGTGCATGCCGATAGCGAGAGCGCCAGTCACTATGGCTGGCAAAGCTTCTGGAACAGCTGCCACTGCTAGGGCTATTCCAAATATGAGCATTTCAAGAATGAATGCCATTTCAATTGTTCCTTTAAAGTAGAACTCCCTAGCGACTCCGAAACCCCCTACACCTAAACATACTGCCAAACAGAGAATGCCTAGCCATTTACCGATGTTTTCGGTTCTTTTCTCTAACGGAGTTTTCTCTTCTTCAACAGCTGAAACTTCTTTCGCTATCTTACCAAATTCAGTGTTCATTCCAGTACTCGTTACAGCAGCCTTCCCCTTACCGTAGGTGATGGTAGTGCCGGAAAATACTAGGTTCTTTCTATCAGCCACATAGGTGCTTTCAGGCAATGGATCCAATGTTTTGACTACTGGGATTGATTCTCCAGTTAGGGGCGCTTCGTCAACTTGTAGGTTCGTTATATCAATTAATCTGGCGTCGGCGGGTAGCTTATCGCCTGCCTCTAGCAAGATTATGTCGCCGGGCACAATATCCTTCGACTGAATCTCTACATCCTTTCCATCTCGTAACGCGGTGATCGTAGGAGCTAGCATTTTCTTCAAAGCTTCGAGAGCTCTTTCTGCACGATATTCCTGCACAAAACCAAGAACAGCGCAAGCCACGATGATGACTAGGATGACTATGGCGTCTATGATTTCTCCTATTAAAGCCGAGATAGCAGTGGCAATCATCAAGATTACGATGAGAATGTCTTTGAACTGGCTTACGAGGATTTCTAATGGCGATATCCGCTTTTCAGCCACAAGCTCGTTCGGCCCATATTCCTGAAGACGCCGTGCAGCTTCCTCTCCAGATAGTCCGTTAGGGCTGGCTTTAAGGGTCTTTAAAACGTCGTCCGCAGCCATTGAATGCCAACTTTTCTGTTCCGCCATTAATCTATCAAACCCCGTTCTCGGTTTCAGCTTGAGCCAGACCTTCTTGAGGCCGTAGCATGAGTTGCCTAATTTTTCTGCGTTCTACCTTCCGCACAGCCCTATAGTAAGCTCTTCTCAGTGAAATAACCCCCAAAAATATTAGGAGGGCAGGAATAGAGCCGAACCGATCATAAACAATTGCCATTAGAAGTATCATAGTGATGGGAAGGACGCCATGTTGCACAAATCGGTCTAGATGATGCTTCAATCATCGGCGCCTCGATGATAGCTATGAAAATAGATTGGTATCAACTTTTAAGTCTTTTCAAAGACGCCAGCTTTCGTTCTTTAATTTTTTTGCACTTCTATCCCTTTTGCCGATGCTCACTCTCCTGTTTTGAAGTAAATAACATTTGGTTATGTCAACGTTTGAATGAACTTATCGCTTTCTCTAAATTTTCGATGAAAGTTTGTTTCATAGCAGTTGGCATGGTCACGTTAGCTGCGAACTCATGTCCATCTGCTACCCCGAATCTCTTTGATGCCTCTTTAAGGACCTCTACCGCGCTTGGCATCTTTCCTTGTTCCACGAGTTTTTGGAGTTCTTTTGGGATGCGTATTGAGGCTTTTATGAGCGACTCGCTTAGTTTCCCCCAGCCAGGAATCTCAGGCGACATGTTGGTAATGCCGATGATGTATTTGTTAGGTTTGATTATGCGGGTTTGATATGATAGGAAGGAACAAAAGGTTCCAATGACTTTGGTGCCCATGCCGGTATAGGTGTCTTCTGCGTCAAACCATTGGACATGATCCGTTTCATTTACACCCTTGCGGTGCAATTTGCCGAGAAGCTTCTTGTTTGCCTCTTTCCGTTCAGACTCTAGCTTGTCAAGCTCACTTTTGATTTCAGGGCTAATTCCTTCGATGCAGGCTTTGATTGCGAGTTCTGGCCCTCGTCTATAATATCCTATTGGACCGAGAATCTGCAACGCGGAGAATAGGACGTTTACACTGGTTCCGAGCTTTTTAATTTTAATCTGCTTTCCCTTTATTTCGATAATTCCATCCCGAACAGTCTCGTCTAAAATCGATTTGTCGATGCTAGTGAAACCTCCAGGAATCTCACTACTACCGACTAATGCAAGATAGGCTAGATCTCGATTCATTTCATTCAATGTTTTAGCGAACATGTAACAGCAGGTCGCACTTGAGAAATCGGTTTCGCCCCTGAATCCAAAATGCTCAAGGTTTAGATCGAAAACGCGTGGATCAGTCGCCTGGGCAGGGTCATGGTGGTCTAGAATTACTGTTAGGTTTTCGCCTTTGTTTTGTTCTGAGATGAGATCAGCATGCGCTGAGCCTATATCAGCATAAAAAATGATTTTGTCTTTAGTTGCGTGTAGGCTCGCGATCACTTCTGGGTAAACTTTTTCGAGACAGAATACATGGGTCTTATAGTTTTCTCTTTCGAGACCTGTCTTGGTGATCGCCCCGGAACAAAGCCCATCGGCGTCATCATGATGCACTACGATAACTTCTCGCCCTTTCTCTTTTCTGAGCTCTGAGATTGTCTTGTTGATTCGTTCCTCAAATTCGAGGAAGCTCATCGAATTACCTCGATGTGCGCCGTTTCGACAAAAGCGGTTGCGAGTGTATCTAATTGCTTAACCGCTTTCGTTACTGTTTTCTTAACAAAATTTTTATCCATCTTGGCTCTGAGCCTCAGGACATCATAGTAGGTCCGAATGGTCATAATCAGCACGTGGAGGATCCTTGGGCTAGGGATATCGATATATGTGCCAAGAGCAATCCGCAGAGCAAGCCGATCTATCGCCTTACTCAAGGCCAGCACAGCCCCATCGTAGTCTTCCCTCTTTATTGCAGCAGTAGCTTCTCGCAAGTTATAGGCAATGTTTACGAAGAGTTCATGGTGAACTATGAGCAGCCCGCTTCTCGCCTTTTCGTTGGTATTTAGTAGCTTCAGGAAGGCATCATAGTTGGGATAGTGAGAGGCTATGTCTTCGTATGCCTTCAAAAGTGCTTTTCGCTGTTTTTTGTCTAAATGTTGAGGGTAGGTTTCGGCGGATTCGGTCAATCCATAGCTGTCCAAAGTGACATCCACGATCTGATCACGCGTTTGTTTAAGAATGCCGGCAAATGTCAGTGGGATCCTAAGATTTTCTCTTACAGTGAGTTCTGAGATGAATTCTTTTGGCATTTTTCTCCTCCTCATTAGA
>CAYPFQ010000029.1:0-12051 GCA_964410135.1 uncultured Candidatus Bathyarchaeia archaeon
CTACGCATGCCACGTTGACGAGGCAATTTGTCTCAAAGCTGTCGTCAAATTCTATGTCACCAGCCACTGTTGAAATACCTGTGCAATTGCCGTAGTCTGCTATGCCTTTCACTACATATTGGAATAGCCATCGGCTATGCCCGCTTTTCATTAATCCGAAGCGGAGGGGGTCAAGTAGGGCTATCGGTCTTGCGCCCATGCATAGGATGTCGCGAATAATTCCTCCGATTCCGGTGGCTGCGCCGTTGTAGGGTTCTATGGCTGAGGGATGGTTATGGCTTTCAATTTTGAAAACCACTGCATAACCATCACCTATGTCAACAACCCCCGCATCTTGTCCAGGACCAATTATTACTCTTGGGCCTTCAGTAGGAAGAAGCTTGAGAACTGGTCGGCTGCTCTTGTAGGAGCAGTGTTCCGACCACATAATATCTATCATTCCGATTTCAACATCGTTCGGGGTTCTCCCTAGCAGTTGTCGGGTCTTTCTGATTTCGGTAGGTGTTAGATCTACCTGTGCTCCACTAACGATTGGCATGTTAGTTTTCCTCCCGTTCTTAGAAACCGCAGCATAGATCCGAAAATTAGTAAGCCATCGTCTCCGCTGTATGGGCTTAGGATTTTTTCAGAAGCTCTTTCAGGATGTGGCATAAGTCCGACTACATTGCCTTCTAGATTGCAGATGCCGGCGATGTTGTCCACTGAACCGTTTGGGTTAGCTTCTTGCGTCGGTTCGCCTTTTTCATCTACATACCGGAAAACTATTTGGTCATTCTCATAGAGCGCTTTCAGTTCTCTCTTATCATTGACATATCTGCCCTCATGATGGGCGATGGGCATGTGAAGCAGCTCGCCTTTTGGAATTAGGTTTGTGAAAGCAGTGCGTTGAGTTTCAGCTCTGAAAGTAACCCATTTGCAAACGAAGGTTAGGCAACTGTTTTGCATCAGCGCTCCTGGCAGAAGTTCAGCTTCGACCAAGATTTGGAAGCCGTTACAAATTCCTAGAACGGCTTTGCCTTCATCGGCCATCTCTCTGACCTGTTGCATACATTGCGTGTGAGCTGCGATTACACCTGATCGAAGGTGATCACCATATGAGAAACCCCCTGGAATTATGGCAGCATCATAGTTCGATTCGTCAAAGTACTTGTACCATACCAGATTGGTTTCAACATTCAGAATATCACGTAATACATGAACTGTATCTAAATCGCAATTTGAACCTGGAAATTGAATTACTGCGACTTTCATTTTTCCGTTCCCCTCACTTGGATTGTGCAGGTGTGAACTACTGGATTGTAGATTCTGAGTTCGTTGCACATCTTGAATACGATGTCTTCTGCCTGCTTGTCTGAGTCGGCTTTCACCTCTAGCCTGAGATATTTGCCTGTTCTTACACGGGTCACCATGTCGTATCCGCCTTTGTTTATCAGGTCGCGACCGATAGTTTCACCTTCAGGATCCCTAGCAGCGGGCTTGTTTTCAATAACGACTTCAACTAGGTAGGTGGGCATTACGGCTTCCTCCCGACTATTCTTTGATACAGTTCTTCGTAGACTTTCAGAACCTCATTCAGTGAAGCTCCTTTGCGGTAGAGGTCTTTATCAACTCCTTTTCCAGTTTTCAAATCCCAAAGTCGCATCGAGTCGCCGTTCAGCTCATCGCCGACCCTAAGTTTACCCTTGCTGTCTCTCCCAAATTCTAGTTTGAAGTCTACCAGTTTTAATCCGCGGCGAGCCATTGATTTAGTCAGACATTTGCTGACCGTTTTTGTTAGTTTTTTGATTTCTTGAACTTCGCGTTCAGCTGCCAGTCCTAGTGCTGGAATATGATCTTCAGTCAGGATTGGGTCATGAAGCGCATCATTCTTTAGGTAGAATTCGACGATGGGCTCTTGGAATTTCGTGCCGCATTTGATCATTGGAAGTCGGGTGATTAAATGCCCTGCGGCATAGTTTCTGCAAATAACCTCGGTTGGAATCATTTTCAATTTATGAGCGAGCATTAAGTCGGGTGGGATAAGTTTGATTAGATGAGTGGACACGCCAGCTTTCTCAATTTCTTTGAAAAGTTTAGCTGAGATGGCGGCGTTAATGCGGCCTTTACCTTTCAGAGTGTCATGTTTCTTTCCATCGAGGGCGGTTATGTCATCTTTGAATTTGAGCAAAACAGCGTCAGATCTATCAGCTTTATATACGATCTTGGTTTTGCCCTCGCAAATCTTTTTTGAAAGCACCCTGACACCTTTTCTCAGCATAGAATTGTGTTTGGAGAAGTATAAATATTTTTGACAAATATTAGTAAAATAACACTGAAAATTGGCAGAAAGGTGACAACCACAAAAAAGACTCAAAAATCCAGTAAAATTCGATGCAGATTAACACATGTTTTTTGGGCAGTTTGACCCTCTAAGTAAGACTCACGTACGCGCTAAACGGCGACATACGTTAATCTTTGCTAAGTTTATGTTATGATTGTGGAGAAAATGCACAGATTCATAGCTCAACTATTTTAGCTGAAGGATCATCTATGGCAGATATCAATAAAGTTCTTGAAGACTTTACGCCCATTTTTTGTGTGAATGACTTCAGGATGGAATTGTACGCAGAAGATTTGGCGTGCATCATGTTTCATAGCTTGAGTTTTACAGTTGTCTGAGTGGGCTAGAATTTCAAAATTAGGTGGAACAACTATGACTTCGTCGTTATGCGATTCCCATGCAGTAAAATTAGGAGCAAGCTCTTTCAGAAGGATGTCTTCATTGTCAACGTAAACGGTTACTGGTCCAAATTCTGGATGCTTAGCTGGTCCTACTTTACCACCAAAAATGGTTGCGATAAGCTGATGCGAGACGCAAATTCCCAAGATCGGGACTTCAAGATGTTTAATACACGTCGGGATCTCCCCAAACTTGTCAAGGTCTTTAGGAAGGCTTTGCGGTCCCCCACCCAAAACTAGTCCGTCGGCACCCACGCCGATCAGCTCTTTTTCTGAAATTGACATCGGTACTAGCACAGTGTTAACTCCCAGCTCAGCTAGCATACGAGTGATGAGATGGTTGTATTGACCTGTGACATTTACTACTGGAATGAGCATGGAACCCTACATTCCTGCGCAACTCGTTAAGTTTTTGGTGTAGGTTTTAAAATGTTTATGCATGTTTTCTCTATAGCCTATAACGAACTAGGAATTCTCGTTTAAGCAAAGACTTTATTGACCGCATCGCTCTGTAATAGGGGTTGCGAGGCGCGATACGTTTGGTTTTAGCTGTGGACATTATGAGGAAGAGTGTAATTACGACAGAGCCTGCCGATATAGTCATGGACGCTGCTAAAAAAATGGCTAAGAATAAGATTGGGAGCTTAGTGGTTGTGAAAGATGATAAGATTGTCGGCATTGTAACTTGGCGAGACATAGTTACACGGGTGGTTGCGCAGGGGCTAGACCCAAAAGCATGCAAAGTTGATACAATTATGACGCAGCCGGTTATAACCTGTAGTCCCACCACGCCCATAAGAGATATAGTCAAAATTTTGCATCAAAATAAGATAAATAGGCTGCCAGTAGTTGACAGAGATAGTTTAGTTGGAATCATAACCGCCTATGACGTATGCCTCCATGGTTGGGGAGCACCATCTCCTTAGTTGAGGCTCGTTTAAACTAGATTGGGCAAAAATTTTATCGCAGTTATGAGAAGAATCGTGATAGTTTCTAATATCAACATGGATTGGTGAAGAGCTTGGTAGCGGTGTATAATGCCGTACTCAAAGTCAAGGATATTATGCGTACTACCGTTACTACGACAGATGAAACGAAGACCGCTATAGAAGCTGCCAAAACGATGGCTGAGAAAAAAATCGGATGTCTGATCGTTATGAGGGAAGACGAGGTTGTGGGCATTATAACTTGGCAAGATATAGTTACACGAGTGGTTGCACGAGGACTGAATCCGAACATGCTTAAAGTAGGAGAGTTTATGACGAGCCCGGTGATAGCGTGCCCTCCGGAGAGCCTCATTAGCGATGTTGCCAGAACAATGAGCGAAAAAAGAATCCGGAGAATCCCTGTAGTGGATGGAAAGAAATTAGTTGGGATCCTAACTGCTTATGACATCGCCCTTCATGGCTGGGGAGTTCCATCCCACTAGCCTAAAAGCTTATTCAAATTCAACTGTCGCTGGCGGCTTAGGCGTTACATCATAGCAAACCGTGGCAATATTCGAGCATTTTTTGATTATCTGGTTCGAGATTTTTGTGAGAGAGCCCCAGCTTATTGGCGCTACCTCTGCGGTCATGAAATCTCGAGTTTTAATCGCTCTAACCGCGGCAATATAGGGTTTCTTGCGGGGTTTCTCGGTAACGCTATAAAGGATGTGAGTGAACTGTGGATTGTCAGACATAAGTCTAACTTGGAGTTTTGTCAGGGTTTCGATTGGCGGTTTGTATATTTTCTTTGACTTGTCGCGTATGGTTAAAACAGCCATTTTCCCATAGGATCTGATGTCTCCTTTTACTCCTGTAGCCAAGCTTTTTAGTACATTAATTTGGATGTTTGAAGCCGGTATCTCGAAGAATTTAGACGCAGTTTCCCGCATTTCGGACCCCACCGTATTCCTTTCAACTGTGCTATCTATTACTGCCACGAAATATTGTTCAAAGCCTGCTGAGGCAAGGGCTTTCTCTACGATCGCTGTAGCCTTTTTAAGGGAGTCAAGCTTTTGGGGGCGTACAAGTCCTACAACCCTGACAGATAGGCCTGGACCTGGGAAAGGCTGGCGTTCTGAGATTTCAGATGACACTTCGAGGTATCGCGCAACTTGCCGCACCTGATCCTTGTAGAGATAGGCCAAAGGCTCTATTACTTTGAAGCCATACTTCTCAACTGGGTTTATTCCAATCTGCGTTAGGACATTGTGCTGGGTTTTGATTCCGCCCTTTGTCTCGATCCAGTCAGGAGCAATTGTTCCTTGCACAAGGAATCGGCATCCTTCTTTTCGCGCGGTTTCACCAAAGATCTTGTAGAATGTTTCTCTGAATGCCTTACGTTTTTCTTCGGCGTCCACGAGACCTTCCAGAGCTTTCATGAAACGTTTTCTCACATCAACCAGTTTGATCGATAGGCCTAGAGGCGGGCTTGAGAGTAGTTTAACTACTTTCTCAGGTTCTTTCAGACGCATAAAGCCCGTGTCTAGGAAGACGGCGATCAGGTTTTCACCAATGGCACGGTGCGTTAAAGCAGCGCACACCGTACTGTCAACCCCGCCAGAACAGGCAATTATCGCCTTCTCATCGCCCAGAACTTTGCGGATCTCAGCAATTTGTTCATTCGAAAATTTTTCCGCATCAAACGCCTTTATGCCAATTGGCCCAGACATGCATACCGCCTGAAAGACATTTTGGATAACTTCCCCTAGTCAGAGAATATAAGTTTTTTACAAATGAACTCCGTAAAGCAGAGTCGATTCGATAGATTTTAGAACGTTATAGAGCTATGAACAGATAGGAAGTTGTGTGCTTAGGCTAGATGAAGAAAGGGATTATTGGGCGTGGCACTTGGCTTGACAAGCTTGCCGTAAAAATACTGGAAAGAGAGCAAACGCTAGAAAGAAAGCCCGATATCATTAGAACTGAGAGCGGGTTAGGAGCGTCGGGTTTCCCCCACATCGGAAGCCTTGCAGATGCTGTTAGGGCGTATGGAGTGAAGCTGGCGATTGAAGATTTAGGCTACAAGTCTGAATTGATAGCCTATTCTGACGACAAAGATGGTTTGAGAAAACTGCCCGCCGGACTACCGAAGTCGTTAGAGAAATATCTTGGTTTTCCAGTGACCTCGATTCCAGACCCGTTCAAATGCCATGAAAGTTATGGAGAACATATGAACTCGCTTCTAAGAGATGCGTTGGACAGGTGCGGAATAAGCTACAGGCTTGTTTCAGCCACACGGGTATATAGAGAAGGCGTCCTCACAGAGCAGATTGAGAAAATCCTGAGCAATGCCCAGAAGGTCGGAGAAATAATCATGGAGGAAACTGAGCAGAAGAAGTATGTGGAGGTACTGCCCTACTTACCTGTTTGCTCCAAATGCGGCAGGATCTACACGACAGAAGCATATGAATTTCGCCCCAAAGAGAAGAAAGTGCTCTACATCTGCGAAGGCATGATGATAAAGGGACGCAAACTAAAAGGCTGCAAAAATCGAGGCGAAGCAGACTATTCAAAGGGAGAGGGAAAGCTAAGCTGGAAAGCTGAGTTCGCAGCCAGATGGGCGGCTTTAAAGATAAACTTCGAGGCTTATGGAAAGGACATAGCGGATTCGGTGAGGGTGAATGATAGAATTTGTGAGGAGATATTGGGCTATCCTCCACCATTTCATGTGCAGTACGAAATGTTCTTAGATAAAAGTGGAAAGAAGATTTCAAAGTCGCTTGGAAATGTTTTCACACCTCAAGTCTGGTTTAGATACGGCTCGCCTCAATCACTTCTCTTACTCATGTTCAAGCGGATCATAGGCACTCGAACTATCTCAGTCACCGACATTCCTCTCTACATGGCGGAGCTAGATGAGTTAGAAGATGTTTATTTTGGAAAGAAGAAGGTTGAGAATAAGCTTGAAAGGGCCAAACTCAGAGGACTATACGAGTACTGCTGGCTGTTGAAGCCGCCTCCCCAACCAAGCGTACACGCCCCATACAATCTTCTAGTGTACTTGGCCAGAGTTGCACCCAAGGAAGCCGAAAATAGGTTCATAGAAGAGAAGCTCAAGCAGTATGGCTATGGAAAAGCTGTTGGGCTTGAAGATCTAAGGAATAGATTAGACTACGCACGTAACTGGGCTGAAGACTTCGCCGAAATCAAAGAAAAAGGCGTCAAAATTAGCGCAAATGAGAAAAACGCCATTAAAGATTTGATTAAAATAATCCTGACCGAGAAAGATGAGACGACAATTCAGAACGCTATATTCAACATTGCCAAAGCCCATTCCATCGAGCCCAAGAACTTCTTTAAACTATTGTATACAATTCTTATCGGAACCCCAGAGGGCCCGCGGCTTGGACCATACATTATTGCTATGGGAAGAAAGAATGTGGCTGAAGCTCTAGAGAGAGCAGTTTAACATAGTCTTTTTCTCAGTCTTGGAAAGCGATTTATAGCCGTACATGGTGTTGTAATTGCAAAATAGAGGGAAGAAATGTGAGTAAAGATTCCACCGAGGAGAAGTTACTGAGGAGTCTATTGAACATCGAGAAACATGAAGATCGCATGATGACGGCGATGGTGCAGTTAATGGCTTCGAGTGAAAGGTTGAGCAAGCGTCTGGGAATTCTTACATGGCTTATGTTGATGTTGACATGGATTACACTCGTCATATCCATACCGAACACGTTGGCGACCATATTTGGAATCCCACACGTGAGTCGGGTCCTAGGCTTAGAAGTAATGATAGCAACGCTGATAATTTCGACGGCCAGTGCTTTACTTCTATTAATATTGCCAGGTTCAGCTCTCTCATTCTCCAGCCTTGAGAAGAGACTTCGAGGAACAATCATTGAGAGCGAGTCCACTAGCTTGAAGAGAGCTGGCGACAGACGAACATCTAGAATGCGTCAAATGCGGAAATAAACTCAAAGGTTCTGAGTATACCTGTCCCAAATAGGATGCTAGCTTAGAGGCCCAGTAAGACCTGGAGACTACTAAAGCAGTTCTGAGCAAGAATTCATTGGAATCTATGAAGGTTAGGAGTACGTAGATATGTGCAGAGCTGGAATGCGAGAGACTGCTAAGCCTACATCGCGATAACTTAGCAGAATAAAATAGGAAATAAAAAAGGGAGAATAGCGGCTACTCGGGCGGCATCTCGGAGAGCAAAGTCTTCACGTCGATGCCCATCTGCTTGTTCTTGTAGGAGTAGTATAGGAATAGGGCTAAGCCAATCCCTAGCACGAGGCATGATATTGAAATGTCAAGGGGCGCCATGACTCTTGCGTTTTGAGCGAAGAAGAATATACCGAACACAAAGCCAGCGAGGCCGCACACCGCGGGGAGCGGCATCCCTGCTACGTCAACCTTGATGCTCTCATAGATCTCTGGTCGGACAATCGGGAGCAATGCTAGTGCGAGCCCAGTGAACAAGTAGCCCAGAAGGTACATGAAGGTCGCGTTGATCCCGCCTGCCAGCGTCCTCAGCGGACCGAGCACCGGCGACGAGACAATTATGCCTAGGATTCCACCGACAATCATGAACACGATCGCCCATGTCGGCGTGTGGAACCTCTCACTGACACTAGCGAATCTTTCTGGGAAGAACCTGTCAAAAGCGAGAGAGAACACTCGCCTCGTTTCCATCATCAGCGCTGCGGGTTGCACATGGTAGAGACTGAAAGCGCCTGCCGTCGCTATTAATAGTGCGAGAAGAACGTTTCCTCCAGCGAAGATGACGCCGAACATTGGTAGCACAGGTTCAATCTTGGGTGTGATTACGAACTGTGCCCTCGCCTTGTAGTACGCCCAGTTATATTGTGAAATGAAGTCGCCACCAGCAAAGAATGCCGAGCCCGCCAACCCTATATATATGACGGCTGTGATGAGTGTGCCGGAGATTATTCCGAGCAGCATGTTTCTTTTTGGATTCTTTATCTCACCGGACCATTGAGCAGGATTGTGGAATCCAGAGTAGGCGAACAGCGCTGCTCCAGCGACGGCTGTTATTGTAGCGTCAAAGTTCGGAGCTCCTAGCGTCCATCCAGTTTGCTGAGCGATCGTCACAACCTCTTGGTAGGAACCTGCCCCCCAGACCACATCCCACGCCTTGCTAAAGGACGCTGGGCCAAAAGGATTAGCAAAATTCAGCAGGATACAAGCGATGCCTCCTAACAGGGGGATGAACCATATAATCGCCGTGTAAACCTTGAATACAGTTCCTCCGATTGTCAAGAAGAGCCAGACAGTTAGGAGAAGAAGTATTGCTCCTACCAGGGTTACCGTCGGATCAGGTGGTGCTGAGAGGAATGTGCCAAAGTCAGCTAGGGCCACATTACCTGAGCCCTTCCCGAGGATTCGGAGGGCAACGCCCCACAAGGCCACATCGGTTACTAGCAGGAATCCTACTGAGAACCATCTACCGAGAAAGTTTCCAATGGTTACAACATAGCCCAGTGCAGGGTTGATTGCCCTTGAGATGAAGACGTAGTCTCCACCCGCCCTCGGCATACAAGCCGCAAGCCAAGCGTACGAAATCGCAAAGAAGAAGGCTGGAATCAGACCTATTACGAAAGCTAGAGTTGGATCCGAGCCAGGATAAGTGTATGGCATCCTTATCGATAATCCCCAGATTCCAGCGCCGATCATGTTGTTCATAGCCATCATAAGTACCATGAAAGGACCGAACTCTCTGACAAGCCCAGTAGCCTCTCGGATAAAGAGTTTTCGAGACATTTTCTTACATCTAAAATCCTTTGTATGGTTCTCAACTCCATAAAAGACTTTAGTTGAGCCAGTGCTGAGCGATAAGGGGACTCGTAACTAGCTGGCAACCCGCCAGTGACCCTGAACCTTCTCTCCGCTCAAGAAGACTAAGTAGCCGCGTAACACGCCTTCAGCGTATTCAGATCCAGGGTTGACACAAAATGTTCGCCCAATCCTCCTGAAGCCGGCTGATTCATGTATATGTCCGTGCAACCCCAAGAGAGGCTTATATTTTTCTATCATGTGCCTTACAGCCTTGCTACCTATCGGTCCGAGTTCTACTCCTCCAATCCCAACTTTAACCGACAAGTCTTCTGTCAGTTTGGGGGCGATGTCAAGTCCAGAGTTGTATGGAGGCGCATGAAAGTTACATATGAGCTTCTCGTAGTTCTGAGCTTTAGCCATCAATTCCTCCAGCATATTCTCAAGCTTCTCATCAGGCGCCTCTCTAGCGGTCTTCCAAGGAGTCGGGTTAACCCAACCACATGTGACCATGTCATACCCATCCGGGAGATGACTGAGCTTCCTTTCACATACGACCACCGAATCGCTCTTCTCCAAGATCTCATCAATAATCAAGCGATCATCATTGCCAGGAGAAACATAAAGCGGGGATTTACCCCTAAATCGAGCTGAGGCGAGATCCATCCATTCTTGCATTCGCCCCGCCATGAGTCTATTGAACAAATCTTTCTGGGCCTGCTCGTCGTTGCTCAGTCGCTGGAATTCTCCCCTCTCACAGGGGTACGGATAGTAACCGGCGTTCGCCACTTTCGAACGCTCGTCCTCCAGTTGCGTTGCCTTGAACCTGACATCTCTTTCGAAGAGGGTGTAGGAATACTCATCGCCATCTCTAACCATTGGAACAACCATCTTCCCAGTTAAGTCCCCGCCTAGAATCGCGATGTCAACCTTGAAACGGTCAATCACTCTCAGAAATTTCTTCCAGCAGATATTGCTACCATGAACATCAGTGGCAAAGAAAAGCTTCAGCATCTTGTCTTACCCTTATTGCTTTCTGGTTCAGGGGCATCTTAGAGTGTTGAGTGGCGAATGGAAAATAAAAGGTTTAGGTGTTGATTGGTTTCTTCCGAGTTCTAGGTCAACTCGATGTAGCACAAAAGTAGACTTTACTTGACGAGTAATGGGCATTTCAAAGTGAGAGGGCATACCTCACTGTCTCCTCCGCTAGGATCTGGAGGCTGTCGTAAACCTTCAGCCCCTCCCTCCCTAGCTCTTCATGAAGTAGGCTGAGTTCCGTGCACCCTATCAGTAGAGCATCTGCCCCAATCCCTCTAAGCCTCTCGACCACCTCTGAGAGCATAGCCTTGGCTTCCTCGTCCACACCCCTCGCCTTAACCCTGTAAATCGCCTCCATAACCTTCTCCTGGGTTTTATCGTCAGGCTCTATGGGCTCCAGCCCCTTCGCTACCAAGGCCCTCCTATATAACGCGGATTTTATTGTCCCTGTGGTCGCTACTATCCCCACCCGCTTTACCTCTGGTGTTGAGGCAAGCCTCTCAACGCTCAGTTCGACCATGCTGAGCACCGGTATCCTCACGGACTCTCTGATTCCATCGATATAGTGGTGGATGGTGTTACATGGTATTACGATGAAGCTTGCTCCCGCACGCTCGAGGTTCCTCGCGGTCTCGGCGGCAAGGGGTAAGGGGCTCTCCCCACCCTCCAGCATCGCCCTACTCCTATCAGGTATCTTAGGGTTATTGTCTATGATGATGCGCAAATGCTCCTGGTCTTTCTTTGCTGGGGTAAGCTTCACCACCCTCCTGAACAGCTCCATTGTGGCCTCCGGTCCCATGCCCCCCAATATGCCTACGACCTTCTCTCCCAATCCTCCTCTTCTCCTATGAGCTAGGACAACTCTAGTATGGATACGCCAAATTTTAGCTCTGTCAACAACATCTTACTGCCCCGCTATTGTATGGTTCATTGTTCCTGCTGGCTATAATCTGCGTGGGAAGCCTCTATTAGTTTTGAGCCCATTTCTAGAAGCATTTTTTGAGCGGGCCCGCGGGGATTTGAACCCCGGATCTCCGGCTCCGCAGGCTTCCATTCCCCCTCATTGGGATCGATGTCCTATCCGGACTAGACTACGGGCCCACCGCACTGGTAAGTATCATCCTGGTTTAAAGTATGTTTTTCTCTGTTTTTGGGCAGGGCTACATTTTTTCTGGTGCAGTTATTCCGAGGAGGGTGACCGTATTTTTGAGGACTTTTCGGACTGCGTCTACGAGGGCTAGTCGAGCGTCGCGTAGCTGCGAGGTTTCGGCTTTTATGACGGGGAGGCTGGCGTAGAACGAGTTGAATTTGTCTGCTAGTTCGTTGGCGAATCCGGCCAGTGCGTCTGGTTTAAGATTTTCTGCGGCGTCGAGGAATATGTCTGGGAATCTGGCTGTTCGTAGGATTAGGTCTCGTTCTAACGGGTGTTTGAGGAGGGTGTAGTCCACTTGTTTCGGTTTGATTTTGGCTTTTTTGAGGATGTTGCAGGCTCGCGCATGTGCATACTGGATGAATGGGGCGCTGTTTTTTTCAAAGTCTAGGAATCGGTCCCATGTGAACACTATGTTTT
>CAYPFQ010000030.1:0-9474 GCA_964410135.1 uncultured Candidatus Bathyarchaeia archaeon
GGATTCACGTTATCGGCGATAATAACAATAATAGGATTTGCATTTTTCTCAATCTGGTACATGGGGCAAGTAACAAAACTAGGAATGATGACTGGGCTACAAGTATTTGGAGCAACGTTCGCGGGAATAGTATTAGCACTAACAGTAAACACACTTACAGAACACTTCACATCCCTAAGGAAGCAGCCAGTAAAAGACATAGCAAAATCAAGTCAAACAGGAGCAGCAACAGTCATACTGCAAGGGCTATCAGTAGGATACGAAGCAACGGTGTGGGCAATATTCACAATAGCTGGAGCCATTGTTGCACCAGTAATGATCTTCTGGCCGGACTTCCTAAAAGCAAGCTACGGAGTCGCACTATCGGGAATAGGAATGCTCACATTAACAGGAAATAATGTGGCAATGGACGCATTCGGACCAACTGTCGACAACGCAGGGGGAATCATAGAAATGTCAGGATTAGAAAAAGAAACAAAGAGCATCATGGACAGACTGGATGCAGTGGGAAACACAACAAAAGCCATAACAAAAGGGATAGCAATAGGTAGCGCGGTGATTGCAGCAGTCGCACTATTCAATTCATACATAGAAACAACGGGACTGACACAAATAACAGTAACAAATCCATACGTATTCGTCGGACTACTAATAGGAGGAGCAGTCCCATTCCTATTCAGCTCAGCAAGCATAAGAGCGGTGGGAAGGGGGGCATTCCAAATAGTAAAGGAAGTGAGACGCCAATTCAACGAAATACCCGGAATATGGAAGGGGACAACAAAACCGGACTACGCAAAATGCGTAGACATCTCAACGCGAACAGCTCAGAGAGAACTAATAGGACTAGGCGCAATCGCGATACTAACACCAATCACCGTAGGATTCATACTAAAAGAAGAAGCACTGGGAGGATTCCTGGCAGGAGCCATACTCGTGGGCCAACTACTGGCAGTATTTATGGCAACCAGCGGCGCAGCATGGGACAACGCTAAAAAAACAATCGAAGATGGGCTGTATGGAGGAAAAGGTAGCGACCCTCATAAGGCAACTGTAATAGGAGACACGGTTGGAGACCCGCTCAAAGATACGAGCGGCCCGGCGTTAAATCCGATGATTAAAGTGATCAACTTGGTTGCGTTAATTATTGCACCTATCATCGTTACGTTCAAGAATAATCCCTCTACGTCATTGGTTTTAGTTGGTATTGGCTTGGCTTGCGCTGCCGCTGTGGGTGTTGCCGTGTGGTGGAGTAAAAGAGCCCCTCTAGAGCTTAAGCCTACAATTAGTAAGTGAATAAGCCACCGCCCCGGGCATATCTGGCTTCACGGAGTCTAGCCACATATTGGCTCAATGATTTGAGTGCAGTTTACAGTCTACCGTCTAATCCGTTTTTAAGAAAGATAAAGGATTATAAGTATCTCTATTTGTCTATTTCAAAGAAACCTATTTGATAGTTCATTGATTGGCAGGGAAGATTGTTGTTTAAGCTTATCACATGCGAAGATACGATTCGCATTCCACCTGAAAGATTTGGGGACTTATTAGATAAGGTGACCTATGACCAGATTAAAATGAAGTATGAGGGCGTGGTGAGTGAGGATTTTGGCTATGTAATCATTGTGACTGACGTAAATGTGAATACGGTTGGAAAAATTATTCCTGGCGATGGCGCAACATATCACAAGTCTACATTCACACTGCTAACATTCTTTCCGGAGATTCAGGAAATAGTTGAGGGAGAGATTGTCGAAATAGAGGATTTTGGGGCGTTCGTGAGAGTAGGACCTGTAGACGCGTTACTTCACGTATCACAAATTATAGATGACTATATCTCCTACGACGAAAGACAAGGAATGCTGCTGGGAAAGGAAACCCAGAGAAAAATGAAAGTAGGCGACAAAGTTAGAGTTAGGATCACCGCAGTTAGTTTGACAAAGGGAGGAGCTAGCGGAAAGATCGGCGTAACAGCAAGACAGCCTTTCCTTGGAAAGCTCGAGTGGATTGATGAGGACGTAAAGAAGCTTAGAGAAGCTGCAGCGAAAGCCGTAGGTCCAGCAAAGGGCGGCGAGAAAGGTGAATGAAAAAGCCTGCAGAAACTGCCATACCTTGACTACTGGAAACATCTGTCCCAACTGCAAGTCCACAGCGCTCTCAGACGACTGGACGGGCATAGTGGTCATCCTAGATCCTGGGGAATCCTACATCGCTGAAAAGCTGAACGTGAAAAAGCCTGGCAGATACGCTCTGAAGGTTAGGTAATGGAGATCGAAGATCGAATTCTAACCCCCAAACTTCGAGCAGAATTAAAGAAGCCTTTTGGAATCCTCGTTGAGAGCGTAGAAAAATTAAAAGAACAATTGGAGGGGGAGAAGAAGCCAAAACTAATAGCCGTGGGAGATGTGGCTACTGAGCGCATGATGAAGATAGGGTTGCCCCCAGACATTTGCGTAATCGACCACAGAGTAATGAGGAAGCCAATCAAACCAGTGCTAATTGAAGCAGAACAAATTCTCTACACGTCTAATCCCCCCGGCATCATAACTAAAGGAGCTTGGCTGGCTATAGAGAAGGGGGTAACTTCCAACAAAAAAACAAAGATCGAAGTAGATGGAGAAGAAGACTTACTAGTCATACCCGCAGTACTAACCGCGCCGGAGAATTCAATAGTCCTCTACGGCCAACCGAACCAAGGAATCGTTATTGTAAAAGTGACAAAACAAAAGAAGCGAGAATGCCAAAAGATTCTAGAAGCAATGGAAAGAAGTAAGAAAAGTTAAAGGATAGCTGGTTCAGATTCAACGACACAAGAGGGAGCAGCGTGGAGATCAAAATCATCAAAGAAAACCGCAATCCGCTCATAAAACGCAGGGAAATAGTCTTTTCAGTAAAACATGAAAATGCCGCAACACCCTCGCGGGCCGAGTTGAGAAAAGAATTAGCAACTAAACTCAAGTCTACTCCAGAACAGACCTTCGTAATAAAAGTGGAAACAAAAACTGGCTCAACTGAAGCAATAGGCGAAGCCCAAGTCTATGACTCAGCTGAAATAGCGAAATCAATTATACCAGAATATATTTTGATTAGAAGTCTGCCCCCAGAAGAGAGAAAGAAGTTAGCTGAAGAAAGACGGGCTAAAGCTGTTGCTAAGAAGCCTGAAGAGAAGAAGCCCGCTGAAAAGAAGCCTGAAGCGGAAAAGAGAGCCCCAGAGCCAAAGAAACCTGAAGAAGAAAAGCCAAAACCACCGAAAACCGAGCCGCCTAAAGCATAAGGTGAGAATAAATGAGCAAAGCACCACCACCCTCAGCAGCACCAGCAAAACCAGAAGAAAAGAAGCCCGAAGAAGAAGCCCCAAAGGTAAAAGCGCCAGAGAAAAAGAAGAAAGAAGAAAAGAAGGCTTGGCAACGCTACGAAGCCGACTACAAAACTGGCAAAATCCAATTAAAAAATAAGCTATGCCCCAGATGCACCGCGGTAATGGCCTACCACGAAAAACCCGTAGCCCGATGGACCTGCGGCACATGTGCTTATACCGAATACGAAAAGGCTGAAACGAAAAAATAGTTCTATCCCACTCTATCTTGTATATTCCCTGTTGGAACAGCCCAACTTAGGTGAAGCCAATGCCATACTGCTCTTGGTGCAGAAAGTACATGAACAGAACCCAAACAAAGTGGAGATGCCCTGATTGTGGCACATACTTCTGCGAACCCTGCACCAGAGATAAGCTTCATGAAATCTGTCCATTCTGCTCTAAAGAAGATCGCGAATGCCGACTGAGATTGTACACTCCACCAGCGTATTAAAAAGGAAAAACGGCTAAACCATATCTTCCGAAGGTGGTTTCTCCATCATTGACTAAGAAACCTAGCCTTTCTCAGAGAATAGAAAGACTGCGAAGGCTGCGATATTACGGTGAATTCAATTACGCGCTTCTAAGCGGAGGCCACTATGACGAAGGCTCCATCATAAGGAAGTTCTACCATAAAAAAAGATTCCAAAAAATTATAAAAGAGCTAGATCTAAAGAAGGACGGAATCATTGCAGACGTAGGCTGTGGAAGCGGAAACATACTCTCTTATCTGAACACAGGACACAGGCAGCTTATCGGCCTAGACCTGTATATGAATTTCTTACGCTACGCAAAAGCCAAAGTTCCAGATGGACATTTCATACGATGCGATGCCAATTGCCCACCCATAAAAAACCAAGCATGCGACCTTGTCATAAGCACAGAGGTTCTAGAACACCTAGAAAACCCGGGACTCGCCATCAAAGAACTCGCCCGCATCTCAAAAGACAAAATATTCGTCGCCATCCCAGACGAGCGATCCGCAATCTTCAAAGTAATATGGACAATCTGGTGCTTCATCCACAAACACGAGTGGGGACACGTAAGCATCCTAGCCCCAGAAGAGATACGCCGCATATTGACAAAACATGAATTCACTGTGGAAAAACAATTGAACTGGTACAAAATGCTGATCCTGATAAAAGCACGGAAAATACTATAAAGAACTCTACGTTAATAAGTATAAAACTCAACATGGCATGGTATCCAAGTGAAAAACCTAAGCGACCTAGATTCCGACATACCTAAACTTTTAATCTTATGTGGAAAGGGTGGAGTAGGCAAGACTACATGCGCATCCGCCGCAGCTATCCACTTCGCAAAAAAAGGTCTGAAAACACTACTCGTCTCAAGCGACCCCACTCCTTCACTATCGGATATTCTAGAAAAAAACGTGAGAGGAAACATAACCCAAATTCCAAGAGTACAGAACCTCCACGCCGTTGAACTTACCCGCGAACTTATCCTCCAAAAATGGAGAAAAAAATTCGGACAAAGAGTCTACGAAGTCATTTCCTCATTCCTGCCAGTAGAGAAAGACATAATCGACTATGTGGCAGGCGCTCCAGGAATTGACGAAGAATTCGCCGTGAGCTATATTCTCGACTACTTCAACGGCGGCGACTACGACATAATAGTTTGGGACACAGAACCCGCAGGCGGGATGCTCGCCTTAATGAAACTCCAAGACAAGTTCTATGCACACCTCGGTGACGCCGCCAAACTCTATATCAAAGTCAAAAAAGCCCTCGACATCCTAACCGAAGGAAAGAAGAAACGCGATCCCCTAACAATGATAACCGAGTGGAGAGAGCTGATCAAAAACATCCTAAACATGATAAGCAGTCCCAAAACCCAAACCATAATCATAACAATCCCCGAAGCCCTAGGAGTCCGTCAAACGGAACGAATCCTAAAAGATCTAAAAACCTTCAAAACCCACATATTCCGGATCATCATAAACTACGTCATCACCAAAAACACCTGCAACTGCAACTTCCACAAACAACGCGCTCAAATGCAAAACCACTACATCCGCATCCTAACCAAAAAATACGGCGAAAAACCAGGACTCGCCGTTCTACCACAATTACCACAAGAAGTCAAAGGAATAAAAGCCATAGAAACAGTGGAAAATTTGCTTTTTTAATCTATACTTTTAGACAAATCTTTGCTACTTCAAGAGTCCCTCTGTAAGCATGGACAAGTTGAGTAAAGCCATCCACTGCGTTGCCTACATTTTACACGTAGCCGAGGCGTCTGTTCAAGAAATCTACTTGGAGAAATACAGTTTAAGATGTAAAAATCGGGGTGAACACGCTTTGCCAGATGGAAGAGCTATTGGGTCCATTCTGAAATAGTTATGACAGCCTTGCGTGTTGCTTTGACTAAAGTGATAATAAAGTGATCAGTGAGAAGGTTGCCAAGCCTGCTAAGAGGGTTATTAGGCCATGGAAGATCATGCTTTTTCCCGCTATGCGTCCCAGGAAGATCCCCAAGAAGAATAGCTCTATCATAACCAGAAGAATTGAAACTGAGAAAGCCATGTCTGTTGGGATTATTCGGATTTGTGAAAGGAAGAATGGTGAAATACCTACAATAGCTGCCATAGCGGGTGAGAGACCGTCAACCAGAGCTAAGTACAAGGCCTCTTGGGATACACGGACCATATCTGGCTTCTTTTGTTCTGCTCTGTCCTTTATGCGTTCAGATCTTTCTGTTAAATAGGCGCCGAATGCGCCGGATACACCCATGGCCAGACTCGTGCCGAAGCCTGCGCTTATTATGATTTTGGGATCAGCCAAGCCTCCAGCTAAGCGCGCACCGACTATCACGCCCAGAACCGTGAGAGCTCCATCAAAGGCATTCATCACGAAATATCTTCTGGCTATCTCGGCAACATGCTCATCTTTGCAGAGTTGGCATTTCTTAGCCACTGCTTTGTAGAGGTTCTTAAGGAATGAAGACAAGTTTCCGAACTTCCTTGAGAATTCCGTGTCAACCACGGTTATTCCACATGAAGAGGACGGACTCTAGCTAATAAGACTTGTCTGTGAAGACTTTTTTGGCTGCTTTAAACAGTGGTCGGAGAAAAGCTTCCGTAATTGATAAAACCAGCATCGTCTTCATTTAAAGACATCTAGCACTCGATATCACGGTGTTGACTTTGGACAACGCCTACGGTGAGCTCAATCCACCTACACGCCTCCTTCTAGGTCCAGGACCCAGCAACGTGGATCCTAGAGTGCTCAAGGCTATGACATCGCCTCTGGTTGGACACCTTGATCCGTATTTTTTCGAGGTCATGAACGAGACTATGGAACTTTTGAGATACGCATTCAAGACAAAGAACAGGCTTACGATACCCATCTCAGGTACGGGAACTGCAGGCATGGAAGCCGCTCTATGCAACATTGTTGAACCCGGCGATGAGGTAGTAATAGGGATGAACGGATTCTTCGGAGAAAGGATGAGCGAGATAGCAGCCCGATGTGGAGGCAGGGTGATCCCCGTTAAAGAGGACTGGGGTAAGGCTGTAACAAAAGAAGCAGTCGAAGACGCCTTGAAAAGAAGCAAAGCAAAAGTCGTTGCGCTCATCCACGCTGAAACTTCGACCGGAGTGCTTCAGCCGCTGTCCGAGATCTCAAAAGTTGTTCACGAATATGGAGCGTTACTACTTGTCGACGCTGTAACCTCCCTAGCAGGATGCGAGCTTGATGTTGACGATCTCGCGATAGACATCTGCTACAGTGGAAGCCAGAAGTGTTTGAACTGCCCTCCTGGGCTCGCCCCAATCACATTCAATGAGAAAGCCTTCAACATGGTTCTAAACAGAAAGTCGAAAGTTCAAAGCTGGTACTTCGACGTGTCCCTAATCGAGAAGTACTGGTTAGAGGGGAGGACGTACCATCACACAGCCCCAATCTCCATGATATACGGCCTGAGGGAAGCCCTAAGAATAGTCCATGAGGAAGGTCTCGAGAAGAGATGGAACAGACACAGGAAAAACAGCCAAGCATTCATCAGCGGAATTGAAGCGATGGGACTTGGGATGCACGCTGAGAAAGAGCATAGACTCCCAAGCTTAAACACCGTCTCGATTCCGGAAGGCATTCTGGACAAGAATGTAAGGACCACACTCCTCAATGACTTCAACATAGAAATTGGAGGCGGTCTAGGAGTACTTGCTGGCAAAATCTGGAGAGTGGGCCTAATGGGCATCAACTCAAATGAAAAAACAGTAACCTTAGTCCTAGAAGCCCTTGAGAGCGCCCTCAAAAAAGAGGGCTACGAACTAAAGAAGGGCGAAGGTGTCAGAGCAGCCACAGAGTTCTTCACGAAATAGATACCAACCTATAGAGTTCTAGTGTAAAAGGAATAAAAAACCTAGAAACAATAGAAAACCTGCTTTTTTAATGAAGATTCTATACTCTTCTTCCCCTGCGTCCGCCTGGTCTGCGAGTTCCATCGTGAGGTACTGGGGTCGATTCCTCAATTCTGCCTATTTTGAAGCCGGTTCTAGCCAATGCACGAATTGCCGCTTGGGCTCCAGGACCTGGGGTCTTTGCACCATGCCCACCGCTTGCCCTCACTTTGATGTGGATGGCGGTTATGCCTTTGTCTTTGGCGGTTTGGGCGGCGTGGGATGCTGCCTGCATTGCTGCGTAGGGTGAGGATTCTAGTCTGTCGGCTTTTACGTACATGCCGCCGCTGGTGCGGGCTACTGTTTCGGCGCCGGTGAGGTCGGTGATGTGGACGATGGTGTTGTTGTAGGAGCTGTAGATGTGGACGATGCCCCATTTGTCTTCTTGTGGGTGTGCGGTTTTCTTTTCGCTCATGTTTATTCTGCCTCGATGGGCTGCTCTTTTTCAGTTTTTGGGGTTGGAGCCTGAGCTGGGAGTTCTATGGCTTTGCGGACAGGGTGTTGTGGAGTGGCGAGGGGGCTGGTTGGAGTGTATTTGATTTTGTTTTCTTCGCCTCGGAGAACCATGTAGCTTGGGGCTGTGATTTTTCTTCCAGAGAGAAATATGTGTCCGTGGATTATGAGTTGGCGGGCTTGTTGTGGGGTTTTTGCCAGTCCGAGTCTCATTACTTGGGTTTGGAGTCTCCGTTCGAGGAGGTCTTCAATTGATAGGTCTAATATGTCATCGATTGTGGCTTTTTCAGCGATTAATCCCAGTTTGTAAAGTTTGGTGAGAAGTTCTTTTTCTGGAACTATCCGTTCCTCGGGAGTTTTTGCTAGGAGGAGGCGGGCGCTTGTTCGGTATTTTGAAAGCTCATAATAGTGCCGCCACAGTTCATGCTTGTTTCTAAGCCCGTATGTGCCTATGAGTTTGAGGTCAGCTTCGATTAAGTCTCTGCGCCAGTGGTAGCGGGGAGTTTCGTATCTCTTGCGTTGGCGTTTAGGGCTGCCCATCTGGTTCACCTATTTCTTTTCTTTCGCCTCTTCTTTCTTCGCTGGAGCTGGGGCAGCTGGAGCTGCGGACGCGCTTGGTGCGGCCGAAGCGGCTGGGACTCCTGGCGCACCTGCGGCACTTGGGGCAGCTAGTGCTCCTGGTGCTTCTGCTGTGCCTGCCGCTGCTGCGGCTCTCGCGGCTGCAATTATGACTGCTTTTCTAACGCCCACCGCCTTTCCAAATCTGCCAGTAGTGCGGGTTCGTTGACCGCGTACCTTTAGACCAAGAGAGTGGCGTATGCCCTTCCAAGTTCGGATTTTTTGCATAAAATCAATGTCAGATTTGATTCGGATTGTTAGATCTGGGCCGACTAAATGGCGTGGTTGACCAGTTTCTAGGTCGCCGGGGCGGTTTACAAGCCACGCGGGAACGCCGTGTTTTACGGGGTCGGCTAGGATTGAGTCTAGTTTTTGGACTTCGCTTTCAGTTAGGTTGCCGATGCGTTTGTTCGGGTCGATTTCGGCGACTTTTAGGATTGCATGGGCTAGGGAAACGTCTAGTCCTTTAATTTTGGCGAGTCCGTAGGCTATTTTTTTGGTGCCGTCCAGATCGGTGCTGGCGAGCCGGATGATGTGCCTGAACTCTTTGCTCACTAAACCTTCCCCTATATGATTGTAAAGGCTAACTACGTGGGAGATGCATGGAATTTATTTAAGCTTATCTTTCAGC
>CAYPFQ010000030.1:9574-11344 GCA_964410135.1 uncultured Candidatus Bathyarchaeia archaeon
TTGCCCCATACCAGATTCCCAATCAGTGCTTGTGTGGCAGTGATTCTTGGGTACCTCGGCATTGAGTAATCGAAACATTCACCCTGTAAATTTGTTTTTTGGTTTGGTATGCCACATTTTCGGATAGGTTCTAGGCGGCATTATGACGCGTAGAGTTTTGGCTGCGATGCCTTTGTCTTGGTCGATTATTCTTTCAGTGCCAAACATAGCTCTTGCGAGGGCTACGGCTTCGCCTTTTTGGGTGAGGATGGCAGCTATGTTGCCCGGTTTGATGCCTGTTTCAACTTTGAGGATTCCTGGCAGTGCCAGGTGGGCGCCGTGGCAGATGGCGTCTACGGCTGAGTCTCGGATGTAGATTTTGGGGAGGGGGGAGAGCCCGTATTCCATGGGTTGGATGAGTTTTCTGAGCTGAGTTTCGTCGTGTTCTTCAGTGTAGGCGGTTTGTGCGTAGGCTATATCGTATAGATTAGTGAGGGCTTGGTCTTCGGTGAACGGCCCAACCCTGGTTCGCCTTAGTTCTTTCATGTGGGCGCCGATGCCTAATGCCTCGCCTATATCATGGCAGAGTTTTCTGATATATGTTCCTGCTTGGCATCCGACTTTGAAGAGGATGAGGTTTTCTTTTATTTCGAGGAGGTTTAGGTAGTAGATGGTGCGGATTCTCACTTGGCGTTTTACTGATGAACGTAGTGGAGGGCGCTGATAGATTTCTCCCACGAATTCACCCATTACTTCTTTTAGCGTGTCCTCTGAGACTGTGGAGTGAAGTTGCATGACGCATACGTACTCCTTTCCCATGAGGAGGAGGGCTTGCACGATCTTGGTTGCTTCTTCTAGGGCCACTGGGAGGATTCCGGTCACAGGCGGGTTTCCCCGGCTTATGCCTCTAGGGTGCCGCTGTGACCTGCGCGAGTTAGGTTGAGGATTCGCTTAACCCAGGCGACCACTTCATGACTTGATGGACCGGCTGGTTTGTCGAGGTTGATTACGCCATATTTGATGTGCTCTTCAACAGGGCGCTTGTCAGGGATGTGCCCGTAGTCGGGGTTAGTTTCCTCCTCCGCCTTGATCAGGAGTTCGCGTCTGATTTCCCATGGTATGGGCTTCATATGTGGGGTAATTCCTCTGATTGAAGGGAGAGTGCAATGGTTAGCTAAAAAAGTTGGGTTAGGCTTTTGGTTTGGGCTTAGCCTTTTTTGGAGGCTTTGGCTTTTCTACGGGTTTTTTCTCTTCTGGCTTTTTGGCTTCAGTCGGCTTTACTTCTGGCTTTTTCTCTTCAGGCTTCTTTTCGGGTTTAATTAGGGCTGCGATTTCTTCGTCTGTTGCGTCTTTTGTGATTTTGAGTTTTTCTTCAGTGAGTTCTAGGTGTTTGATGTTGGCTCTCCTTCTCTTAACTCCTGTTACTGTTTTGGGTCCGGTGACGACCACATAGTTTTTGTCTATTATGCCGACGATGACGCATTTTTTGCCAGCTTCTCTTCCAGAGCGCTTGATGCATACGCGTCCAATTTCGATGGCGGGCATTTTGTGTTATGCTCCTTGTTTGCTTAGTATGCATTTTCTTATGATTTCTTTGAGGATTTTAAGTGTGCAGTCTAATGAAAATAGCCCTGTGTTTATGACGATATCGTAGATTTGGTTGCTTGAAGGGTCTATCTTATAAAATTTCTTCCATCTTCCTCGTTCAATCCGCTCGATTGTGAGGAGTTGCCGCGCGGCTTCTTTTGTGGAAAGGTTGTCGCGTTTTGCAATTCGCTGCGCCCGGATGTT
>CAYPFQ010000031.1:0-9836 GCA_964410135.1 uncultured Candidatus Bathyarchaeia archaeon
CCGTCGGGTTTCAGCCAAAGCTCAATCTCTATCTTTTCTCTCCTATCCAAGACTATGAAAAGAGGGTTTTCGTAAGACAGGATGCTGGGCTCAAAATCGATTGATTCTAACCAATCAGCTAGCTTTCTTAATTCTTTTTCAGACTTGATGACGACTGCTATATCGATGTCTACGGTTGCTCTGATTCTTCCATAGAAGGGAAGGGCGTAGCCGCCGATGATCATGTAATCAATTTTTTTCTCTTCAAAGAGTTTGAGTAGTCTCTGCAGAGTTCTTAATATTGTGGGCAATTTCATTTAGCTCCATGAATAGTTTGAACGGTGAATGCCCGTTTTCAACAAGCCTTTTTGTATAGCGCATCTTTTACAGCATGCTCCAAATCTGTTTTTCTTGTTCTAAGTGGCTTCATGGCTAATATTCTGTAGTTTTCAAGAAACTCACGACCGAGAGGAGTCGCTGTCACAAGCCTCTTTGGTCTGCCACGTTCTGTGCGTCTATCCCTTTGTACGATAAGCCCTTCCTCTTCCATTGTCTTCAAAAGAGCGATAATGCTGGATGCTCTTAGATTCAACCCTTGCACTATCTCTCTAACCCCGCATAGATTTGCATTCACGATTTCTAGGATCTTAACCCTCGTATCTACCAACATTTTTGTTTCCCTCAGGAAACTTATTATTTAACAGAAACGTCAAACCAACTATTTAAGTTCACTGTTTTTTAATCCCCGTAGAATGTGCATTCAATGAATCCGTATAGCACCAAAAGTCGAGTTTTAGACGATGTCACAATTATCTAAGGCTACCAACAATCGATTTAATTAAATCATGTTAATATGAATTGTAGCGCACTGTCAAACAAGTTTGGTGAAATTAATGGTTTCTCAAAAGATTGGTAATCTCAAAGAAGAGTATGATGTCGTTATTGTTGGCGCAGGTATTGGTGGACTGACCTGTGGAGCCTTTCTTGCAAAGGCTGGGTTAAAAACACTCATAGTGGAAAAACACTCTATTCCAGGCGGCTATGTCACCTCTTTCAAAAGGAAGGATTTTACGTTTGACGGGGGAGCGGAGGGAATCCTCGGATGCGGAGAAGACGGCTATCTAAAACAATGGTTGAAAGAGCTAGGGTTAGATAAGGGCATTCAATTCACTCGAATTGATCCTCTAGAATACTTTGTTTCTTCTCAAGCTAGATTTCCTATACATGCGGATCTAGGAGAATTTAAGAAGGAATTGGCAAAACTGTTCCCCTCTGAGAAAGAGGGTATCGACAAATATTTTGAGACGGTGATCGCTATGGCTAAAGAAATAAAAAGCGGTGCTGACAAGCCCCCGAAAAATCCTTTTGAGATGATAAAATTCGCGATGCGATATCCCGTTGTCACCAAATACTATGGAAGGAAGAAGATGTCATTTCAAGATCTGTTGGATGAATTTTTGAAAAACTTCAAGTTGAAAGGACTTCTTGGGATTTATAGCGGCTGGTTTGGTATGCCTCCCTCAAAAGTCATCTCGCCAATAGCTGCCTTTGTAATGACAGATGTACACATTGGGGGAAATTATTATCCTAAAGGAGGGCTTCTTGCATTCAGTAACCATCTTGCCGAGGGCTTCAAGAAAGCTGGCGGCATACTGCTACTAAAAACTGTTGTTTCAAAAATCTTGGTAGAAGATGGTAGGGCTGTTGGTGTAGAACTAGAGAACAAGACCAAAATAAAGGCTAGGTACGTTGTTTCAAATGCCGATGCTAAACAAACCTTCCTCAAACTTGTAGGCGAGGAAAATCTCGATAAGAAATTTGTGGAGTACATTAAGGAATTAAAACAGTCAATCTCAGGGATACTGGTATTTCTAGGCATTGATATGGATCTGAGGAAATATCCCTCACATATCAGCTACGGCGAAGACCCTGAGTCAGTGAAAAGACTAGACCGCATCCGCCTAGAATCATACGATGGGGAAATCACCGAAATCATCTCCGGACTTGCGATCAGGATTCCCTCAAATCTTGAGCCTTCTTACGCTCCTCCAGGTAAGAGTAGTGTTATTCTTCTCGCTCAAGCACCATACGACTATCGAAATAACTGGAAAACTGGTCCTAATGGACAACGAACCGACGCGTATCGGGCCTTAAAAAATGAAGTCGCTGACAAATTGATAGCGATGGCTGAAAACGTGATACCCAACTTGTCTAAACATATCATAGTCAGAGATATGGCTACACCCCTCACCTTTGAGCGATATACTTGGCAGTATAAAGGCGGATGGTACGGCACTCCCCTAGATCAACAGTTGCCCAGCAACATAACCCCGATTAAGGGACTGCTATTAGCAGGATCCAACACTTTTGGTGCAGGTGTGAATAGGGCCTTCCAGTCAGGCATGGAAACCGCAAAACAGATAATTGCTATGGAAAAAATGTGAAAAAGTTCAATAAGCCTTTAAGCAGGAGTAATGGTACTTTACTAAAAAAAGGCTAAAACAATGAAGTTAATTGAAGGTTTTCAGGGTGCTGCTTTTGGTCTGACGGATGGTGTAATCTGTATAACTGGGTTAATTATTGGGGTCGCTGTAGCCACATCAAATCTTAATATGATTCTTATTGCTGCCATAACTGGTGGCTTAGCCGACGCATTAGGAAACTCTATAGGTTTTTACCTGTCAGAACGCACAGAAAGAGGCGCGCAGATCCATGCTCGAGATGAACATGGTATTACAACGGAGGTACACTCTTTAAGGGAGGTCTTTTTAAGTGGGGCGCTCTCATTTTTGGCAACCGTCTTTGTTTTGTTTATTTTGTTGGTTCCGTTCTTTTTCTTGGACATAAATAGGTCCATCATTGGTTCTTTTGTAATTGCGACAGTGATCCTATTCAGTTTAGGCACCTACGTGGGTAAATTAAGCAACGAGCCCCCTACACGTACAGGCATAGAGTACGTTGTACTAGGAATTTGTGGAGCTGCGATTAGTTATTTTGTGGGATATGTCCTACAAATTTGGCTGTCAACCTTGTGAACACTTAATCTTACTTTACATGCGAACTAACACAACAGTTAACGATACAAACTCCATTTTAAACTCAGTTCCGGGCACGACTTAACCTGTGAAAACCTCTTATGCATAAAGGATATAACTCCATTTAGTCACCTGAGGAATTTTAGAAAGTTAAGTTCTATCACGAAACATGCCGGAATAGCGATGCCAAAGCCTGATCTAATCTTGTTACATGCTCCAAGTATCTACGACTTTAGAGAGAACATAACTCTGTACGGGCCAATTAGCGACGGCATTCCTTCCACACCCGTCTTTGAGTTTTATCCAATAGGTTTTGTGAGCATTGTGAGCTACCTTGAGCAAAACGGTTTTCATGTGCGCATAATTAATTTGGGTGTGAAAATGCTCAAGGATCCTAAGTTTAATGTGGAGCACTTGATTGAACAGCTCGAGCCTAAATCCTTCGGCATCGACTTGCACTGGTTAGTTCATTCTCACGGAAGCTTGGAAGTGGCCAAACTCATTAAAAAATATCATCCTGATACCCCGGTAATTCTGGGCGGGCTCTCCTCCACATACTTTCACAATGAGATTATGAGTAATTTTCCATACGTAGACTATATCGTAAGAGGAGATTCAACTGAGAAGCCGCTACTCCAATTGATGCAATACATGGAGAAGCAGAAGATCCCCCGGGATGTTCCAAACCTAACTTGGAGAGATAAAGCTGGGAGAATACACGCGAATCCCATAAGCTGGGTGCCAAAAACGCTTGACGAGATTGGTATAGACTATTCGAAAATCGTGAACCTAGTATTAAGACATCATGATCTCACCGGATGCCTTCCCTTCGAAAACTGGCTAGACTATCCCATCACCGCTCTCCTCACTTGCAGAGGCTGTAATTACAACTGCATCATCTGCGGAGGCTCATGCAGCGCCTACAAAAGATTCTACAACCGAAGCGCCCCTGCCTTCAAAAGTCCCAAAAAACTAGTTGAAGAAATGAGGACAATCGAGGATTACATTAAGGCTCCGATCTGCCTGATCGGCGATTTACGACAGCGTGGTAAACGCTATGCCGAACAAATATTGGACGAGATAAAGAAACAGCGCATAGACAATCCGATAGTGATTGAACTGTTTAATTCGGCGTCCAGAGAATTCCTAGAAAAAGTGGCGAAGTCCTGTGCAAACTACAGTCTAGAAATTTCCCCTGAAAGTCATGATGAACAGGTAAGGTGGCTTCACGGCAGACCTTATACAAACCGTGAGCTTGAGAAAACTATACAGCACACACTAAGCCTCAACTGCAAGAAGCTGGAAGTCTTCTTCATCATTGGTCTACCTAAACAGACACCCCAATCAGTAATTGAGAGCGTAGAGTACGCACGCAGGCTCGTAGAAGCCTACGGGAAAGATTGCAGGCTGCATCCGTTCATTGCCCCTAATTCACCATTCCTAGACCCAGGAAGCCCAGCATTTGAAGATCCTAAGAGATATGGGTATGAACGGCTGCTCGAAACTCTAGTTGACCATCGAAACGCTCTAACACGCCCCGGCTGGCAGTTCTTCCTAAACTATCAAACAAAGTGGATGACTAGGAACGAGATTGTTGAGATTACCTACAAGAGCATGTATATGATGAACGAGATCAAACGTGAATATGGGCTTGTAGAGCGTGAAAGGGCTGATAGGATTGCAGACCACATCATGCTAACAAGCGCGGTCACACAACTGATCGATCAAATAGTCACTTCAATTCCTAACAGAGAGATGCAACGTCAACAGCTCAAAGAATTAAAAGAAGAAGTAGATGCACTCAATTGTTCCTTAAACTACTCAAAAGACACGTTGAAAATCCCCTGCAAGCCAAAAATCAAAAAAATGAGCCTAATCAAGTCGCTAATAGTTTAGAATCCCATTGTTTTGAGAACTTGATTGAAAAATTTTAAAGACACAGGCTATAGCGCGGCTTTTTTCAGTTCTGCGTATATCTGTCTAATCTGTTTTCTCCAGCCATCAAATTCGCTGGGCATAGGATACTGTTGATGTAAATTCTTCAAGTTCCTCATCATCTTCGCAGTAGACCTCAGCCGATTCAGAAGCCCAAGTCGTTTAAGTCCCCTAAGCATCCGCATACTCTTGTCAGTAATATTCAGTTTCAGATCATCGCCCATGCTCGCGTGCAATATATCTTCTTCCTTTATCAGCTTATGTTCCATCCCGAAATTCAGCTCATCATTAGTAAGCCTTTGCAAGAATAACCTGAATACATCCAACCCCGCCTGCTTAGCACCATAATTTTGCATATACTCCAAGTTATACTGCCAAAGCTCTTCCCTGCTCACGCCGCCTTTTTCAATCGCTGATGCCGCTGCTTCAGCCGCAAGCTTGCCCCCCATCATAGACGAGCCTATTCCACCTCCATGAATCGCATTAACCATGCATGCTGCGTCGCCAACTAACATGATTCCATTCGCCACCAAACAGTCTAACGGCCTCCGTGTTGGGACCACGCCCCCGCCTCCTGTTAGAACCTTAGAATTCCTGAACAGTGGCTGCGACAACACATTGCCATAAAGAAGCCCCTTTGGATTTGGATAAGCGCCCTTCATCTGGACTCCCAGCCCCACATTCACCTCATCATTTCCCTTCGGAAAAATCCAGTAATATCCGCCAGGCGATGTTTTCTGCTCCAAGTAAATCTGGCAATAATCTAGATCAATTGCCGAACTAATTTTCCTGATTTCCCGATAACAAATAATCACATCCTCATGAGCCACATCCTCGAGCCCCCATGATGGTGGCAACTTTTGCCTGAGAACCGCTGCAAAACCGCTAGCGTCCAGCGTGACCGTGGAGTAGAACTTTGACACTTTGCTTCTATTTAGATCCCTAGCTTGTACCCCCCTCACAAATCCTCCCTCAACTATTGGCTTGAGCGCCATAACACCATCCACAAAGCCGATGCCTTGATCTAGCGCCTCGTTAAGGAGACGTTGCCCAAACTCATAGCGATTAATCATAAACCCCTGCAACCCCTCGCCCCTAATTCTGAACATGGTTTTCCTATCCGGCGAGTAAACCTTCACTCCAACTATTTTACAGGCCAGCTCATCACCTGATGGATAAGCCAAATTGAGGCTGTCAAAGTGATGTTTCCCGACAGCGTCCCCGCAGATTTTTTCTCCGATTTTATCTCTGGGCTTTCGATCGACTAGGCAGACTTTAAGCCCAAGCTGGGCAGCTGTCTTAGCGGCTACACATCCAGCAGTTCCAGCGCCTACGATGAGTATGTCAAATTTCTCCAAAGGGCTACCTCTGGATTATTATTAGTTAAAGCTAAACATTTTAAGGGATTTATAGGACTTCTGCTGGGCTGAACACTTGGAGAGCCTATAGAATACATGTAGCGCTACACCGTAACCCAGAAAAATGAATAAAGATGTATTCTTAAAATGATGTGAAAAACGTGGAACTAAAACAACCAATCTGCCAGAGTTGCGGAATGTCGATGGAAAAACCAGAAGATTTTGGAACAAACATTGACAGAAGTATCAACAAAGACTACTGCCACTTCTGCTTCAAGAACGGAACGTTTACAGAGCAAGACATCACCGTGGAACAGATGATTGATAAAGTCGCCGAGTTCGCAGTGACACAAATGAAAATATCGGAGACGCAGGCAAAAGAAATGGCAAAAACACTCATTCCAACACTTAAACGATGGCAAACTGAAAAATAATTTCAGGATTTTTCCATTTTTTAAATTTTAAAATTTTATTTATCAAAAAAGATTTAGCATGCGCGAGAAACTTAAATTTTGAAAAATTTTTGATGAAAAATATTTTGTTTAAAATTTTTAACTAAATTTTTTCACTGAAATCAATGAAATATAAAGCTTAAATCTTAGTAATTAATTAACAAATCGATTCGGATATCAGGAGGACATTAAAAAAAGATTGAGTGAGCAGCCTCCCACAGTGCACGGGGGCTTCTTACCGAAAAAATTTTTTGTGGCAGGCGGCCAGGCAACAAGCCCAACTTCAACATTGAATGCTTTCGACGCTGCATTATCGCAGGCGAAAATCGCACAGTGCAACATAGTTTCAGTATCCTCGATTCTGCCACCTGATGCTGTGCAAGTTAAAAATGAGGAGATCACTCCAGGGACGGTTACTTTCTGTGTGCTGGCTAGGATGGAAGGCGATCCCTGCGAGACGATTGGCGCGGGGATCGGTTGGGGCTGGGGATCCTCTAATGGCAAAAAATTCGGCATTGTGGCGGAAGCGCATGGCTACAAGGATAAAGAGGCTGTTGAAAAAGAATTGCAGTGGAAGCTTAATGAGATGGCGAAAATCCGCCAGCTGAAATTAGAAAAAACTGACACCAAGACGGAATACATGGAAGTTCCGAAGGGCAAATACGGTAGCGTAGTTGTCGCTCTGGTTTATGTACCCTGGTAAACGGAAAGTTCACAAGAACTAAGCATAAAATGATATTCTGATTAGTATGCACTCTGAACTTCTTATCTCAGTGCTTAAGCTCACTTCCCATGGAGCCACTAGCATTAGCCAGATAGCGGCGTACGGGCATTTACCCGTAAGTGTTGCCAAGCGAGAGTTAAAGGAGCTTGTTGAACATGGGCTAGTGTCAATCAAAAAATGATGTTGTGGAATCTGCTGAGGATCAACGGTTGAAGATTGCTGTAAAAGCAGTTAGGCTGGGCGTTGATATTGAGCGGGTGTGCCGATTTTTAGAGTGGCAAGAGTTTGAAAATGTAGCTATTTTTGCTCTTGAATCCAATTTCTTCGAAACGAGAAGGCATTTCAAGTTTAAGTGGTCTCGGCAGTGGCGAGAGATAGATGTGCTTGGATTTCGCCAGCCAGTGATCCTCTCGGTTGACTGTAAACATTGGAGGCATAGCTGGCAGCCTTCAGCGATGAGCAAAGTGGTAGAGGCTCAAATCGGGCGGACTAAAGCATTGTCAAAAGTTCTTCTAAAGATACGGGGAAATATTGGGATAGAAAAATGGGAGAGCGCTGAGCTTTTGCCGGTTGTGCTAACGTTAGGTAAGCCTCCGTTTAATTTTTACAAGGATGTTCCAGTTGTCCCAATATTCCAGTTCAGAAGCTTCATTAATGGATTGCCAACACTTGTCAATTATTTGGCAGCCTTCAAAGTTAAACTGAGGGCTTCGAAATGAAGGTCATGGTCATTTACGGGCGCGCACCAGACAAAAATGCGAATCAGTTGATCAAGGTCTCCAAGGAACTGGGCTATAATACAATTCCAGCCAGCATCATGGACCTTTCAGCCTCCATCGAGTCAGACGGAAGCCACTTCTTTATCAAGGACAAGGAAATTCCCACCCTCGAGGTCTGTTTCCTACGTTCGCTAGGACCAGGAACCCATGAACAGCTAACCCGTAGAATCAACCTTCTTGAACACCTTGAATTATCTGGAACCTTTGTTATGAACCCTGTTTACGCCTTCAGAAGAGCCAGGGACAAATATGCTACAATGTATACTTTAGCTAAAGCGGGACTACCTATTCCTGAGACTCTTATCACCGAAAACGCCCTCCAAGCATATAGGTTTGCAAAACGCGCCATGCAAATCGTCCATAAGCCCATGATCGGCTCAATGGGCTATGGCGCAATGAAATTTGAAGACCCGGATCTGGCCTATAACGCGTTCCGGCTACTCGAACGAATAAATCAACCGATATACGTTCAAAAATACCTCAAAAAACCTGGAAAAGACATTCGAGCATTCGTTGTAGGCAATAGAGTACTAGCCGCCATACATCGAATCGCCCCACAAGGACAATGGAAAACAAACATCGCCCAGGGTGGAAAATCCGAAGCACTCAAACTTTCGCCAAACCTTGAAAAACTGGCAATCAAAGCAACTAAAGCCCTTAAACTAGAATACGCAGGCGTAGACCTCGTCGAAACAGAAAAAGGTCCTGTGATACTTGAAATGAACAGCTCACCAAGCTGGCAGAGCTTGCAGCAGGCTACTGGAATAAATGTGGCTGAGCGCCTCGTTAAATACGCAACTGAAAAAGTTAAGCGGCTAAATAAAAAGAGGAGGGCTTAGTTAGGCATTACCCTAACCAAGCACCTTGCTTTCAGCTATCTTGCCGTAGCAGAATTTTTGCACATAATCTCCAATCGTAGCGAGGGCTTCCTCAACCCTTGCCTTGCTGATTTCCGGAGCGTTCCACGCTACTATAAGGGCGTTTTTGGTTTTGGGCGTGATCATCGATCTCTTCGCGTCGCCCGCGGTGTAGGCGGAGATAATCTTAGCGGAGTCTCGTAAAATCACTTCGCCTACTGATAATGTGGCTTCTTTTCCATCAATAAGCTCGAATTTTTCGGCTTTAGTTGCTACTGTGACTTTCGGCTCGCCTTCAACGGTATCTAAATCATATACCCCAACTACAATCCAATGTTTAACCGTGGCAAGGAGGCAACTGTCAACCAAATTGTTAATGTTCGGAAACCGTTCTTCTATCGCTCTCCGCAGCAAGTATTCTGTAGGCGGCTTTATTTTGGAGGGATCTACGCCCATTAGCTTGTAGAATTCACGGTAAATCCCAATCTCGGGAATCTCCGTTATCGGAGTCATGCCATATTTGGATTTTAGTTCTTTGAAGACCTTGCGTTTTTCTTCTTCAAGACCGCTCACGGTTTTCTCGACTTTCACTCCACGGGCAATCGCATATCCTGTGACTAATCCGGGATATTTTTTATTGATAGATGGATCCAGTTCCATAGAAAGTCCCAAGAAACGTGTTTAAGGACATCACCTTTTTAATTGCTTCGCAATAAA
>CAYPFQ010000032.1:0-8786 GCA_964410135.1 uncultured Candidatus Bathyarchaeia archaeon
CACCGTTAAGAATCCTAAGCTCTTCCCAGCGCTCTCCCTGGTGATCGGCCTTGGAGTAGCCTGCAAATGGGAGACAGCCTTCGTAATATTGGCCTTCATGACCTTTCTTTTGCTGGATAAAGCGTGGGTGAAGCTGGGTTACTTCATGGCTAGCCTACCATTAGCTCTTTTGACATACGCCATGGCGTATACAACCTATTTCTTAATTGGACATAGCTTTCTAGAGTTCCTTGCTTTGCAAATGTCCATTTACAAATTCTATTCAATGGGCGCGCCTACTCGAGGCGCCCTAACGATATGGCAGCTTCTTTTAACAGGGGTTATAGGCCCAGAGACCCGCACCATCTTCTTCATCGATGAGAAGACCAGCGAGATAATCAAGATCGTAACGGTAAAGGGTCTAGCTGTAACTCAATCGTTTAATCCGTTAACTTGGTCCATCTCCGCCTGGGCCGTGCTTGCGTGTTTTCTAAAAACTTTTAGAGCAGGTGAGGAGGCTCGCATGCTGCCGCTCTGGTTTACAAGTTTCATGGCTCCCATGTCATCTTGCCTACTCTTAGAGAATCATCTCACGGGTCTTATGCCAAGCTTCATTCTAAGCATCGCCTACATCCTCAAAGATGGATACATCAAAGGAGAAGGGCGTGGAAAAACTATACTTTTAGCCGCCATAATAGTATACTTGTGCGTTTTGGCAGTCTGGCACTACATTATTAGAGTTCCAGACTTCATCGCCATATGATTAAACGGTGAACTAAGAAAGTGGCTGTTCCTGCGTTCAACGCCCGTAGATTACCGAGCGAAAGAAGACAGGCCCACTTCTAGTTACTATTCTAACGATTTAGTCCGCACCCAGCGCTAATGCAACAGCTTTGCCCACTGTTGGGGTCAATGGGCTTCTCTCTCTAGAAGTAAAAGTGCTTCCACATATATCACAAGAACAATCGTTTTCGTGGGCCCAATATATTTAGACCGATCTCTCGATTAGGAGCGTTGTAGGCGAGCTCCGGTTCGATCTGCCAAGTTACAGTATCTTTTCCCTCGGTTGGCTACTGTGATACAGAGCATCCAAGTCGCTACTTGGATAAACTTCTCAGGATTATCGGTTTGGAACGATTATCACGCCCGAGAATAAGAGTCGAGGCTACAAAATAAAGATCGAACTTTGAAATTAACGTCATTCCAATTGGTCCCCACCAAGAATCCTGGTAATCACCTAGAAACCATTGGTAGTTGCAAGAAATGACTATCTTAGTTAATGCTAAAGAAGAACGTTTGACAATCGTTTCGGCTAGTTATCGTGCTTTGTCTAACCCCAATTGGAAATCTGAAAGGAGAAGCGTATTCATCAAACCCAATATTTGGGAAACTTCCAAAACAGCAAACACGCATCCAGAAATAGTGAAATGGATAGTTCATTATCTAAAAACTTGGAATTGAAGGCATCATAATAAGTGAGGGTTCTGTGGAGACAGAGTACGAGAGCACTCCTTACAATTTCGACCATTGCGGATGGGATAAATTGCTAAAGAGGAAGGCGTTGAATTAATGATCCTAATAGGGATCTGAGAACAGAAATTTCTTAGCGCATGCATCTGATCAGGAAGATCCTCGATCGAGTCACCTTTTATCTACGGACGCATCCATTCTCGCAACTGGCATTTAGCGACTATGACCAATGTCTTACCGTCGGTTTTTACTAAGCTTTAAATGGCTACGACTTGCCGATACTTCTAGTGAGGATGATCTCATAATGTCGTATATCTGTCCTTACTGTGGCTGCGGTACAGTTTATCCGACTGAAGCCATGCCATACATGGCGTATCCATCAAAGGTATGTCGATTCTGCGGCGGACTCGCGACTTGGATACCTCAATACCAAAAATGGTACTGTTTTCACTGCAACCACTACGTCTGAAAAGCCATTTCTGATGTAACCAGCCTGCAATAGCGGCTAACGTCAGGCCCATTTCCGTCTTGATACCATATCAAAGAGGATCTTCATTTGTTTCTGCTCTTATATCAAATAGGCTGGGAACACTCGAAAGACATAGAAAAAAGGTTGCCGAGGAGCCTGCTTTGAAGCCTCGTTCCAATGAGAGAGTATTAGTAGCACATAGTATGTTGCACTGGCCGCCAATATACGCGAGTACAGAAAAGAGAAACAACGGGATAGACGAACCCTGTGAATAGTTCTTTAGGCGCAATGAGTACTCAAAAATGCTTAATTCGTATTGAACTAAATTTAATGTCTGCCCTAATCGATGAAGTTAAGGTGGACTGGAAGCGTTGTACGCCGAGATTTTTTACAATTGTAATGGAAACCTCTCTCCTGCTAAGCTTACTACCTATTCAAAGCGTATTAGTCTCGGCCGCAATGAAATCCTCCGAAGGCCTGACAGAAAATAGATGCTGGTTTGTCTTAAGATGGAGCTAAAAGGACACGTAGTTTTTAAGAAATACTCCGTATGCTCCTCATATGTAATATTGTTCATTTTATTCCTATTTTCTTATTTTAGATTCGTCATTTTCCAACCGTCAAGGCGACTCGGAGAATCATCTCTCTCGGATTTCTACTCTGGTTTCTTCGTTTGGAGAGAACAATTATCTATGATAAGCAAGGGGTTTATTCCATTTGGGACCTTTTGGTTAAATAGTTACATTGAAGGAATCCCGGTTACGCTTCTCCCCTTTAATGGCTGGGAAGATCTGCCGAACTTTATTGGTACAGTCTTATTCGCTTTAACTGGGGACTTCATCATTACAGTAAGGATAATGATAGTTGGCCTATTTTTCATTTCAGGGATCTCATCATACTTTTATGGTTACAAAACCACCAAACGCGTTAATAGTTCCATGATTTTTTCCATTGGCCATACTTTCAGCATTCATCTTTTTACAGATCCATACTACGGTCACATAAACTTGATCACAGCATTTGCTTTTATTCCGTTTGTACTACTATTTGCGGAGAAACTTCCAGAGAGCTTTTCTATTTGTGGCTCTGATCTACAGTCTAAGAATAAGAGTCTTATCAGGATGCGCAGTACATGCGGGACCAATCAATAATCACTGAAAACTGCTTGAACATAATCAGCCAGAAACCTACCGCTAGCGCTGAAGAGAAGAAGCAGGCCCAGAAATAGTATGAATGTGATAACAAGAAGAATACTAAGGTGGATTTCGTCGAAATCCTACGATGATGGAGCAAAGAGATGCAACGCCTTAGCTCTAAATCTCATAGTGAATCTAAAGGCGGAGAAGATGTTGGACGTAGGATGCGGCGACGGAACGATAACCCTAGAGTTCGCTAAAGTTGTAAAGGCGAGATCCATCTATGGAGTTGAGTTTACTGATGAGCATAGGACCAAAGCTGAAGAAAAAGGAATTATCTGCGTGAAAAGCGATATGAATGAAAGATGGGATTTCGAAAGTAACTTTTTCGACTTCATTCTTTCCAGCCAGAGCATCGAACACGTCCATAACACGAGACGATACCTTCAAGAATGCTATAGATGCTTGAAGCCAGGAGGAGTCGTATTAGTGCTTACTGCAAATCTTGCTTCGTGGATAAATATTCCAGCGCTAGTGTTTGGCTGGCAGCCATTCGGAACCACCGATATATGCGGCTGGCGTGCAATAGGCAACCCTCTAATCTGGCACGCTGATCTCGAAATAATAGACCAAGACTTCCTAGACAAATACTACTCCGCCGGCGTAATCGGAACAGTTGGTCACGTCCGCGTATTAGCTTACGCAGGACTGAAGGACCTCATGAAGAAATCAGGGTTCGTTGACATAGATATTTACAGTCGAGGATACTTGCCTTTTTGGGGAAGACTCTCCGACTTTTTCTGCAAACTTGACAAGAGGCACGGATATTTTTTGATTGCTAAAGGCCGAAAGCCATCTCTGCAGTTAAAGGAGATGTTGTGCAAGCCTAGCTTACGCTGACGGAGAATAACTGAGAGAACGTAGCGATCTAAATCTCGAAATCCGCCTCTTCATTCAATGCGGTTTAGTCAATACGCTTAAACATCTGTCCCAGAGAAAATCCCACTTATTTGGATTGCCATTCTCAATCCGTTCCTTAAAGGTATATGTTCCAGCAGGCATTCGCTTACATATCCATGAAGATTCATTGTATGCACAGCATTTAGTGTATACCCCTCATTTGCGCCTTTAAGTGGGGTAATAGGCGTGCTCCTCCAGACTCGCTTCGAAAACCATCCACCTCTTTGACCATAGGTCAAGATGGACGCCGGGAAGACAACTTCAAGAATTGTCCATCTGAACCCTTTGGGAGACGGGTGAGTTTCGGGGTCGCATTAGCGTATAGAATATCACCGGCGACAAGCGAAGACAGGTACAGTATCGAGGTGAGTCTCAGATAGAATATTGTGGTCGTCTCCGGCAAGAGGATCACTCCATGTCGGTAGACCGGAAACCATTTTAAGATATTTTCCTTCAGCGCCTCCGGGTAGTCTAGCCCACTTCGCAGTGTTGTGAACGGCAAGGGTTTTGTCGCTCTTTCCAGACAACTTCTTCGACTTTGCATACAGTTTCACAGTCTTCCAACACATATCTGATAAAGAAATAATTGCGAACTATATATCGGAGGCTTCCGCCGGTCTAAAACCCGATAGAGTGTTTAAATTTCAGGTTAACGGCCAAGTCGACCCTGAATACCTTAATGCCCTGAAGGACCCTTGGATAGGAGAATCCTTCTCGGAAGAAGAGGTGAGATATCTCCATGAAAACGCTGGGTTCGGAGTCATTCGATTGACTGATGCTGGCACTGAGTTTATGTGGGTGCCACTTCGCAACATTAAGAAACAGCAGGTGAAGGAAGAATCAGAACTATCACTGGAACAATCCAACATTCAATAACAGATGCAGTCAATTGCTGAATCTAGCCATTAACTATGGTAGTCTAAGAATAAGAGTTCTTGTAATATGGTTCGTCAAAATGAGTAAAAAGACTTCGGCTTTGTTGTTAAGGACGTAGTCAAACTTTTCTGCATTCTATTATGAGGGTTGCGGACAACATAGGGAAGAACCTTGACATTTCTTCTAGGAGTTTTACTATTCCGTTCGTAATTCCTAAGACCAGAGTACCCGTCCTGAAACTCTGCCTGAGTGGAACATATCGCTTCCTAGCCCAAGCATATATGACCTTCTGTATCAAAGAAGGTAATGGAGGAAGTATTGGTTGCTTTACAAGTCTAGCGTTTGCGTGAAAACCTCTTATGAAGTTGAAAAGCGTTTTGTACGAAAATGCTCTAAGGTGGTCTGGTGAATACTTGGCCAAAGGATTTGAAATAATGTTGGGCGTGGTCAGAAGAATCTTATCGTTCGAGACCCTCCAAGCCTCCTCAAAAACGCGGTTAGGGTCAACAACGTGTTCTATGATCTCTCCCATTACAATTGTATCGAATGAGTTCTTTCTGAATGGAAGATATTCTGCTACGCAGCAGATGAAGTTACACCTCTGTGATTTCATGTTTGGTATTCTGGATGGCACAATAACATCCACTCCAACGACTAAATGGCCACTCACAGTAAGCCAATGGATTAATGGAGAATCCGCACAGCCCACATCTAACACACTGCCCCTAGACTCTCTTAGTAAAGCCCGAAGACGGCGCTGTTGAAAGAGTCCATAAAAAGATTCTGCACTGTCGATCGTATAATGACTGTATCCCTTGGCATACCTTTCTTTTCGAGCTTTCCACTCGATCGTCAAGTAGTCATTCTTCATCTCGAAGTTCAACCATGGTTAAGTACTGTTTATTCTTCACTAGACTTGTCTATGCGTATTAAGACTTATTCTCTTTTGGAAGCTAATCCTAGATAAATGCCAACTATTTTAGATGCAACGCTATTCCAATCAGAGCTCAAATCTTCGCTAAAACGATTTATTTTAGAAGTAATTATTGTACTCCCGAAACTTTTAGCCAAATGATATATGCCGCTCGCGCCGCAAGTTTCAAGTTTATAAGGCAAGTAGACAACATCTGCGGCAGAAAATAGAATTCTAATCTCTGTCTCACTGAGAAAGTGTTCGATAAACATAACGCGTCTTTCCAAACCTAGATGATGCACAAGCCCATGAAGGTATTTAACATATTGTTCCTCTACAAGGCTATGCCTAAAAGGGAGCGTTCCAGCAACTACGAGAGTATAATCATTATATTTTGGAGATCTTAGCGCTTCAATCGCCCTTTCAAATCCTTTATCGGGTTTGATGAAGCCGATGCATAACATGATCTTTTCGTCATTCAATTTCAGCATATGTTTGGCTTTTTCTTTTGGAATCTTCGGTATACTATCTCTTCCATGAGGAACAATTGCAATTTTCTCATTTTTAACATGATATTCGTTACGAAGAACTAGTTTGCATGAGTTAGTATGTACGGTTACTATGGAAGAAAATTTGCAAACTAATTTGGTCAGGAGTATAACCCCTATTTTCTTAACTAGAATAGGAAGAAATGCTAACCCATATCTATCAAAGAAAGATTGATCCATGGTTCGCATTGGGAGCACGGTGTGTAATGTTACTATTGTAGGATATCCCAGCACACGTAGAATTAATATCATGAATATTAGTGGGATACCATAAAAACCATACATAAGATATTCATGTTGGAAATGAATAACTGAAGGTCTATTTTGGATTACTTTCTTAAGGATTAGGAATGGGTACATAGGATCATTTTCTGTAATTTCATCTGTCAAAACCGATATTTGTGTTGACTGACCAAGGTTCTTAAGTGAATTAACTAGTTTCTCGGTATAGTATGCAACTCCGCATCGAATTGGCGGATATGTAGAAATGATACATATTCTCAATTAACCGAAAACTCCTAAATGCAATTTTTCGATCATGTTAACGTCGTGACATAATACGTGTAAAGCAAGATATGGACGATCGAGCAATTTGCCACCGACGCCCTGACGACATTTAATTAGGCTGTATTAAGCTTCAATTTATGTGAAAAGGTTGACGGAAAGCAAGTTTGTGGGCAGCTTCTTTTTTCTTTTTATGTTTATTGTTCCTCTTTTGATTCGTTTCTTCTGGGCTTTCAGTCTTGCCCCAGTTCCCTACTTGACTCCTGACGAGTTTCTATATCCCTACGCCGGCAAGCTTTACGTCCAAGGCTTGGCTTCCGGGAACTTCTCTGTTTTCAGGGTTAATGCCGAGCACCCTCCCTTGTCTAAACTGATCACTGCACTGTTCATATTATTGCTTGGCCCTTTTGGTTTTTCCGATATCGGCGCACTAAGGGTGCAAGGCTGTTTTTTCTCCGCGCTCACCTGCGTTTTGGCGTACTCGATCGGTTCA
The DNA here is from genome assembly GCA_964410135.1 of uncultured Candidatus Bathyarchaeia archaeon. Classification (GTDB taxonomy): domain Archaea; phylum Thermoproteota; class Bathyarchaeia; order RBG-16-48-13; family CAYPFQ01; genus CAYPFQ01. The sequence goes on from CAYPFQ010000032.1 coordinate 7,349, forward strand.
AGGGAGGATAGACGCATCGGCGTGCTTTCTTGGTTTCTCTTATCTCTCGACCCTGTTTCTATCCGGTTCGCTATTGCTTCGCTTGACGTAACCTCCCTATTCTTTGCCTCCTTGTCGATCTACATGCTCCTAAAGGCCCATTCAAGTTCTTGTAGCCTATTTCTGCTTTCTGGGCTTTCTCTTGGTTTGGCTACGCTTTGCAAGCGCTCGGCCTACCCGATAGTCTTAGGCGCCCTTGCGCTGATTCTTATTGGCGGAACGACTCCTTTCAGGCCGGCCTCGCTAAGAATCTCGCTCGTGGCAACCTCATCACTCGCACTGTTGGTTTTAGGGAGCCCCCTTTTCTGGCCCCCTCAGCTAATAGGCTTCTCAGGTTACAGCGTGTTCCTTGAAGCCTCAAGCCGGTACACTATCGGTCCTGGAGGCATATGCCTAACTCCTCTAGACTGGCTAGAACCGGTCTTAAAGGCGTGGAATACGCCTCACGCATTGTTGTATCTATCCATGTTCGGCTTGGGCTCGCTGACCTATCCGCTTCCGATATTTCAATCCTCATATCTCCCATGGCTCTTCTTGGCTTCTCTGCTTCAGTTGGCAAGGCGAAAAGCTAAACTTGAGGGGGTGAGGTTCAAAAGCCTACTATGGTTCTCGGCTGGATTCCTGTTCTTCTGGCTTCTAGCCAAGTCTCAAGCTGAGCCATACTACTCTATTTGGCTTCAACCTCCATTGGCCATATTCTCAGCTGGCTCAATAATGGATGCTTGGAGGAAAGCAAGACGATAGTCTCAGTAATAGCTCTTCCAGTCTTCCTCCTTTCCCTCCTAGCTGCGGCTAGGCTGATGGAAATCTCCAGGCGCACAGCATTGATCTTCACCTTCGAACTATTTTCGGGAACATTTTTGGTTTCAAGGATTCTTGGGATTGATTATATGCGATTCCTAAAGCTAACTCTAGCCACTTTGTCGCTTACATTAGTCATATCAGTTCCACTATGCCTACTAGCCTTCCTTTTCATGCCTTGAAGGCAGGAACCCCTAGTTCGAGAAGGCTATGATGCTGATCTCGGCTTCTTTGTTTCCTGCCCATTCTTTTTTATATAATTCTTTTTTCATATCATTCCCAAATCCAGAGTGAAGAGTGATGGCAACGTTGAAGCTCGAAGATAAAGTCATGACCTTGCGCGAGGCTGCCAAACTCGTTCCGGATAGAGCTCACGTCTCGCTTGGGGGTTTTACGATCCAGCGCCATCCGATGGCATTTGTTCACGAGATGATTCGACAGCGCAAGCGAAACCTCCACGTTTACGGGCACTCCCCAGGCGGTGACTGGGACATGCTGATCGGGGCCGGCTGCGTCCGCAGAGTTGAACTCGCCTACGAGGCAGATGAGGCCTTCGCTCGCATTGGTCCCCGCTTCAGGGACGCGGTCGAGAAAGACC
>CAYPFQ010000033.1:0-5729 GCA_964410135.1 uncultured Candidatus Bathyarchaeia archaeon
CAATGGATGTTAGTACTATCTGGGTTCTACTCGCCAACTTAACGCCAGTATAGTTTAGAGCCGTAAATACCAGTATAAGAAGCACAGCAGTGAGCAATTTGGGTACAGGAATGAAAAATGAAAGATATTCGGCGAAGCCTAGTGCAGTCACCCCGCCCCATGCTAGTAAGGCGACTATAGAATTCCACCCGACTACAAATCCTACAAGATTTCCAAATCCTTCTTTTAAAAAGACATAGGGTCCTCCAGATTTGGGAAGCATCGAAGCCAGTTCGGCGTGACATAGCGCGCAAAGTGCAGTAGCAACAGTTGTGAAAATGAAGGAAATGATTACTGACGGCCCCGCATATCTAACAGCAACCCCGAATAATACGAAGATGCCTGGACCGAATGTAGCTCCAATCCCTATTGCTAATGCGTCGAGAAGCCCTAGCTCTCTTTTCAGCTCTGCCACTATGCCATCAACTCATATCTTTTCAAAGACATACTTGCTTTTTCTTAAAGATTCTCCAACCAGTTCAAAACTCGTTACTATCACTTGATTTCTTTTTATCTCAAGAATTACGAATGATGGAATTCCTGATGCAGGCCCGCCGCCCCATACGCCAGTGGCTGAGCCTGGATCTATTAAGAGCACTTTGCGGCGTTCAATTTCTGTTGATGAGACTGCTAGACGGTGAGTATGCCCCGAGATCAAAATATCAACATGTCTCTTCTGTGCTTCTTTTGCTAATTCTCTTTCATCACCACGAGGATAAACAGTGTCTCCATGAATCAGCCCTAGAGTGAAGCCATCAGCCTCAATTTGGGCGCTTTGAGGTAAATTTAGAAAGTCCATATTGCCACGCACAACATACAGCTTTCCTAGGCGTGCGAACAACTCTTTGACTCGCTCGTCAGTCAAATCGCCTGTACAAAGCACGAAGTCAAAATGTTCTCCCCCAATCATATCCAAGATTTGTCTCGGGATTTCATGTGCCCTTTCTGGAATATGGGTATCACCTATCACAAGGATTTTGACCAAGTTTAGCCCGCCTAAATCTCCTGAACGTTGATGGTTCTGGTGACTCTTTGGATGATGAGCCGCCTTTCTAGCTTTTGGTGGCGGTAGCAAGCCGGACCATCCCTTCATTAGCTAGACCTTCATCTACTGGGTGAACCGCACCCAGCTCTTTGAACCGAGATTTTGCTAGAATGTTTATTGAAGCGTTCAAGTCTCGGTTGAGAATGGCGCCACAGTTTGGGCACTGCCATTCTCTTTCGTATTTGAGGGCTTTGTTCAGATATCCGCAGTGTGAACATTGCTTCGAGGTCATCGAAGCCCTCACATATTCCACTGGGATGCCTTCCCAGTTTGCCTTATACTCAATCTGTCTTTGTAGCTCTCTGAAACTCCAACGGTTAAGTCTACCTCTGAGCTTTCTTCCTAAACCATTTCCTTTCATAGCAGATTTTCGTATGTTGGTCAGTCTCTCAAGAACTATAGCTGATTTCGATTGCTTAGCCTTCTCCACAATCGTTTTAGAAACTCTATGTAAGGCTTGGATTGTCCGCCTTTTTTCTCTCTTACCGTATTTTGATAGAAGCCTCTGTTTTATCCGATTATCCCTGTACGTATTCTTTGCTATGGAGACTCTAATCCTAGAATACTGGTGTTTAACGCCAGCTACGTCCGATAAGTTGTATCTGTCTCCCTCTGATGAAGTTATGTTTTTCTCGTTAACATCGTAGGCAACAGCTTTGCTCAGAGGTTCAACCACCTTAGCGGTCTTGGAGACAGCTAAAACCACTGTGGAGTCAGTGATCGTAATCGAGCCTCTCTTGAGGGTTGGGTCGCGGAGAAAGGAAAGCTGGTATTCGCCACCTTTCAGCGGAATGACGATGAAGTTTCTAGGAGTCGTAGGTATCCTGAGCAGCATATAGTCGAGGCGATAGGTCTGATTGTCCAGCTTTAGGAAGAGATGTTTAGCGTAAGGGCGTTTCTTCCACCGCTTATTCCTCAGCATGGCGAAGGCGCATTCGCAAGCGTTAATAATGTAGTGGCTGTGCAAACTGTAGCGTTCCCTAAAATCCCAGTAAGCCATCGCTATCAGCTGAAACCTTGTTCGAGGCTTCTTCTCGAAGCTTATCCGCAAAGCCTCGTTAACCATATCCCTGAACGCCCTGAGAAGGTTTAGGATATCCTCTCTAGGCGTATAATGAAACCTTACAGCCTTAACTGCCATCAACCGCTCCACATCCCAACCAATCCCTCAATCTCCACACCCCATTTAAAGATGAGAGATCGATGAAACTGTTCATCGTTTGAAGAGTCACCAGAACCGACGATAGAAAACCTTGAAACATAGATTGAAATAACTCAACTTGAGGCTCTCGTTTGAAAGTTGTAACATTGCTCTCAGATTTCGGCTTGAAAGATCCGTATGTGGCGGAAATGAAGGCGGTTATTCTATCAATTTGCCCAGAGGCTAAGATAGTGGACATCAGCCACGAAGTAGAAAAGTTCAATCTACGCATGGGCGCATTCTTCCTAGCCTCAGCAGCTCCGTACTTCCCCAAAAATACGATACACTTAGCAGTCGTGGATCCTGGGGTAGGCACCAAGCGACGCGCGATCATCATTGAAACAGAGAGAAGCCTCTATGTGGGACCTGATAATGGCATTCTAATTCTTTCAGCACAAACCGAAGGCATAGCCAATGTCTACCATATCACCAACAAGCGGTATATGCTTCCAAATGTGTCAAGGACGTTTCATGGAAGAGACGTCTTCGCTCCAGTTGCAGCACATCTTGCGAATAACGTAAAGCCAAAAGAATTTGGCCCGAAGATTGAGAGTTACGAGAAACCGAGTTTTACCAAGCCTATTGTAAAAGGAAGAGAAATCGCGGGGGAAATCCTGCATATAGATGGTTTTGGCAATATCATCACAAATATCCCAGCGAGCTTGATCGAGAAAATCAACCTTACAGAAGGATGTTCGCTTAAGATTGAGGTGGGAAAGAAGATGTTGAAGCTGAAACTTTGCAAGGCTTACGGCGAAACGGAAAAGGGAGCCCCACTCGCCATAATTGGAAGCCATAACTTCCTTGAACTCTCAGTCAACATGGGAAATGCAAGCGAAAAACTTGGAATTAAGCAAGGAGAGCTAGTGAAAATCACGCCAATAACAACAAGTCACTAGGCTGCATCAGACTTGGAGTTCGCGTAACCGTTCCGCGCCATTAATCTGTTTAATGAACTTGGCTACGCTTTTGGGAACAAGTGCCTCCCAGCTTTTACCTTTCAGCATCCGTTCCCTGATGTTTGTGGCAGAGCAGCGCCCGCGATCATGGAACTTTATGGGTTTTACTTTGAACCCTGCCTCAATGAACAGCCTGCGGGTGAGCGGTTCGTTAGTGAATACAACGTCAAAGCGAGGGGTGTGAGCCACAACATGTGCAACCCAGATGTTATGGACGTTTACGTCGGCTACAGGGATAATGTAACACCGCCCGGCGTCGATGCCTGTCTCAGCCAGGGCAAGCCGAACCATTTTCACACGCTCACCAGCCGTAAAGGGATTTTCTAATGTGTGGCTGTACTGCGAGCTTCCGATAACTATAACGAGTTCGTCTACTTTTTTCATTAAGTCCTTGATAGCTTCTAGGTGCCCCCTATGTAAGGGTTGGAATCTTCCCACAAACAAGCCGACCGTTGGCCTCAACAAAAACACCGCGAGTTTATCCCATGCTAAGGCTTCTTCTTGGCGCATCCAACAGCGATTCCTACGAGTCCGATCAGGATCAATGCAGGACCCACCCACTCAGACATTGGAATATCAAAAATGGTTGGTGAGGACCGTAAGACAAAGCCAGCGATTACTACAATTATTCCACGCCAGACCAATGCGTTATCCAAAGTTTTTCCTCCTAAAACTGAGCTTCAAATTTCTGCTATACAATCAAATTTGATTCGTTAATAATTTTTCCATAAATGAAAAGCTTTACAAATAGTGTTGTGATGGATGATAATCACGAAATAGCCAATATTTTCAGTCGGGCAGGGATTTGATGAAGCCTGGAGAACTATTAGATGTTATTACCCTCTCCGAAAAAAGGAGACGCATTCTCCTTTTGTTGAGAGAAGGCCCCAAAACACTGAGCGATCTCAGAGATTATTTCAACGTTACATCTCCAGAAATCATCCCTCAGATTAGAATAATGGAACAAAAACGCCTATTACATCAAGTAGGAAGGGAATATATCCTAACAGATATCGGAGAACTAATCGCCAGTTGCTTCAACCGACTAGTTGAAACTTTAAGCATATTTGAGGGAAATGAGAATTTTTGGGATAGGCATCGAATAAAGGGAATTCCCCTAGAATTTCAAAAAAGAATTCATGAATTAGGGGACTACAGGATAGTCAGAAGTGATCCTACCGAAGTATTCGAACCTCACAGGGAGTACATGCAAAATCTTCTCAAATCAACCAGCATAAAAGGTGTTTCGCCTATATTTCACCCCGAATATCCTCGTGCGTACTTGGAACTCGCAAAGAAGGACATCCCAATAGCGCTTATTGTAACAAGAGACGTATTTGATAGGATCACAAGAGAGTATAGACCCATGTTGGAAAAAGGCTTACAATATAAGAAAGTTGAATTCATGATATGCGATGAAAAGCCTGAGGTCGCTTTCACTGTCACAAATATTTTGATTAATATGGGGCTTTTCTTGAAAGACGGCAACTATGATGTCCACAATAGCATTGTTAGCTTCGACAAAAGTGCGATCAAATGGGGCGAAGATCTATTCAAGTACTATAAAGAGCGCTCAGAAAAAGTACGTGGCCTGTCGTAAAATAACTGCGATTATCCATTCCCCATATGTGGCAATTTCTCTAAAAATCGCACTTCTACTTTTTGATGAAGCATAAAATAAAATGTAAAAAAACCCTATCATCCAGCTGTAAATCAATATAGCCGGCTCGAATTGTATAAACTGAAGGAGGACAGCAATCGCCATCCAAAAATGCAGGAGCATATGAATAGTTAGAAGCAACTTTTTTGTGCTCCATTCTCCAAACTTGACAGGCAAAGTTGCCAAGCCTGTTGTAGAATCCCCTTTTATGTCCCTGAAATCGCAGATCACTGTAACAATGAAGCTCTTGAAAAAGAAGAATGCCCCAATTGAAAATAGGACGAAGAAATTCTTAATCCAAAATTGTAAGAACAATACGATTGTCATCGACCATGTGAAAGATACAACGAGATTTTTTACTCCAAGACCTCTTTTGAGCTTCAATGACATATCCTTAATCTTGATACCTTTACTGTAAATCAAGCCCATCATTAAGGGAAATAAAACCAGTAGAGGAGAATAGGCGCTTAGTATTATGATGCTAGTCAGCAAAAATCCACAAATCACTACGTATACCCACTTACTACTAGAGGCACACAATCCTCCCCGGTTGATCTCGTCTTCTTTAGATTTAGCAGCCCGGTCAAATGTGTATACAGCATAAATTATGAAGGTAGCTGCAACGCATGTTAATAGATCCGGCATTATACCAGCCAAAATAAAAGCCACATAGAGTTTAAACCCTCCTGAAATCGCAACTGACACGGAAACGCTTAGAAGTTTAGGAGGGAAAGCCAAGGTTCCATGTAATTAAAATTTTCAACAGTGGGTAAAATTTCAAATGGTTTATAATATTATAAAAAGTTACAAACATATAGAGCCGAA
>CAYPFQ010000033.1:5739-8657 GCA_964410135.1 uncultured Candidatus Bathyarchaeia archaeon
GCCGAAGCTTTTTCTCTGATTTGTTAGAAAAAAGATAGCAAATTGCTATCTTTTCTATGAGGGCCCAAAATGAGGTTCTGTAATGCTTCGCCTTTTCAGCCATCACAAACGGATAAGCCATCGTTCGAGTTACTCTTCGAAAAATGTGTCGAGCGCACCTTAAAAAAAATGGTAGGTAACAGCGCGGCAAAAGCCATCCTATACCATGTGGGAAGGAGTAACATGGAAAAGCCTGAGAAACTTGCCAAGGCTTTGAGTAAGATATTCGGTTCAGGAGCTTTAATGATAGAAGAACAAATCGTTAAAGTTCTATATGGAGAGCTGGGGCTCCATTTCATAAAAAAGGAAGACTATACATTCGCGCAATACGTGCAAGAGGCTGAGGAATTAACGCACTTACAAAAATGAGTGTGGTTTACGATTTTTTGTATATAGTTACAAGGTTGGAGCTGTAGGCTCGGGTTATGGACGGACTTCGGTTTAGGTAGTCCGTTGCTGTTGCGGGGAGAGGTTTACTTTCTCTCAAGAAGCCGCCTACAACCGTGTATTTGAGCATAGCCTCCGTGATGACGAGGTATTTTATGGTCTGGTTTATCTGCGTTATAGAGCCCATTTGGCTTACCTCCCCAAGCCAGGAGGTTTCGTTTCCGAGATAAACCCGCTGTCCAGTTGTGAATCGAATTACCACGCCCATGCGATGATCCGAGTCAAATGTAGTTGGTTTAGGAATGTAATTTGGGATCCAATTTGCTGCTTGAACTTCGGGATAATAGTAGGCTTCATCCAGCCCAACTAGAAATTGAGGTGGAGGGAACGAAAGGAGGCCGATTAGGAGGGCGATATAGGCGATTGTGAAGCCTTTTACGAGTCTAAGTTTGAGGTCTCCGGTTTTGCATATGAAATGATATCCGTACCCAACCATTGGAAATGCTCCTAGAAAGATGAAGGCAAGATGCCTGTAGCTGAGGGCGCCCCAGCTTGATGAGGCTAAAAGAAAACATGCGGATGCGAGCGGCGCGATAATCCACGCTATAGGATAGAAGCGTTTCCACGATTCCTTTGTTTTGTTATAGTGGATGAATAATCCGATAAGCCCTGGGAATAAGAGTGCTGCCGCGTAGGGAAGAGTGTAGTAGATTTGGTATAGGGGGGAAAGGTGATATTCGATGGCCATAGGCAACCATAGACTTGTAGCAATTGCGAAGCCTATGGCAAAGGTGAGCGTTATAATTAGACTTATTTTGATTTCTCTTCCAGCGAAATAGGTTCTTAATTTCTCCCATCCGAACACCACGCGATACCCCAGAAACAAACATATTAGCGCCAAGATTGCTCCAAGGATCCAAGATTCAGCTGATGCTTCGAATATGAATTCAAAGAACATTGATACGACTGGAATCCCGAAGAACCACCATACTGATGTAAGGAGTAGGGAAGCGAAGAAAATTATGACCGGCGTTAACATTTTGAGGCTGAGCTTTTTCGAAGCGAGTACAACTGGACATAGTAATGCGAGAGTTAAGAGCATGAAGAATGAAGTTAGGTGGTGAGTCAACACTATGATGATGACGATTAGCATGAGTAAAAAGAACTTACGCATATCACCCTCAGTGAGAACAGTGTAAAGTAGGTAGATGAAGAGGGCCAGAAATGTCAGCCCGAGGGATTCGGGTACTGGAAGAGTTGTTTGATGGACAAATATTCCGGCAGCAGCAGTAATTAGCGCTGCGATTAACGCTGAATTTTCGTTGGCAATTTTACGTGTGAACAGGTATACGAAAAAGATTGCGGCTGATGAAGCGAACGGCACAAAATATGTGAAAACTGTGAAAACCTTGGGCCCGAGTATAAGGCTTGCTCCGACTAGGAGGAGATAGAAAATTGGACCTTGCGGAGGGGCTGAACTGAAATGCCCATTTTCGATGATTGGGCCGAGGTGCATCAATCCTTCCCAGAAGTCGTAGCCATAGGGTAGATCGTAGTAGATTGAAGGAATGAGGCGGACGCCAAGTGAGGATGTGTAGATTAAGGTTAAAGCAAGTAAGATTTTCCATTTTCGCAAAGCGTGAACCCTACTGCTATGCTGTCACATTAAGCCAGATTTGGGACCAAGTAGCTCGGTAGACAGAGCCGTCATGCCAAGCGTAACGAAAGCCTCCCGCAGTTTCGTTATAATGCCATAGCTCGAACATCACGTTGTAATTGAGCCCGGGCTTGTTTATGGCTATTGAAACAGGGAATATCTGAGTTTGATTGTCCATTAAGAAGTACTCAATTTGTTTATAGGGAGTTACTGGGGAGGGAGTTAGAGTAATATCATTCGGGATTGCAGTGGCATTTGCTCCAATTTTAACATAGACGAGAACGTACTCAACCCGTCCCATGTGGTTGCTAACGCCAAGCCAAATATTGGTTGGTTTACCCACCTCTATTTTTGTGGGATAATTTGCAGCCATCTTCCCTGGCCCAAGAGGATAGATTTCAAAGAAGTGTTTGTATGGTCTCGGCTGGGTATAGGTGTAGGCCACGGTTGCTAAAACCAGCATTGCTGCTAAACCGACAGCGAGAACCACAGTCGTGTCTTCTGTTAATTCGAGTCTGGCCACTATTTTACCACTCCAACTCGCATTTTCATCAATTTCTTGCGGCTACGTTGAGCTCCCCATTTCCATCCATAATAGCCCAAAACGCAGAGGATTGAGATAATAACAATTATGCTGAAGATCGTAACATTCTGCCTGGATGCTGTTTCTTGAATGGTTATTGCCCTAAGCTCGTTAGCGCTAGAAACTATGCTATTTGAGAGCTTGGTGGAGTTATTTGCGCGGATTATGGCAAGGTGGTAGTTACCTGTTTGGTAATATGTTCGAGATTCATTTAGAAAATGTAACGCGCTATTTAGATTGATTGTTAGAAGA
>CAYPFQ010000034.1:0-8643 GCA_964410135.1 uncultured Candidatus Bathyarchaeia archaeon
TAGTCCAAAAATCAAAACCAATGCTGCCAAAAACGTGAGCGCAGACCCGTAAATGAATGTGGCTGTAGCCCCATAATAGTGCCATAAAAATCCGGCGATCAAACTTGCGGGTAGCGTAGCCACACCTACAACGGTATGGAATATGCCAAATGCGGTTCCTCTAAGTTCGGATGGAACCAGATCTGAAACGTAGGTACGTTGCAATGTGTCGGTTATTGCCATAGACATACCATACACAGCAAATAAGACGACTGCATGAATTGAGTGAGTTGCAAACGCAAAACCGAAACACATTGCACCGAAAATGGCATAGCCTAAACTGATGAGCCCCCTTCTACCAAGTAGATCAGATAAAATGCCTGCTGGAATTGTTAAAACTGCGTAAACTACATTGAACAGCAGATATACGAGCGGTACCAATGCAGAGGATATGCCTAAACCATTTGCTCGCAATAACATGAAAGCGTAGCTGAAATTACCTAGCGTAAAAAGCATTCCAACAAAAATGAAGACTTTGAATTCGCTGCTGAAACGTTTCAGGCTGAGCCTGCTCAGTTGTCTGGGCTTAGTCTGGCCTTTAGCTCTGATTTCCTTGACAGAGGTTAAGATGAGAAGCACCGCTATTGCTGCGGGGATTGTTGCTGTTAGAAAGATGTTTCTAAACCCGAGAAGTGGGAATAGTATTGCTGCGGCTAAGGGTCCAAGGATCGCGCCACCAGTATCCAAAGCACGGTGGTACCCAAAAGCCCTCCCACGCACTCCCATCTTACTTGAATCCGCAATCATGGCGTCTCTTGGCGGATCCCTAATCCCCTTACCAATTCTTTCTGTAAACCTGACTACCAGAACATGTTGCCAAGTTGTAGCCAATGCGAAAAACGGCTTTGACGCAGCTGACATTGAATAGCCGGAGAAAACGAGCGTTTTTCTCTTTCTAGTTCTGTCCGAAAACCAGCCGGAGATAACTTTCATTATGCTTGCAGTGCTCTCGGCAATTCCTTCAATCAAACCAACAACAGCCATATCTGCGCCAAGCGAAATATAGAAAAGTGGAAGCAGTGGCAGGATCATTTCGCTGCTTAGGTCGGTTAGAAAACTTACGACGCCGAGAATAATTACTGTTAATGCCACCCCGCCTAATTGCTTTGACCTCGCCATTACAGACACCGTAGAACTTGGTCTCAGCTGTTTGGTTTGATCATGGAATTAGTCCTGCTCTCTAGATTTCGGTGACTGTTATAACCTTCACTGGGCATGCATCAGCCACAGCCTTGGCGTCTTCAATCTTATCATCGTCAAAGTTACCTGTTGATTTGCCGTTGCTCGTTCCGCCTACAACCTTCGATTTTCCTTCAATAGTGCTCTCAAAATGAGTGGGATCCGTATTGTAGCATGAGCCACAGGCTGTGCATCCTTCTCTATCAACCTCGACCTTATACTTCAACCGACATCGCCTAATGTTTTTTAACGGGGTTAAGTCCCTAACAAGCCAGCTATTTAAATCTACGTTTTAACGCGAAGAACACGAGAGCTGACGACTTCGTCTCCATTTAGTTTAAAGGATTGAGTTCTCCAAGTATCCGTTGACAGAATATGGCAAATGAGAAAACTCGGGTATCGAGAAAACTTTTGGAATACCCTAATGTATGCGAGAGCCCTCTCTATGAGCGATTGGCTAAGGACAAGACTCGGTGTGGAGTTTGTGAGAGAAAATGCTTCATCTCCATAGGTGAAGTTGGTTTTTGTAAAACTCGAATTAACATCGATGGAAAACTTTACAGTCTTGTTTATGGGGACATTCCGTCGATGGCGGCTAACCCGATCGAGAAAAAACCATTCTTTCACTTTTGGCCTGGAAGCTATGCCTTAACAGTTGGTACATGGAGCTGCAACTTTACCTGCCCGTGGTGTCAGAATAATGACATCAGCAAAAACCCACCTAAGCCTGAAAAAGCCAATTACATAAGCCCTAAAGAGCTTGTCAACATCACCATTCGAGAACAATGCAAGGGAACTTCCATCTCATTCAACGAGCCCACTCTGCTGTTCGAATACAGCCTAGATGTTTTTCCTATCGCTCGTCAGCATCGGCTTTACAATACTTTTGTATCAAATGGCTATGAAACCCTCAGAGCGCTTAAAATGCTTAGAGACGCTGGAATGGATGCGATTAAATTTGACATGAAGGGCGATAAAGAAGCGGTTCAGAAGTACTGTGGAGCGGATGTCGATATCGTATGGAGGAATGTGGGTGAGGCGAAGAAGCTGGGAATGCATGTGGAGGTTGTCACACTTGTAATTCCTGATGTGAATGACGATGATGAGTGTCTGAGGGAGATAGCCCGACGACATCTAAAAGAGGCGGGTCCAGATGCCCCACTGCATTTCACCCAGTTTTATCCAGCCTACAAGATGAGAGATAGATCCAGAACTCCGGTTGAGATTTTGGAAAAAGCTCATGGGATCGCGAAGAGGGAGGGAGTCCATTATGTTTATCTTGGAAATGTGCCAGGGCATGTGTTGGAGGATACTTATTGCCACAACTGCGGTGAACTACTCATAAAGCGGTATGGCTTTGCTGTACTAAAATATGCGGTTACTCCTGCTGGAAAATGCCCTAGCTGTGGACAGGAAATTCCAATCACAGGACATTACATAAAGTCCGATGTAACTGGATGGTTGTTTTAGAAGGGATCGCTATCAATCGGACTTCTTTTTTGCCTTCTTCTTTCCTCCGCGCATGCACAAGTTTCTTGCGCCTCCAATAGTAATTTCTTTAATTAACTAATAATAGAGTTAGCTAATATTAATTTAATCGGGTTAGCGGGGACATTGTAACGCCGAAAAAATTTGAGATTACCATAAGACCAGATGAGATTAATGGGCCATTTAATTTAAGCGACACCGTACTGAGTGGGCAAACTTCAGAAGCCTGTTGGTTTAAGGTGAATGATGGATTTTGGGACGCTGAGGAGATAAGTAGTCAACTTATAAAATATGAGCTACGTCAAGTGGGAACTGTTGAAAAACCAGCGTTACATGTTGAAATAGTAGGAATGCGTCCTGAGAGCTCGGCTATCACTATTGACATCAAGAATTATTTGACCAGGATCCTTCGACTTGACGACGAACTTAACGAATTTTATTTAAAGTTTAGGAGCGACCCATTGGCAATCACCTTTAACCGATTACGTGGGTTAAGGCTGATGCTGGCATCCAACACCTTTGAAGCTCTCATCTGCTCCATCGCTTCTCAGAATACTTCGATAAAGCGTTGGAATAACACGATCCAGTTGATTAAGAAAAGATTCGGACGGAAGGTGAGATTTCCGGATGGATCTATTTTTTATACATTCCCAGAGCCAGCCTCATTGGTGAGGGCTGGAGAAAGGGCTGTAAGGTCGTGTAAGGCTGGATACAGAACCCGTTACATTCTAACTGCTTCAAGGCTAGTGGCTGAAGGGGAGATGGATTTGACTGAGTTATCGAACATGGATTTCAATGAGGCACGAAAAACTCTGCTTAAAATTTGCGGAGTAGGTCCTAAAGTTGCTGACTGCTTTCTTCTCTACGGTTTGGGGTCTACTCAAGCTGCACCCGTTGATGTCTGGACGCATCGAATTGTTCAACAAGTATACAAGAAGGCTATGACTGTAAACCAAGCAGGATGTTTCCTCCGCCGCAGGTTTGGCTCTTGGACCGGCTACGCTGGACTCTATTTATTTCACTATGCGAGATTACGCGACCGAGACCCTTACTGTTGAAGTAGTTTGCTAATTCTATTTTTCAGCTCGGCCGAGAAGTATTGAAGCTGCAAATCCAAAGAGTACCATGATAACCGCTGTGATCAAAAATAGTGCTTTAACCCAGAGCGTAAACTCTGGGCTAACAACTTTTGCGAATAGAAAATCTCCCAGAGGAGTAAATGAAACCCAAGCGAAGAGTGCCGCTAGGACCATTGCTACCCCAAGAGATGGATACAGAACATCTGACGGCTTTTTCCAAGCTAAATTGGTAGTTTTAACTGTTTCACCTAAGATTGGAGTTGCAGCTTTCATTATGATGGGGACAATTGAAATGACGAAGGGTTGCATAGTTACAAGCCAGAACAGAGTAAGCCCAAAGATGGTGGCTAGCTTAACATCTAACGGCCAAGGCGCCCATCTCGGCACGAAAAAGGTCAGCCAGATCATAACACCTGTGGCTGCGATCAAATTGCCGACCAATATGGATATGAAGCTGCCCCAGATGAAGGAACGCCAAGACCTGTATTTTGATGTGAACCAGCCCAAGAGATAAAAGGCAGCGAAATTTCCTGGAGAGCCTGAGACTAGGCTTGCCACAGGTCCTAAGCCTGTGCCTACAGCTGTAAGAATAAAGCTTCCTAGAAATGTGCCGAGGGCTGCGCCGAGCCCAGCTACCCAAGCGCCGCAGGCAACAGCAAAAAAAGCTGGAACCACTACGCCTGGTCTAAAATGTCCAACCCCCCATGGAGTTGGTACTGGAGCCGTAATTGCAATGGCCACAGCGTAAAGAGCAGCGGAGATAATTGTTATCGTAATCTCTCTCGTGGAAAATTTAGCGGTCATTTCAATTTAAGCCACCAATAGTTTAAGGAAATGCGTGGGCGGGTGCTCTTAACCCTTGCCATAGAGACGATGCGTTTTTCGACAAATAACGATTATAGTGCGCTTAAACACTTAACTAATCCACAGCCTAGAACTTTTTATTGGCGAAGCTCTTGCTCACACAAAAGGCTCTAGTTAGAAGCCTCACGGAGAAGTTAGGGGAAAAGTTTTCGATTATGCTTGGAATTGACCTTAAGAGCAGTAAGTCGAGTGAAATCTTCAAGTGGTTTTTGGCTTCGATATTGTTCGGGGCGAGGATCACCGAGACAATCGCTATTAACACTTATCGCGAGTTCGAAAAGAGGAAGGTTATAACTCCAGATAAAATTCTGGCTACTGGCTGGGATGGGCTGGTAGATATACTTGATGCTGGAGGATATGTGCGGTATGACTTCAAAACTGCGACTAAGTTGTTAGAGATAATGAAAGCTCTCAAAGAAGAGTATGGTGGAAACTTGAATGAACTGCATAATCAAGCTGCGGACCCTCGTGATTTAGAACGCCGAATCAAAGGGCTTGGCAAAGGTATTGGAGATGTTACCACAAATATCTTCCTACGTGAACTTCGAGGCATCTGGACAAAAGCAGACCCTCTACCCACAGAATTAGTTATTTTGGCTGCTAGGAAACTGAATTTAACAAAACTCGATGGCTGTGATGAAAAAGAGAAAAAGAAGATTCTCATGACTCTTAAAACAATCTGGAATAAAAACAAGGTTAGAGACAGGGATTTCGCCAACTTTGAAGCTGCTTTAGTGAGACAGGGAAGAGACTATTGTAGAAAGCTGAGATGCGATCAATGCCTTCTTAAAAAGGCATAAAAATTAGTACTATAGTCAATCACTAAGTAACATTTCATTAAACGTAGGTGCGAATATGGCAAAGAAAAGCAACACGCCAGCTAAGGCATATATGCTAATGGTAGTAGCCGTCGGAAAGGAACATGAAATAGCTCGAAAGATTAAGAACATACCGGGCGTAGTCGAGGCTGATGTGGTCTACGGAGAATTCGACGTAGTCGCAAAGATAGAAGGGCCACTAAAGCAATTAGATAATGCCAACCTAAAGGCTAGAAAGCTTCCAGATGTCCTCAGAACTGTTACCCTAATTGCTCATTAGAAGCTGGCAATTAGAAAAGCGCGAGAGCTTAGAAATGGCTAGGCATGTTTCCAGTTTACAATATTACAGGTCACACTGGTCCTACTCAGGGACTTTTAAGTCGGATTGCAATGCTTCGAACCATATCGCCTGCATCTTCACAGAAGTCAGCTACCTGTTCTAGATCTTTAAGCAGGTCTCGTAGAAGCATGAACGCTGGGGCGTCAAGGTCTTTAGCTAATTCAAGGAACATCTTCTTTGTAGCGTGATAATTCTCATCGATTTTGTGTTCAAGCTCCTCCACTCTGAGCTCGGATTCTAACGCTGCATCTACATCCATTACAAGGTTGGCTATGGATTTTCTAAATGCCCGTACCTCTTGAACTAAAGTGTCTCCAATCTTTACCAACATTGTCCAAATTTTGGATGGGACCTTAACGTTAGCCGTGACCAAGGTTTCAAGGTTCCAAGCCGCATCTTTAGCCCAGTCCGCTATAATATCAGTCCTTCTCGCAAGGTGGGCTAGATCCTCGCGTTCCTTAGCCTTAAGCTCTCCTTTTGCTAGCTCTTCAACTATCCTGCGCCTAATCCTGTCGGCTTCTTCTTCATCCTCATATAGTCTTTTGACAGCGTGTGATACATCCTTTTTTTTACCCTGAGTTGCTAAACCTAAAGCTCGATCCAGCTCGGTAACAGTGTCCTCGACTTTGCCTACGTGTTCCTGGATCAGGTCAAATACTATAGATGCACGCCGACCCGAAAACCATTCTGAAAGTTCTTCGGACAAAATTTTTAGCTCCTAAAAGGATTTATCATGATTTTTCATGTATATTAAGGTTAAATTCCGATTTAATATGAAATTACAAATTATGATGAATTTTAGGGGGGATTAGGTGGACGAGCTGACCATGTTTAACATCTACCTGTTGAACCTCAGCGTAACAGTGGCGATGTTCATCGTCCTAGTCTTTCGCGCATGGATAGAGATGAAGAACTTTCGAATCATGTGGAAAGAGGCTGAGTGGAGAAGGGTGTACCGGGCCGTTGGTAAGATGTTGATTGCTGAAAAGGAACTCTTCGCCCGTATGGAAGGCGGACAAGAGCTGTACGATATCCTTTGCCAAATCTTTGGAGTAAAGCCCAGGAAGACCGTATGATAGATGCCAGTTACTGTTACTTTTTCTCTGATGACTTTCGCTTTAGGTATAACACTATTCCGCCCAATCCAACGACGGCGACCATTATAAGCACTAGAGAGAGAATGGGAATACAGTAGAGTACAACCATGAGAGATGCGCCTCCGGCAGCATGCAGGCTTACGTAGATTACCAAGGTAGGCAAACTGCCAACAAAAGTTGAATTCACAGCATATTCTAGATTGGAGGAACTCTTGAGGATCGGCGGCAGATAAAATAATAACGATGTCCCACTGATCACGGTTTTCCCACTACTTGGTGGGAATGTGCTCCATTCAGCGTAGTCTATAACTGTGATAAAGTCGCGGAACTCATTTGTTAGCTGAATATAGATGCCAGAGTAAAAGATACTGCAATTAAAACTTTGACTAGGATAAATTGTGACGTTTGAAGATGGGATTGGAGAGTTGCCAGTCATTAGAGATCGTGCAAATACAAGAAAGTTGTCATAACCAATGAACAGTTGATCTGAGAATGGTGAGAAAGAGAGTTTGTTAACTGTGAGACTCAGATCTACAGTGGGAGTGGGACCTTTATACACCGTATAATTGTACATACGAGGACCTGCGACTTCATTGCAGTGGCGTAGAAGAGCTATGTGTCTCCAGCCACTATAGATATTCCAAGTTGGATCGAAAGGAATCCAACCTATACTAGGCATAAAAACTTCAACCCAGGCATGCGCATCTTTAAAACTGCCTATTTCAGATTTTGATCCAAAGCCAGCGTTGATTCTTGCAGGAATACCTAAAGCGCGCAGAAGAGCGACCATGAGAGATGAATGCTCAGAGCAATCGCCTTCTCCATGTTGTAATGCCCAAATCGCACCTTTCGGCTCTTTCATCACTTTGTATTTAATGTTGGAATATACAAAATTGAACACCTGTTGTGTGATTGTGTAAACGTCAGTTTTCCCAGCAGCCAACTCGTTAGCCTTTGAGATGATCAAAGGGCTGCTCGACTCGATGAGCGGTTCAGGGACTGTATACAAATCCCTAATTCCCACTGGAATCTCGTTCAGCCCCTTAACGTCTTTGGATTGCAGAAAAACTAAGGACCCGAGTTCGGTCATCTTGACATGGGCTGTGATTGTGAAAACTCCTCTGAACGATAGGCTGTATTGGGCGTAGACGTTGCCATAAGCATCGATGCGGTAAGATGTTGGGGTTGGCTCAAAGGTTTGAAAATGAACCCTCTGAAAATATCCAGAATTTATGTTAAATGGTGCGTTAACGTTTTGAAAGATAGCTACCTCAACCGCCATTGTAGTCAATCCACCACTTTGACAGATAATCGTGAAATCCGCCACATACTCATGTGCATCAAGGTGCAAGATGGCGGGAGTTTTTAGAGGAGAACTAGGTTGAACAGAAGATTGAGCGCTAACATTAACAGCGGCCGTGCTAGGCGCGCTCGTGAGAACAGCTAACAGGAGAACAGTTAAAAGAGTACGCTTTAGTAGTCGCAATTCACATCCCTTGAAATTTGATTTAACGATGATTGAAACTGAACTTTGATTAAAGGCAATCGCACATCGTAAGAGAAACGCCTAAGAACCAGAGTCTTCATCGTGTATCTTCGAGGTTGTATATTGCCCTGTTTCCTGCGCATAACTCAAAGGCTTGGCATAAAGCTTCCAGTATCCCCTGAGTTTAGCGATTGGTTTGAACGGGAGCTCATGCGAGAATTCTCTGTAACTACGCATGAGGAACTTAGGAATG
>CAYPFQ010000035.1:0-8604 GCA_964410135.1 uncultured Candidatus Bathyarchaeia archaeon
AGGCGGTATTTCCACTGGTTCGTAGACATGGGTCAAAATGAAGCCGTCCATGCAAACCATAGCTGGCAAGAGCACCTTGGGATCTTCCGCCACGCGGTATGCCTGTACGCACATGTCCACAGCCTCCTGAACGTCCTCCGCGTATAGTTGAATCCACCCTGAGTCCCTCTGAGATATAGAGTCCTGCTGGTCGTTCCAGATGCTGAGCGGCGCACTGAGGGCACGATTGGCTACAACCATTACCACGGGAAGTCGCAGCCCGGAGGCATTGAACAGTGCCTCATGCATCAAGGCGAGTCCTTGAGATGATGTGGCAGAGAAGGTTCTGGCTCCCACCGAGCTGGCACCTATGAGTGCGGAGATGGCTGAGTGCTCACTCTCGACATTGATGTATTCTGCCTTCAATATACCATCGGCTACGAACTCAGCCAAGCTTTCAACGATGATCGTCGCAGGCGTGATGGGGTATGCAGCAATGACATTGGGTTCGCAGTTCTTAACGGCATTGGCAACGGCAGCCCCCCCTTGCATGATCTCCAACCGACCCATATTAGCCTCCCTCCGGAACCATTAACAGAGCCTTTACTGGACACTCGTTGGCGCAGATGCCGCATCCCTTGCAATAATCTAGGTCGATCTCGAACACGCCGTTCCTCTCGCAGATAACTGCATCTGGGCAGAAGATCCAACATTCGTTGCATCCGAAGCAAGTACCGCATCGAAGACATCTCTCAGTCTCATAGAGAGCCGTCTCCTTTGTTAGACCCAACTCAACCTCCTTGAAGTTATCAAGTCTTTCCCCGGGCTTAAGTTTCGGCATCTTGGACCTTACCTTGAGACTCATATCCCTTAACGAAAGAATCCTAGAGATGTCAATATCCTTGGGGTCCACTACCTGAAGCTCTTTCTCTGACTCTAAGGGCTCGCCTTTCAGGTAATGACCTATCTGTATCGCAGCCTTTCTTCCAGCTGCCATAGCTTCCACAACCGACTCGGGTCCCGTAACGACATCCCCCCCAGCAAAAATTCCCGGCACATCAGTTGCCAATGTGTCAGGGTCTGCGGACAAAGGTTTCCCTGCTTGAACCTTGAGGGGACTGCCCTCAGCAAAGGATGGATCGATGGTTTGGCCAATCGCCACTATAACAGTGTCCACATCTACCATGAACTCGGATTCCTGCACTGGTATGGGTCTGCGCCTGCCTGACTCATCGGGTTCACCGAGCTGCATCTTGATGCACTCTAATTTTCCAACGCAGCCTTTCTCGCCGCAAAGTATCCTCTTAGGATTGGTTAAAAACATGAATTTGACGCCCTCCTCCCTAGCGTGCTCTATTTCCTCGGTTTTAGCAGGCATCTCATCTTTTGATCTTCGGTATATCACGTAGACGTCTTTAGCCCCAAGCCTTAGGGCGGCTCTGGCTGAGTCTATTGCTACGTTGCCGCCACCGATGACAGCCACCCTTTTACCTAGCTGCACCCCCTTGCCTAGGTTTACGTCCTGTATGAAGGAGGTTCCGTAAAGGACTCCTTCCAAGTCCTCTCCAGGAACATCCAGTTTAATGTTGCCATGCATGCCCACGGCAATGAAGATCGCCTTGTATCCCTGCTTCAGGAGGTCAGGTATGGTGATGTCTTTTCCTACGCATGTGTTCGTCCTGATGTCGACCAGCCTTTTAATCAGGTCGATTTCAAACTGGAGCACCTTCTTAGGCAAACGGTAGTCCAAGATCCCCGTGTACATAAGGCCGCCTGCAACGGGCATCTTCTCGAAAACAGTAACTCGGTATCCCATCTTGGCGAGAAAGTAGGCTGCGGTCAAACCGGCTGGACCCGAGCCCACTATTGCAACCTTCTTACCTCTAGGTTTCCCTACAGAGACCAGTATCCCCTTTGACTTGGGCTCAAAACTAGCTACAAAGCGCTCAAGGGATCTTATGGCAACTGGTTCATCCACATCTCCTCGAGTGCATTTGGATTCGCAGAAGTGATAGCAGGCGCGACCGCAAACCGATGGAAAGGGAGATCTGTCTCTTATCAGGGCGAGGGCTTCCTCGAACTTTCCTTCTTCAACTAGGAGTAAGCAGCCAGGTATATCTATGTGAACGGGGCACGCGTTAGTGCACGACGCCACTCGCTCGCCTAGCTTAGGGCTATAGGATTTCCAACTTCCAGTTTTGTAGACGCTGGTTGTGCCGGGTCCCACGGCAAGCTGTATTTTGCTAGCAGTTCTCTTTTTCGCCAAATCACTCCACCTGTTTAACTTTGTCGTAAGAGTATGAACGCAATCATAAAGTTATCCCCTGCTCCATAGGCTAATACCCTTATTGTACAGAGGTTGGGAATAGAGATGAAAGAGAGAATCTCCTCGTTTGGATAATGGAGTTGCATAGGGCTTGTTGGGTTACTACTCTCATGCTAAGTAGAAACTTCTAAACCTAAACAAGCTAGGTCAAAGTTTGTGATAATTCCCACCAGTCTTTCCCTCGCATCGACCACAGGGATCCGCCGTAGCCTATATTTTTTCATCAGCTTAACCACCTCGCCTACGGTGGCCGTTGAGTGACAGGTCTTAACTTTCCGCGTCATAATTTCTCTCACTCTAGTATGCTGGGGAGGCCGCTCTAACAGGAGCACTTTCTCAACCATGTCTCTGAACGTTAAAATACCTGAGACCCTTTTATCGGCAGCAGGGACAACTAAGCACTCGATGTCCTTGTCTACCATCTTCTTAATGGCTTTAAGGACAGAGTCGTTCTCCTGTATGGTTATAACTGGAGAACTCATAATGTGTCGTACTTGCATTAAAAAGGTGGACATGAGCTGCTCATCACATGAAATCTTACTATAGGACTTTAAAATTGATTGCGTAGAAAGCTTACTACACTTTGTATAACTTGAGTATTAACGCCGTTTCCTTTTCTACAATTTCATAATGCTTGAACTTGTTTCTGGCATCTCTTAATACGGTGTGGGCTTTTTCTGGAGTGGTTGAATGAAGCTTTAATGCTCTAGATATTATTGCGCCTAGGAGGCGCCCGTATTTCTTTTTGATTTTATCAGCTTCCTCTTTTGGCGCGTTTTTGTTTTGATCGATTATCCAGGCTTCTCCGCCCTTCTTCAGAATTCTATAGATTTCATTGATTGGGTCTAGCGGCTTTAGCCAGTGATGAAACACCCCTGTGCTAACAATAAAGTCAAATGAGAAGTCTTCAAATGACATCTTATTTGCGTCTTCAACTTTGAACTTAACTCTGTCTGATAGCTCTGCTTCTTCTGTGTTTTTCCTTGCCTGTCTCACCATGTCTTCCGAGATGTCTATTCCTAAGACCTCAATGCGCGGAATTGCTTTTGCTATTTCTATGGGAAGATAGCCGGGCCCAGTACCAACATCGAGAATTTTCCCAGACTTTATCTGCCCGCTTATCTGGATTGCAATCTGCTTATAGAAGTCTCTGAGATATGGATGCTTCTTGGCTACCCAGCCGTAGAATCTTGAGAATGGATAGGGTATCTCTTCGATCCCGAGTGTTTCTATTAGTTTATCAAGAGCGCCCAATTTTATCTAAAGATACTGTTGCTCTGAGGCAGATTTTAAACTGTTTTTCCATCGGAAATAGAGAGCTTGAGTGACATGGAGCTATGCTTAATTGGCTTGATGATTAGGTCTCTCATATGACGTCACGTAAAAAGTGGAGCAGTAACCGGTGAAGTATGTGAAGAAAAATCGGGTCAAGACCTATATTCGATTCATATTTGCCGTTGTAATATGCCAGTTGGCTGGGATCATTGGCGCCCTATTCACCACTCCAGCAATACAGACATGGTACCTTGGGCTCCGTAAGCCAGATTTCGCTCCTCCTAACTGGGTTTTTGCGCCGGTGTGGACAGCATTATATCTCCTGATGGGCATTTCGCTCTTCATTGTTTGGAATGCTGGAATTGATAAGAGCAATGTAAGAAAATCCATGTGGACATTCATTTTACAGCTTTTACTGAACATCCTGTGGTCTTACTTGTTCTTTGGGCTAAGGTCTCCACTTCTGGGTCTGATTGAAATTATAGCTCTGTGGTTCATGATCGTTCTTACCATGGTGTTCTTCTTCAGGATCTCAAAAACAGCTGCCCTGATTCTCATTCCTTACTTGCTTTGGGTAAGTTTTGCGAGCTACTTGAATTATCTGCTTTTTATACTCAATCCTTAAGCTTTTTTAAATGAATATAGACTCAAATCCAGATTTAATAAACTTGGGTGTAATGCGGAAGATGCCTATGGCCAAGAAGAGTGAAGTTAAAGGTTACTTTGAACGTGTTGCACCTGAATGGGACAAAATGCGAGAGTCATTCTTCGACGAGAAACTTAGAGATGCTGTTATCCAGCAGGCTGACATTAAATCTGGGTTCACGGTTTTGGACGCGGGCACCGGTACTGGTTTCATGGCGATTGGTGCCGCTGTGGCTGTGGGAAAAAATGGAAAGGTGATTGGGGTTGACCTATCCGAGGCGATGCTCGCTAAGGCAAGGGAAAACTTGGAGCATGAGGGGCTGGCCAGGCGGGTTGAGTTGAGGGTTGGAGATTTAGAGAAGCTTCCCGTAGAAGATGGAGCAGTTGATGCGGTTATTTGTAACATGGGATTACATCATTGCCCAAGTCCTCAAAAAGCTATCAAAGAAATGGTGCGGGTGCTTAAGCCTAGAGGAAGGCTAGTGATATCCGATCTGGAGAAGCACGGTGAGAAGTGGCTTCGAACTGAGATGGCTGATGTCTGGCTTGGATTCGACCTGAAGAATGTTGAAAACATGCTTAGAAAGGCAGGATTGAGAGGAGTGCAGGTTAAATTAGCCAGGACAAAGTGCTGCGGAATGTCTATTGGTGGGAGACGAGTGACTATAGGGATCTTCGTGGCTGAAGGGTGTAAGCCAAGCTAACTGAACTCAACATAGTCAAGTAGGTCAGCAACACTGTTTATTATCAGATCTGGTTTTGCTGCCTCTAAAATTGGTCGCGCAGAAGCGCCCGATAGGACGGCGACGGTTTTTACTCCAACCGCCTTTCCCGAACGCACATCGCCCACATAATCACAGATGAAAATGCATTCTTGAATTGGAATTTTCAGGTTTTCAGCTGCCTTTTTCAGCTCATTGTCTCGGTCAATTAAATGCCTTGTCTTAGTGGCCTTTGGCAAAACTTCTTCTTTTGAGACTATAACCTTGAAGAATTTACCTATCCCAAACCGGTCAAGCTCTTGTTTGATCTTGTTTTGCGGAGACACGCGCCCAGTTATGACCGCGATGGGCACATGCTGTTTTGAAAGTTTGACGAGAGTGTCGTGAACCCCTAGAATCAGGTGATCAGCTTCCGATGTTGCATTTTGATAGGCTTTGAGAAAGGCTTTCCAGAACTCTAAACGTTTTTCTTCCCACTTTTCATTGTCCGGAAACAGAAATTGGTTCAACTTATCAGAGTGGAAGATGCTGAGGAAATGCCCCTTGCTTATGGGATTGAACCCGAATTTTGTTATGGTTTCGTTGAATACTTTATAAAACCGCCATTTTGTATTCAATAAAGTGCCGTCGAGGTCGAAGATCGCGCCCCTAGCTTTTAGTTTCATACGAGCTCAATTTAGGGCTTAATCCTAGGTTTTTGACTTAAGACTTGCTCCATTCGTTCCCATGCCTGTTTTGCGGTTACGCCGGCTTTCTTCGGATATTCTTTGACTTCGATTTCGCCAATTACTGGAAACGGTGTGGGAGAAGCGATACCCCAAATGATGGCTTCGTGATCTGCTAAACCAGGAAGATAGTCTCGTAGCCGCTCATTCCCATACTCGGTATATTTCAGGATGGCGTCCTGATCGTTTCCAGCCATAAGCCTAAAGCACACCACGGTATTGCACTGGGAAATTATGGATTTCTGGATGTAGGCTGGTCTTTGCGTGAGTATTATGAAGCCTACATTATAGCCTCCTGCTTGACTTATGGCTTCAATAAGTTGCCGGTCTACACCTATCTTCTCGGGGTTCCCGACTTCTATGTTCAATCCTTTTTCAGGTGCAAAGTATTGAGCTTCTTCGATCACGATGACTGCTGAGAAGTCGCCTGCATTTCTGCGAGCCATAGCGTGGTCAGTAATCGTTCTTATTATATGCCTCACTGCAATGTGCTGGGCATCCACATCAGTGTCTACTGAAAGGTCGATTACGAGTATGTTGCTGGTGAAGATGGCTGCGATTACGTCCATTGTAATTGTTTTCTCGTCTAAGAAACTGCCTCTGGTGGTAATTGTCCAGCGTATGCGTTCAAGAACGCGGCTGCGGTCACGGGTCAGGGTGAACGCGGATATTTCCTTGAGTTTCTCCCACAAACTGTCTTTTGTTAGTTCTTTCCCTTCGACTGTAAGCGCCTCCATCGCGTCTCTGACTACTTTTCCAGCCGAGTTTCTAGAATCAAAGCCAAGTCTATTCAATACCACATCACAGGTCAGCGCATCTGCCTTCGGAAGAAATTGACGATATGACACTATGACTGCGCCATACTTTTTCAGTGTGGAGTATTCGCCCCTCCTGTCGAAGACAATGAAGCGAGGTGACGGCTTCATCTCGCTTGCTTTTCGAATTAGGTTTAAAACAAAGCAGCTTTTTCCACTTCGAGTCATTCCAGCTACAAACATGTGTGCTTTCGCAATGCTGTTGAGGTCTAAGAATAACGGTATCGTCAAGCCCCGATGACGTCCTATCTGGGCGTGATGCGGCTCGATTGAAGAAGCCCTGTTAACAGGGTGATTCGATGCGGGAGTAAAGAAGCTTGCAATTTCCTTTTCATCAGGCTCGAATACAGGATCCCAAGTGCCAGGAGCACACTCCAGCCCATACCACTTGTCATCTTCGTTGAAATATCCTAGCACTTCAGCCCATGCTATTTCATATTCCAGTTGTTTTCCGTAATGAGCGGGTTCGCCCTTTTTGCCAGCTATTGGTCCAGGTCGTCCGCAGCTCATTTCAGGATTGTACGGGGTGACGCGGAACACTCGGATGAGAACTGGGATGAAGAGGTCTTTATGTGAAAGGGTGGGGTGAGGGATAAAGTAGTACCTGTTCACATACGCCTTCCCAGTTTCTTTTAGTACAAATGGAACGAGGTTCTGTGAGCACCCTGACATGATATAGCCTATTTCCTTCATCTAATACTCAGCCTCCCTAACTCCTCTGAGAAATCGCTTTCGCGGAGTGACCACCGCTCACCGTATTGCAATATCAGCAGGTCCAAGTCAGCTGGGTCCAGCAGCCCCTTTTTCACAAGGTCTAACGCCTTTGAGTAGAGGACAAGCGTGTGAATATTCGATGTGGGACGGGTGATCTTTGTGTACCTGTCAGCCTCATGCACCGCGTAGGGGATGCCCTCGGGATCAGCTGTGGTGAAAAGTATCGATGCAATGTCTTTGATATTACTGAGGCAGAACTTGGGGACTTCAATTCGGTAGGGTGGAGCTTGACAGGTTTTAATATAGCCCGTATATATTTCTGCCAAGTCTTCAGCGATCCCGAATTCCCTAGTGAATCTTCGGTAAGTGGCGGTTACAATATTACTCATCTGGAAGGAATCCGTATACTCGCCAACCCCCATCAATGGATTGAGGAAGATGGAATCCCGCATAGGCGGGATTTTGAAAACTCTATAAAACTGGCTCATCTGGGTTCTTTTGACAAATCCAACAACGTTTACCCCATGTTTTTTGCACACGTCAAGGAAGGAGAGCGCAGTGGAAAGCGTGAATATGAAGTCTTGATGATACTCCCTTGTGTCCCCCTGCTTGGTATGGAGCCTTGGGTTCAGAACCAAACCTCCATCGAAAATCACATAGTCTGGCCGCCATCGCTCAACAGCATTTCGAGCCACATGGTACTCCAAAGCCATATGGAGTAGGCTTTCCCGTCGGTCAGGATCCCTTTCCGTAGGCCATAGGTCTGGGACGCCCGATGCGCAGATGGGTTCCTCGGTTATTTTCCAATTGTCTATTAGGATGGCTACAGCGCCGTAGAGCGGCACATAGGCGAATCGATAGTTTGTCCCGTTTCTGCCAGCGTCTGCTCCAACTATTTTCCTAGCAGCCAGTTTTTCGTCATATGTGGCGGTGTGAAGCTTTACCCTACTTCGCAGTTGTCCGTTGAGCTTCCTCCGCTGCTCAGCATAGCCTCTAAGTTTCTCGAGAATCCCGTCAGTGCCTCTGCCAAGCAGGGCTTCGTATAGGTCTGAGTGAATTGACTCAGTAGCCTCCTTACTGAAAACTTGAGAGAGAAAATCGAGACGGAAATCTCTTAATATCGATTGAGAACTATTTTCTTGTTGGGTGTGGTGGGACATCATATTTAGACCTCCGCTCCTAGCGGTTTGCCGCAGGAAGTTGCTGTAAACAGCTTCCTGCGACCCGCCGCACCCGCTTAATAACGGGCGCCTTCTTGCGGTTATCAGGCTAAGACGTACACATAGCCCTCCTCAGTCTTCCAACGGCGCAGTTTATTCCGCCTAACCAATCGCTCCAAAGTTTTCGCTATAGTGGCAACCGGATAGTGCAGGGCATTAGCTTCTAAGGCGGTTGTGATATCG
>CAYPFQ010000036.1:0-8539 GCA_964410135.1 uncultured Candidatus Bathyarchaeia archaeon
GTTGTCAGGCGGGCTAATAGTGGGTGCGCCATATGTAGACTGGCTTCTAGAAAAAGAGGTAAGCATGCCTTGGCCCTATGCAATTACGATAAGCCTAGTAATTTTTGCAACAGGAATAGCCCTTCTCACTAGATTTATCAAGAGAGAAGAAAAAGCAGGAAGCTAAAAACATAATTCTAATCCTGCTTTTCGGAGACGACCCTATCATGATAGCTACAACTCTGCCCAGACTCTGCTTCAAAGCCGTTTTTAATCCCTTTCCGCTAAATTATTTTTCACTCATATTACTTACCAAATTGTTTGATACAGCTAGGCAAAGCTCGTCTCGTCTAGCTGATGTTGTGGTTTTTATATAGGCACTTTCAACATAAGCTTAGGAAAGTTTCAGAGGGAAAACCCTTGGGCTTCACGTATGTCAGAGTAGCCCTCTCTAACCCAGCTAACCCAGCTAAAAGCGTTGAGATAGAACTCTTAATAGATACAGGAGCTGTCTTCACCGCCATTCCTCGCAAACTCCTAGAAGAACTTGAGTTAAAGCCAATTACTAGGCGAAAACTACGTATCTTCGGAGGGCAGATTGTGGAACGTGATATAGGTGGGGTTTCGGTAAAATATAAAGAAGCCAGTGCGGTGGTCCCAGTGATCTTTAGTGAGGAAGCAGACACTCCAGTTCTGGGAACTACAGCCTTAGAGGCGCTGGGCTACCAGGTGGATCCAATAACAAGACAACTTAAGCCAGTAGAGCTTCTGATGATATGAACCCCTATGCAAAGAAAAAGTGAATTAATAACGATTCTCTGGGTTGGTATTGGAGACTAGTGGTTGAAACTCGAAACTCTCGTGTCTAGAGACAGGGGATACTTCCCATATGATGAAGACCCGCGGCGTGTAGGTCTCTCAGATCTTTACTTCTGCTAACTTCTCAGCCTTAATTTCTTTGATTTGCTTGAAATGTTGATCCTCTGTGACAATCGTTTCAGCATCATTTAGTATGCCTGTCGCAGCTATTATGCAGTCTCCCCACGGTATTTTTTCCTCATATTTTTGGCGGAGAAGGCCTGCCTGTTTCGAGATATCTACTGTCAACTCGACTATGCTCAGATCTGAATTCACTATTTCATCAAAGTACTTTTCAGCCGCTTCCCTGCCGGCTTTTTTATGAGTTAATGCATAAAATTCACCTAAGACCATTGTTGGAACTATGCCTCTGTTTCCAAGCTTCCTACAACTGTATAACATGCGCTTTGTCTTGGCTAAGATGCCTCCCCCCTTCGAGAAATAGTGCAACGCGAAAAAAGTTGTATCAAGCGTCACTTTCATCACAATTCCCTCATCGGAAAGCCTCTTTTCTACCCCTCATAAGCGCTGCTAGTACATCCTCCAATTCCGCGTATTTTGACAGAGCACCAGCAGACTCCGCAATATCGGGGATGGGCTTAATGATAAGCCCTTTATTCGTTTCTTCGATTGTGACAAGTGTGCCCTCGTGCAGATTATGTTTCCTCCTATAGTCAATTGGTATGGTCATCTGCCCTTTCTTTGTAATCTTTGAGTAAGGCACAATTATTCCCTTACTTGGATAAAGGTATTACTTAATATAAGTATTACTATTCCCTACGCAATTAAGATTTCAGCCCCTACCCCAATCTCAGATTAGCATTACCGACTCTGCATTAAACTGTTCCTTTTTCCATTTCTAGAGGGGTTATCTACACTTGCATTGCTCGATGCGTTAACACTCCGCTCAATCACACGTGATAAGAATAGCACTTCTGATGTCCTTTGCGATGAAAAAAGTAGGTAGTTAGCGCCTTTACCGGAACTAGACCCTCATAAGAATCATGAAGGATATGACTAGCCCGTAGATAGCGATAGCCTCAATGAAGACGATGTAAATCAGAGTCTTGCTGAAGACTTCTGGCCTCTCAGCAAGCGCGCCTATCGCAGCTGAACTCGCAGTACCCATCCCTATTCCAGCACCGATACCAGTTAGTCCAATAGCCAGTGCTGCGCCGAGCATCTCAGTTCCACCGCCAGCCTCTGAAGGCGTAGGGGCTGCTGCATTTACCGTGAGAATTCCCAGTATCCCCGAGAAGAACGCTATGAATGTGGTGAGCATGATAATTCGACGACGGAGGTGCCTCATTTTACTTCCTCAGGTTACATGAATTGGTTTTTAATTTTAAAGACTTTTGAGCTTTTAAAACTTTGCTAAACCACACCGTATAACACTAAGCTTCCCACTATTCGGTCAGCTGGGACATTGTTAGCCTTTCCGATCAGGATTGCTTGAATATCTTTTGTTTCCTGGAATTTGAGATTTAGATACGCTAAAAGCGGTCCTAATTGAAACGGATACTGTAGAAACGCTACAAGATTCTCAGAGATAAGTAGCCGTTTGAGAGCCATTTCCGCTGGGAAAACACTATGTTTCTGTTCACAAATTGCTGCCAAGTCTAGCAGGACATTACCATATCGACCAGTGGCCAGGGCTTTCACAGCCTCCCAGACGGTTGGGCTGTGCACCGATTTATCCAACTCATCGCCAAGCTTGAATCGGATTGGGATTAGCGCGGAAGCAATGAAATCTGGCTCGAGTCCAGTTAGTTTGGCTCTCAGCACAAAGTTGATGTTACTAACATCGATTTCAGTTCCAATTATCCGCCGTATGAGCACTCTATCTTGTCTCGGCAAACTCTCCATGAGTTTCCAGAGCGCCGTGAAATAGTAGTTGTCTATGGCTGTTTCAATTGGCAGAGAGGACTTCGCTTCTTCACATTTGGGCAGACATTGGAGAAGTTTTTGTCGAAGAGCCCTATCCTCCACAGAGTCCTCCAGAATCTTCGCAGGAGCGCCTTTTTTAAGCAGGCCAGCGCAAAACTCTGGAGTGAAACGTCCCACTGAAGCTAATTGTTGAAACATTTCATCTGGGGGCCCTCCCCCATAAAAAGCTCTGAAAACCGCCTTCACATATTCAGCTTCAAATCGATTGTAATTGAGCACTAGAAAATCGCGCCATTTTCCAGTTATGTAGCCTAAGACTCCACGATAATCTTCAATGAAATCTCTCCACAGCTCCTTCTCAAACGAGGTTAGATCGAACTCTTTACCTGCAAGTGGTTCCATGCAGGAGGCGTAAGCCGAGCCCCGAAGAATCTGTAAAGCCCCTGCTAGATCACTGGCTTTTAGCAGTGCATCATAGTTTTCAGTTGTGAGAATACGTGCTTTCATGCCGCGTATACGTGAAACACCATAACCAAATCGACGTGCTCTCAACAAAGCTCCTGTAACCCTACTTAGATTGAGTGCTTCGAGTTACGTACCATAATAAGATTGCCGTGCCTGCTATTAATCCGAGGATTGCTCCTGCCAGAGCAAGTACAAAGTCCATAGGTTTTCCCAAGTTCCTGCCAACCATCCAGCCAATACCTAATCCAACTAATATGCAACAAGGGAAGATCAGTCCAAAGACTATTGATTGAACAAAGAACCTTCCGAGATTTTTTTTCTTCTCAGTTTTTGTGTTAGGCATTAAGGTACGTCCCCGCATAATGGGATAATTTAATTGTCTAGGTAAAGATAAAATGATTTTGGACAACTTGCACTAAGGGGCATTAATAGTGCCTGCGGATAGTGAACTGCGAAAGGGCTTTTGGTATCTATACTTATCGAGCAACATCCTGATCATGGCTTTTCTGGGATATGCGATCGGAAAGGAGTACAACCAGCCCATGCTCGGTGCGTTGATCGGAATCATTTTTGGCACGCTTCTGATGTGGTTTGAAATACTTCGAATGGAAGGCCTTATTGGACGGAAGAAGAGGGATCAAGTATCTGATTGAGTGTTTTCCAGTTAGATCGTTGTAAACTCCCGAGTAATTACGAACGGTTTATAAAGCGTTCCTGTTCCTGCATAGAATTTTAGGAACCACTCAATCAAGTGCAACCTGAATGTATGCATGAAGGTAATTACTGCTTCAAGTGTTAGGATCATAAAGGTAAAAGCTGTGAAAGTCACGACTAGGAAGATGCCTGTGCCAAGCAGTGCCATCTCACTGAAGATGGCGTGCGCCAGATTCAAAGCTAGAATTCGAGCGTAGGAAATGGTGTTTGAAATTGAAGCAATGAATGATTCAAGCGCCTCCCCGAAGCCCTCCATCCCATGCAATTTCGATCTAACTATGAGCATCACCAAAAACGGAAGCAATATAAATTGGAACATGACGCTTGGATTGAAAGCCACGGTCAGCATCTTCGATCCATATGTTAGAAATAGGTAACATCCACTCCAGTAGGACCAAAGCCACAAGAGAGGACCTGCGATTGCTTCTTTGAATCGTTTGTTCATTAGATTGTTTATCAGGGATAGGATCAGCCCTGAGGAGATGTGGATTATCGCAATATAAATGCAGTATTTTAAGAGCAGCATAGGTTGTTTTGAGGGACTAAACCAGTAAGGTATTGTTAGCCCTATGGCGTGAAACTGCTCTCGTATCAGTTCGGCCAGCCCAGTTGGACCGAAAAACTCGTTGTATAGGAAGCCGAACACTATTGCAAATAACCCGCATAAAATGATGAGGGGCGATCCCTTGACGAAATATCCTATCATTTCGCCTACTTTAGCGCTCTTTCGACCGCTTATGTAGAGGGCGATCCCTGCAAGGAGTAGAATGAGCCCATGCCCTACATCTCCAAACATGATGCCAAATATGAATGGAAATGAAAACACCATAATAATGCTTGGATCAAGCTCGTTGTAGTTGGGCACACCAAATGAGGTGGTTAGGGCTTCAACCGCTTTCGCTATCTTAGGGTTCTTCAACAATGAGGGAGGCGGGTGTTCC
Organism: uncultured Candidatus Bathyarchaeia archaeon; assembly: GCA_964410135.1. Classification (GTDB taxonomy): domain Archaea; phylum Thermoproteota; class Bathyarchaeia; order RBG-16-48-13; family CAYPFQ01; genus CAYPFQ01. The sequence goes on from CAYPFQ010000036.1 coordinate 4,845, forward strand.
TGGGCTTTTTCCCCATGTCCAGCCGCTCTTGTCAAACCAGCTCTTTTATACTCAAGTAGGCAGTTACCCTCTGAAGTTTTCTTTATGGCCTGTAAGGTTTTATCCACACCATCTTCTGGCACCCAGCCTTTGATAACATAGGTCTGATCAGTCTTGCCGAGGAGCCCCTTTGCTTCCTCTATTTTCCTAATGATTTCCAATTGTTCTTTAGCGACAAGAAGCCGTTCAGCTTCTTTATCCCCTAACTCCTTGAGCTCTTTTTTGAGCGAGGCAATTTTCCTCTCTATTTCAGGGGTTTTTTCCTCAGCCTTCTCTAAGTCGGATAGTTGACTCTGAATATCGGTGTTTGCGCCCTCAATCTTGCCGAGGCTCTCACCCAACTTAGCCATCTCCTCATCGCTCAAAAACTTCTCAACTTTGACGCGGCGTTCTACTTTGCTCGGTATTTTGAGAACTCCAATGAGCGTATCCACCCTAGAAAGAAGGGCGGACACGCAAGAAAGTTTTTCAGAGCCTTCAACCGTTTGGAGTTGCCCTTTAAATTCCTTTAGACTTTCTCGAATGTTCACTATCTGGAAAGTTCCAATTTCACCTATGCTGTATAAAACGTTGTCTAGATAGTCTGCGTGAACATAGGCGTAGACGCTATCCATCCTTACTGGGCGCAGTATTCGAACATCCCTGCCTAGACTGGATTAAAGATTATTAGCATGAATTTATTAATTAGCCTTTTTTTAGAGTCAGTTCCTTAGATAAATTTAACTATTATATAATAATTACATCATAGAACATTAATTCCACCAAAGAAGACAAACCGAAAATGTTAATTCGTTAGGAGAGGTGTTTAGTGCTCCCTTACGCTCCGTGGCTTTGCTGGGTTTTACCTATACTCGGAGCTTTGCTGACGCCAATTTTCGCTAAATTGGGACACAAGTTCAGAGATGTGATGGCGGTTTTATTCTCTTTTTCGGCGGTTGTGATGGCTGCTTCAATGATACCTGACCTTCTAGCTGGAAGAGTTATGATTGATGATGAGGTGGCCATTCCTTGGGTCTCGCTACCTCAGCCATTCACAACGATTAAGTTTGGTGTGCTTGTGGATCCCCTGAGCATCATAATCGCGAACGTGGTTGCGTTCATTAGTTTTCTCATAATGGTTTATTCAATTGGGTATATGCATGAGGACCCTGGACTTACACGCTACTGGTTCCTTATGAACTTCTTCATCGGAAGTATGCTTCTGCTCGTACTCTCTGACAACTTCCTACAGCTCCTAATAGGCTGGGAAGGAGTTGGGCTTTGTAGTTACGGGTTAATTGGCTATTATTATCAGGATGACAAAAAACGGTGGGTCGGAGGCCCGGATGGGAAAGCCCCATTTGTTACTCCATCGCACTGCGGTATGAAGGCATTTGTCATGACTGGTATAGGAGATGCGGGACTCCTAATTGCAGTGTTCATCATATTCGTTTACGGCAAGACCTTCAACTTCATGCAGCTGTACTCAGGCGCATCCAGTTGGCTGAGCGCAATTAGTAGCACTCCAGGGCTGCTGACCTTAGTGATTCTGTTGCTCTTGCTAGGGCCCATCGGAAAATCAGCTCAATTCCCGCTACATGAATGGCTACCCGAAGCCATGGCAGGCCCTACCTCTGTCTCAGCTTTAATCCACGCGGCAACAATGGTCAAGGCAGGCGTCTACTTAGTCGCACGAGTGTCGCCGATTTTCTACTATGGATACTGGGTGAAGCATTACGCTGAAGCGATGGCCTTTTTTACCGCAGTGGCATGGATAGGCATTTTTACCGCATTCCTAGCCGCAACTCAGGCAGTAACCGCCCTAGAACTCAAGAAGGCGCTGGCGTATTCGACCATCAGCCAAATAGGCTACATGATGCTGGGACTAGGTGTCGCTGGATTAACGACTGAGGGATTTATTGCTGGCTATACGGCGGGAGTGTTTCATTTAATGAGTCATGCCATATTCAAAGCAAGCCTCTTCCTCGGCGCTGGCGCAGTTCTGCATGCTGTCGAGAGTATTTACATGTTCGATATGAGCGGCGTAAAGAAGTCAATGCCGCTAACCTATTCATTTATGCTTATAGGAGCTCTAACTTTAGCCGGAGTCCCACCCTTGATCGGTTTTTGGAGTAAGGACGCCGTTTTTGCCGTATGCTTAGAAACTGGGCAATATGCTCTGTTAGCAGTCGCTGCAGTTACAGCTGCTATAACGGTCTTCTATAGCATACGCTTCATTTCGCTGACATTCCATGGAAAGAAGAGTAAGCATCTTAGAGAGCTGGAGCATGAGGGCGGACACATCCATGAAGCCAGTCGAGTTATGTGGATTCCTTACGGACTCCTCGCCCTGCTTGCCATAGGGTTAGGACTGGCAGGTCCGACCATAGAGAGCTTCCTCCATGATAAGGTCCACATTTTCTTGCACGAGGTTTACCACCTGCCCTTGATCTCCAGCCAAGTGGTGACAACCCCCGCCTTCTCCACTCCAATGGCTATTTCGATAGCGATGATTGTCTTAGGAGGGGTTCCATCATACATGATCTACGTATCGCGTAAGATAGCTCCGACAAAACTTACAGAGCGCGGAGTTTTAAAAGCCATGTACTCCTTTGTTTGGAATCGATGGTACATTAATTCAGCTTATTATAAGATCTTTGTCCAGGGAACTATAGTACTAGGTATCAAAACCCGCGACATCATAGAGATAAAAATAATTGATAGGGCTCAATATGCTATCGGCAATTTATTTTTAGGCATTAGTAGAGCATTCAAATTTCTTGAATTGAACGTATTTGATCAGGTAGGCCCAGTAGTGGCTAGAGGCGCGACCGCTGCTTATAACACGATTAGGAAAATTCAAACAGGCATCTTATCCTACAACATGCTATACGTGGCCCTCGGACTCATACTGCTACTCTCATTGTTGCTACTTGGAGGTCGCTAAATGGAATCCTATGGCATCTTATGGTTAACTATGGGCATTATGGCGCTATTTGTGCCAGTGGCTTACATCTCGGGGCGCAAAATTGGTAAGCAGACTAGCTGGGTCGTATTACTCCCACTAGTTTGCGCGGCATTAATTTTCCTCTCATTCATACCCAAAGTTACAGCTGGCCTATCGATATCGGAGTTTTTTGTTTGGATACCAGGAGTCAGGTTTGGTTTACTTGTAGACGGTTTAAGTCTCTCCGTTGCTCTCACCATCGCCATTCTTTTAACAGCAATTCTTCTCTACTCAATTCCTTACATGGAACGTAGAATTGGTAATGACCACGGAGGGGGTAAACGGGCATATGCAACCTACTATGCCCTTTACTTGCTCTATGGCATAGGCATGATAGGTGTCGCCTTTTCAACAAATCTGTTTGAGTTTTTCCTATTCTACGAGTTAATGATAGTCCCAATATGGGCAATAATAAATGCGTATGGATACTTTGAACGCGAAAAAAATGCACTCGTATTTTTCCTCTGGATGGAGGCTAGCGCGCTATTATTGCTTGCAGGCATATTAATTGCATATGCTAGAGTCGGCAACTTCGAAATATCGCAGTTAACGTTACTTAACGGCGACGCTTGGGCAATCTGGATCACCATCTTCATGCTCGCAGGATTACTCATTAAAATGGCGATAGTGGGTTTGCATCCCTGGCTTCCAGGCACATATGCAGAGGCCC
>CAYPFQ010000037.1:0-8051 GCA_964410135.1 uncultured Candidatus Bathyarchaeia archaeon
GCCTCTAAGACTAGCCCTCCAGCCTTTTCCCTGACCACAGCGGCGGTCAGCCCAGCGGCAGTAGTTCCACGTCCGCTTGTGTATAGGCCTCTTGGCGCAATCCTCCCAACATATTGAAGAAGTTGGCTTTTGGCAGTCCCAGGATCTCCAATCAAGAGGACGTTTAGGTCGCCGCGTATCATAACCCCGTCTGGAAGGACTTTTGGAACCCCGCTGAAGAGGAGGTAGGCTATTGCTTCCTTGACATCTTCATATCCGAATATGGATGGGGCTATGGAGCGGGTTAAAGTCCTATGGACGAATGGGTCTGCGGCGAGTTCTTTGATCTGTTTCTCTTCTTCTGGGGAGATCTGGACAATTTCAACCTCTTTTCCAAGCGTGTCGATGTAGTTTGCGTCCAAGTATAGCTCAAATGTCCTCAGTTTCCCCCTTCTCGGCACTACTTCTTGCAAAGCGCGCACTATGCCGGTAACGGATACCCGGTCGCCTGGACGGACTACATCCACCAGATCTTCAATTAACCTAATGTCTATCGATCTCGGCAGTTGACCAGGAGGGAGATCTTCGGGTTTTTCCTGAATCCTCACTTCTTGGAAGTTAATGAAAGTGGACTCCTCTTCAACAAAGTCTAATGGCCCAATACGTCTGCAATCTGGATTTGCGCAGCCTAGCGGTGTCCGAATGAATATGCCAGTCTGAGCTATCGATTGAGTTTCGCCACACCGTCTGCATTTGAATACTGCTTTTACCAAAAGGGGTTTCACCGAGCTGGCTCGAACCAGTATCCCATCAATCAGGATCAGGTTGCCCACATCATACGCGCCGATGACTCTTAGTTTTTTCATTTCAGGTAGTTTGCGGAATCTTACTCTGACAGCGGATATTTCTTCAGCATACTCAGGATCCTCGATTTTCAGTTGGGCGAACGCGGCCTTATCGGCGTGTTTCAAAAACTCATCTGGATTCTCTATTAGGCTCCTCGCCCAAGCTTCGTCGAACGTCATCAGATTTTCTGCGTCTATGATTAGAGATCGAGAGTTGTTTACGGATAGCTGGGCAAGTCTTTCTCGATATTTGTATTCGCCTGTTTCGGTCTGGAATGATTTTAAGAAGTTCTGAAATCTTTCTTCAGGACCTATAGCTTCAGTCTGGGTTTGAGTTGTCATTTGGACTGTGTCTCCAATTTCAGTATTTTAGTTCGCCACTCGACTACTAGCTCATGGAGGCGATTGTACAAGTTTCTTTCTTCTTCGGAGAGGTTGCCAAGTATTTCGTCGGTTTGGGCAGGCCCTGACGCTAGTCCTACGATTTTCTTCAGCCGACAGTTCATTATGTCGTGGGCAATTCGCTGTGCTTTCTCGTAGTCCTGTAGTTTAGCCGGGTCTGCAGATTCTTTTAGTTCAGACAAGTATCGGCGGAGCTTCGGATAGAAGTTTTCAGGAAGTGGGGAGATTTGTTTTCCAGTTTGGACTGTTTCTCTCCAATATAATTTATGTAAACTGATGAGATCGAGTTGTTCTTCGCGGAAGCGTGCGATTCCAGTTTTAACAAGTTCGGAGGCTATCCAAAATTTAGCTTCGAATTCTTTTCCCTCGGTTAATGGTCCGATGGTCTCGCCTGCCAATCTAATTTCTGGCGAACCTCTCTGGGCGATTAATTTTACTGGAATATTTTTGAATTTGAAGTCTGAGTCTTCTATTGAAAGTGAGGGCATGGATGATTTAGATGCCTCCAAAATAGGCTATGAGCTAAATTACTGTAAGATAAAATAAGGTTTCTCGAGAAACAGAGGTAAAACAGGTGGAGAGAGTGGTCGGCGAAACTAGTCTCCGCCCATCAAACGACAAATAATTAACCAGCGTGATACATTTAGAATGATAAAAACTCTGAGCAGGCTTGGTTCTATGAGCGAAGAGAAAGAAGTTATGTGGGTTGAGAAATATCGCCCTAAAGCATTAGATGAGGTGATTGACCACAAAGAAGTAGTGGCGCATCTAAAACAGCTTCTTAAAGATCCTTTGACGATGCCACATCTACTATTTGCAGGTCCGCCTGGAAACGGGAAGACCAGCGTCGCCCTATGTATAGCCCGCCAGCTGTTCGGAAAAAATTGGAGAGATCTTACGCTTGAATTAAATGCTTCAGATGAGAGGGGCATCCCGATGGTACGGGAGCGGATCAAGACTTACGCCCGCCTAGGGACAATTGGAGAAGCCCCGTATCGGCTTATAATTTTAGACGAAAGCGACCAGATGACCAGCGAAGCTCAAACAGCTCTGCGGAGAATTATGGAAACAAGTTCTAGGACAGCTAGGTTCATTCTGATCTGTAATTATTCATCTAAAATCATTGAGCCGATTCAAAGTCGATGTGCAATTTTCAGGTTTTCGGAGCTTCAGAAGGATGATGTGGCTGGCTGCCTTAACTCTATTGCCAAAAAAGAAGGTGCGAAGGTGAATGCTGACGGAATCGACGCGATCTGGGATTTCTGTAGAGGCGATTTGAGGCGCGCGATAAACACTCTTCAAGCAGCAGCGGTTTTGGGTAAGGCTGTGAGTGAAGGCGAGGTTAGGAAGGTTGTCGGCAGGGCTGGCCCAGAGGAAGTTAGGACAATGCTTAAGCAAGCTTTGACTGGAAAGTTCACTGAAGCCCGAGATAAATTATACGAGATACTCATAACGCGTGGTGTGGCAGGAGCGGATCTAATACGCCAAATTCACAAAGAAGTGTTCACTCTAGGCCTATCGGAAGAAGAGGTGGCTAATTTGGCGAACATGATAGGTGAGTATGAGTTTCGTTTAACTGAAGGGGCAAATGAAGATATCCAATTGAGCGCCCTACTGGCACAGTTTGCCGCACTCAAAAGAGGCTCTAAGTGAATATGAGCAGTATCATGTGGGTTGAAACCTACCGCCCTCAAAAAATAGCCGATGTGGTAGGGAATGAGAAGGCAAAGTCCCAGTTCTTGGAATGGCTTAGGAAATGGAAGCCGGGGAATAAGGCAGCGTTACTCTACGGATCTCCAGGGATCGGAAAAACAACTCTAGTTAAAGTGGCTGCTCGAGAGCTTGGATACAGCCTAGTGGAAATGAATGCAAGCGACTTTAGAACTGAGGAAAAGGTGATGCGAATTGCTGGACGGGCTGCTACAGAGCGCTCCCTTGTAGGCATATTCTCAGATACAAAGGGAACCATAATCTTCCTCGACGAAGTTGACGGCATTTTTGGACGAGAAGACCAAGGCGGAATAGCTGCAGTTTTGAAGGTTGCTAAGAGCTCTAATTCACCAGTCGTTCTAGTTGCAAACAATCCGTGGGATCCAAGGCTACGCTACATGCGGTTCGCATGTGAGATGATCAGGTTTTATGGTATCCGTATGCCTACAATTGTTGCTTATCTCAAGAAGATCGCTAAAAATGAAGGCATTGAAGTTGAGGATGAAGCGTTACGGATCATAGCTGAGAGAGCTGAAGGGGATCTAAGATCAGCTATCAATGATTTCCAGTCCCTTGCTGAAAGAAGGAGGATGCTTAGAGCATCTGATGTCGAATCTATGGCTCAACGAGATAGGCAGTATAATGTCTTCGACACTCTGAAGGACTTCTTCTCAGCTAAGACCAGTTTGCATGCGAAGAGGGCTCTAGATAGTTCGGAGGTGGATTTTGACATCCTTTTTCTAACGATCCACGACAATTTGCCAGCGCAGTTTCAGGATCTGGAGAAGATGGCTATTGTATATGATGCCATGTCAAAGGCAGATGTAATCATGGGCAGAATTAAACGGAGCCAGAATTGGGGGCTTATGCCATACGTCATAGATCTGGTTTCAACGGGGGTTATGTTGGCTGAAGAAGAGTACCACTATGTCAAGTATCAGTTTCCCCCCACAAAAGTGGCGATGCTAGGGAGAAATAAGGGTGAACGTACGATGAGAGAAGAAGTGTGCACGCACATTGGGGCTAAATGCCATGTTTCTCGAAAAATCGCAAACTTAGATTTTATCCCATTTCTCAGGCTAATTTTTGAGAATGACAAGAAACTGGCATCCAGCTTAAGCCACTGGTTTAATTTCAATGAGAAAATGATTGAATTTCTAGCTGGAAGCGAGAAACTGGCAAAAGCCATTGTAAAATCATAGAACTGAAAACTCAGCTACTCGCGGGCATGTTTTACGATGTGCCCTACTTCTGGCAGAATCAGGTATTTCAGAGCGGTTTCTGCAGCTTGCGGTGAGCCTGGAATACAGAATACTGCCTTTCCCTTAACTATACCTGCCGTGGCTCTTGTCATAACTGCAGGCGAACCTATTTCTTCATAGCTTACTTTTCTCAGGAGTTCCCCGAAGCCCGGCAGCTCTTTCTCAAAAAGTGGGCGTATAGCTTCTATTGTAATATCAGAATGGGTTATGCCTGTTCCCCCAGATGTCACCACCACGTCCACATTTTTATTTGATAGAGCTTCTTTGACGGCTTTTACAATGAGCTTCTCCTCGTCGGGTACAAGTTTTTTATGCGTAACGGTATGTCCAGATCCTTCTAGGATTTGGATAATTAAATCGCCAGATGAGTCTATGACAGGTTTTCCACTCTTTAAAGAGCGATAACGAGAAGTGCTTACCGTGACCACCGCAAACCTGAGCTTTATAGGGGCTTTGGCTTTGTGTTCAGCCACTGTAGCACTCATTTCCTCTCAGCTTTTGTTTTTTTGACAACTCTAATCTCTTCAATACTAGTTGAGGGGTATTGCCCGTGCGCATCTTTTTCATATTGTTTGGTCATGTCCCAGATCGTTAAGAGTGCGACTGTTGCTGCGACTAGAGCTTCCATCTCTACCCCGGTCTTTGCAGTTGTTTTCACAGTTGCCTCTACTTCCACATGTTCATCAGAAATTTTCGTATGGATTTGTACGTTTGTTATTGGAAGCGGATGACAGAGGGGGATTAGTTGGCTTGTGTTCTTTGCGGCGAGCGTGCCAGCAATTTTAGCTGTGGAGAGCGGATCTCCTTTCTCGATTTGCCCTTTCTTGATAAGCTGAACAGTTTCGGGTTTGAGTCTAATTTTGCCTTGGGCTATTGCCTCGCGGTATATTTCGGGTTTGGCGGTTATATCAACCATTGACGGCGTCGTTTTCTTAGATTTTGACATATGGATTTGCACTTAGCTATTTTCTAATGCCTTGAAGTTGTTTACGGAGCCTTTCATTTTCTTCCCTCAAAGCCACTATCTGCCCTTTGAGAGCATCCACCATTTCTTCAAGTTTGACGAAGGTTTTTTCAGTGGCTTTTTCCATCCAAGCTACTTTTTCCTTTCTTACGCCCTCGATCTCAGCTTGTAATCCTGCAGCTTTACCCTCTAATTTTTTGGCTTCTTGAGCATATGCATCTCGTTCAGCTTTGAGGGTTTCAATTTTTTGTTCCAATTCGCCTTTTAGCGTTTCTAGCTCATGAATGGTTTTGGTCAAATCGCCTACTTTGGCTTCCATTTCAGTTAGGGTTTGTAATGCGGTAGCTTTTTGTTTTAATACATGAATCTCCTGCATGGCCGGACTTGGATGGTTTTGAGCCTCCCTTGTTAGTACAAGAAAATCAGAGGCATCAACTAACGCAAGCCTCAGTTGCTCAAGCGCAAGCCTCGAATTTGTTAGAGGCTCTGTTGTCTTCTGAAATAGAATGTCACGAAAATTATTCAGCCTCTTCATCATACTTTCATAGTGACGCTCGATTGTAAAAGCGACTTCTGGTTTCAAAGTTAAAGCTATTTCTCTCAGGCTACTGGCAATTGAATTCAAAGAGGCGATCTTCTTCTCGGCCCGTCCCCAAAGTTCTTGAGGAGGAAGCCTTTCAATAAGAGCCCCACTAGTAATATCCAACGCTACATCATTGACCGCGCGCTCAAAACTTGCCAACAGCTCTCTACACTCTTCCGACAAGCCCCTAACCAGCCAGCCCAGAACTCAACTAACTTTTTTCATATTTTAGACTTTATATCAACTGGCTTGTCAGTTTCCCAAAAATCAATCAGATCTTTGATTGCTTGAGCCCGTGGATATTCGTATTTGAACCTGAAGATTCGGATTCTTCCAAATTTTTTCTCCTGAACTAGTCCTGCCTCTTTAAGCGCATGCAGATGTTGGTTCGTCGTGGTATAGTTTAACTCAACACGCCTAGCTATTTCGGATATATTCAGTTCCCCAACCTCGGACAGAGTTTTGATGATCCGCACACGCCCTTTGGAAGAGAAAATATCCTCGATTGCTGTTAACAGGTTTTCATGTGCGCTCATTTAGCCTCCACCAACCTTTCAATTTCTCTTTTCACCGTGTCAGCGGGAACCAGCAGCCCGATCAAGGTCGTCTTACCCCTGAAACCTTCGCCAGAACTTTTAGCTGAAACCATATCAGTGTCAGATAAGTTCTTTACATATTTCCAGAACTGAGTGTAGCCGCGTGGTTTTTCCCCATACTCCTCACAAACTACATGATAGGCTTCTTCAAGCTCTCCCATAGTCATATAGTCTATTTCTCCTAGTTCAAGGCGCCTAGCGATAGCAAGTAGAATAAGCTTTTCATGGAGACTCGTGTACCGAAGATATTCCTTGCGGATTTCTGGAGGCAGCTCAGCCCTCGCCTTCCTTACATGACTTGGAAGAACCTCGCGACTGCGGTCGGCATCCGAAAACACGCCTGCACGCTCTAATAGTTCTATGGCGTATCTAGCATCTCCAAAAGCCCCAGCAATGTCAGCGATCAAACCAATAGTTTCAGAGCGAACCGCATTTTCGTTAAATGCCTCTTTTACACGGTATTCAAGAATGCCCTTCATCTCGGCTGATGGGTATCCCTTCAGATGGAGAATGTTACTTTGGAGAGTACTCAAAGTGCTCTTGTCAAGATGTTTCATTATCTCGTCGCACTCAGGTTCTCTGAAGATGCAGATCATGGATAGTCTTTGGCTAGTATCAGGCCTAGTCTCCTGGATTCTAGTGAGGTCATAGAGTGGGTCAGCTCCTTCTTTCCGGATGAGAGCCTCCAGTTCGTCCAGAGCTATTATTAGAAATGCGTTCTTCTCATCCAAAACTTGGAGTAGATTATGAAGCACTTCCTCAGATGAGAAGCCCCGTTGTGGATAAGCTCTTTCAAACTTGGTGATTATGCCTCGCAGTAGATTGAAAAAGCTTCCATCCTCTCGGCAGTTTACATGCTCATAGCGTATGTTTACTCCCTTCTGTTGAGCCATACTTTGGATGTCAGCGCCAAAACGTTTCGCAAGAACTGTCTTCCCAGTTCCAATTTTTCCCTTTATCAAAACCCTTGGACTTGCTTTTCCAGGGCTGTCCAAAATTGAGCGGAAAAAGTTGACTAAAAGCCGATACTCCTCCTCACGATGAGGAAGGAATGGGGGCACATAGTCGATGGAAAGCTTACTTCTATCCTTGAAAACGCTTGGAGCCCTGATCTCCTCCTCAAAAATCTTAATTCCCAAGGCGATTCCTTACTTTCTATTACCACCAATTTAGTTAAGTCCCAATCTATTATTTTTGTTCTTTCAAAAGTTTTTAAAGTAAAGAGATAAGTGAAAGTGAATTCTTATAACGCTTTTATTCTCAAAAGCCTCTCATTTAAACAAAAATAGGTGCATAAAAATTGATACAACCACGTCAACCAATCTACAGGAGCGGTGTCTTCCTGAAAAGCGCCTTCAGCCTAGCCATATCAGGCATTCAAGAAATATTAAAAGCACCATTAATCTCCTCTCCACTAATCGAGCAAGCTGTCAAGTACTTGCATGGAATGTATAAACCAATGCAATTTACAGCTGCCACCACATGGGTAGCTCTTTCAGAATTCCTATTCGCAACCCTAGTAGTATGGTCCATCCTTCACCTATTTGGCAAACACATCAGAGCAGTAGTTGCACTGGGCATACTTATAGTAATAGGGATAATTACTGGAAAACTGGCTCTCAGCTGACACAATCAATCAACGAAAAACTTGCCATGTAAATACTTGTACAACTCTATAGGGTGGATGCTGTTCAGCTCAGTTGAACTAGT
>CAYPFQ010000038.1:0-5268 GCA_964410135.1 uncultured Candidatus Bathyarchaeia archaeon
GTGAACTTCAGGACTTATGGCGATGCGTTCGGACTACTGGGCACCGACCAGTTTGGAGCTGACCTGTTCTCTCAACTCGTATATGGGGCTAGACTGTCTCTGATAATCGGGATTCTCGCAGCGACCCTATCCGTATTTATCGGCACGGTGGTCGGGCTTGTCGCAGGCTATTTTGGCGGTACGCTTGATGAGGTACTGATGAGATTCAATGACATGCTCCTCGTGCTACCAGGGCTTCCCCTACTCTTGATATTAATTGCGGTTCTAGGTCCAACCATCTGGAATCTGGTCATCCTAATCGGCTTGCTAGGCTTTATGGGTGTAGCGAGAATCATTAGGTCTCAGGTTTTGAGCTTACGTGAAAGAGCATTCATTGAGGCGGCGAGGGCTGTGGGAGCCGGCTCATATCGGATAATGTTCAGGCACATTCTCCCCAACGTGATGTCTCTCGCCTTCGCACAACTCGCATTATTTGCACCTGCGGCAATCACTACTGAGGCTGCGTTAAGTTGGCTGGGGCTCGGCGATCCTACAGTGCCCACATGGGGGCGAATGCTGTTCTTAGCACATTATTATGGCGTCCTGAAAGAATGGTGGTGGATCGTGTTTCCAGGCCTATCCATCGCCCTGATCTCAGTCGCATTCATCTTCATCGGGCATGCTATGGACGAGATACTAAACCCGCGGCTTAGGAGGAGATAAGTAGCATGGCTCTCTTAGAAGTCCGAGACTTGAAAACCTACTTTTTCACAACAAAAGGGCCTGTGAAAGCCGTTGACGGAGTTAGCTTTGAAGTTGGGAGAGCAGAGGCGCTAGGGCTTGCTGGCGAGTCGGGATGCGGTAAAACAACTGCGGCACTCTCAATCCTCAGACTGTTGCAGTCTCCAGGCAGAACAATCGAGGGCAAAGTGATCTTCGAGGGCGAAGACCTTCTGGAAAAAAGCGAGGAAGAAATGCAGGCGATAAGATGGAAGAAGATCTCAATTATATTCCAAGGTGCAATGAACGCCCTCAACCCAGTATTCAAAATTGGAGAACAAATTGCGGAAGGCATTACAGTCCACGAAAATGTCAGCGAGAATACTGCGGAAAAAAGAGCCGAAAAATTGCTAGAACTCGTAGGATTGGATAAGTCGCGATTCAATAACTATCCACATGAACTGAGTGGTGGAATGCGGCAGCGCGCAATGATAGCTATGGCGTTAGCATGTAACCCTGATCTTGTAATAGCCGACGAGCCCGCCACAGCCCTAGACGTAATCGTGCAAGCCCAAGTACTGAAGCTAATGAAAGATCTGCAAAAGCGCCTCAAACTGTCGATGATCCTTATAACCCATGACCTTTCGATGATAGCTGAAACCTGTAATAAAATAGCAATCATGTATGCCGGAAAGATTGCTGAATATGCGCAAGCCATATCCCTGTTCAAAAATCCGATGCATCCCTACACCCAGGGTCTTCTGAAGGCTTTCCCAGATGTTAGGAGTAGAGGTGGAATGTTAAGTTCGATACCTGGAGATCCACCAGACCTGCTGAATCCACCGTCTGGCTGCGGGTTCCATCCAAGATGTCCCTACGCAAAAGCCATTTGCTCAAAGAAGGAGCCTGAGCTTCGAGAAGTGGAGAAGCGGCATTATACTGCATGCCACCTAACCGGAAAGTTTTGAGGGAGGCGGTTATGAAAAGAGAAATCTTGGTAGAAGCTGTTAACCTGAGAAAACTGTTTCCCGTCACAAGAGGCTTCTTCGCCACATTATTCAGCAAGAAGCAGCTCTTCGTCCACGCTGTAGAAGACATCAGCTTTCAGATAAAAGCAGGCGAAACGCTTGGGTTGGCAGGAGAAAGCGGGTCAGGTAAGACAACCACTGGAAGACTTGCGCTAAGACTCATTGAGCCTACGAGTGGAAGGATGCTCATCCGAGGTAGAGACATCTTCTCATTAAAGGGAAAAGAACTGGAAAAAATACGGCGGGAAATGCAGATAATATTCCAGGACCCATACGAGTCGCTAAACCCTGGCATGACTATATTTGACACTGTTGCTGAGCCGCTTGCCATTCATGGAATTGGCAGAAATTTTGCAGAGAGAGAACAGTTAGTCAGTGAGGCGCTCGATCTCGTTGAACTCACACCTCCCAGAGAGTTCTTCTATAGGTATCCCCATGAGCTGAGCGGTGGTCAGAGGCAGAGGGTGTGTATAGCCAGAGCCCTAGTTTTAAAGCCCAACTTTATAGTTGCTGATGAACCAGTTGCCTCTCTTGATGTATCAATAAGAGCTCAAATTCTTAACCTGCTTAAGAGCCTTCAACGTAGGCTAGGTCTCAGCTACCTGTACATCTCACATGATTTAGGCTCGGTGAGGTATGTCAGCCATAAGGTTGCCATCATGTATCTCGGAAAGATTGTAGAATACGCCAAAGCTGACGAATTCTTTGAGAATCCTCTACACCCCTACGCAAAAATGTTGATGGCCGCCATCCCGGTTCCGGATCCAACTAGCAGAAAAACACGCCTTACCTTGGCTGGGGAGATTCCGAGTGCAATTAGCCCGCCTTCGGGCTGTAGATTTCACACAAGATGTCCGAGAGTTATGAGTGTTTGTAGGAAGATGAAGCCAAGGCTCGCAGCCGTTGGACGGGAACATTTAGTGGCATGCCATCTCTTTACTGGATAGACAGGGCTGTTGAACTACTAAAATCTCCTCCGCAGAGCCCTCTTCTCGGCTTCAACAACCAGCTCAAAGAAGCGGTCATTAAGTTCACGTTCTTCCTCAAGCACTTCTCTAGCATCTTCAACGCCTATTCGTTTACCAGCCATAATTACGGCTGCAGGACGACCATATTTTGCTATCAATTCAGCTGTTTCAGCAGCCCTATCCATAATTCCCTGGTCATATTTTGATAAACGGCGGCCATTCTTTCCGCATATTTTTGTCACTTCTTCCTCTGACCTGTCTAGTACGCCTATCAGGTTTGAGCCGCATTTTGGACATACTATTTTCTCTGGAAGGTCTTTGATGCGTATCATCTCGACATATTTGCAGCAGTTAGTGCACACAAAGGTGCGCGCTTCGTTTAGTAACCTGGCCTTAGCAGATTCGACTAGAATATGCTGCATTTTCTCAGATGGAATTAGATCCGTCTTTCTACTGATTCTCTCAAGTCCTACTCTTGCAATGGGGGTTGCTCCGCCTTCGGTTTCTATGCTGACAACTTCAATTTTGCCGGTGCGGATTTCCTCAAGGATTTGCGCAGTATGCTCTAGATCCATCTCAGTTGCAAGCGTCTCTTTAATAGCCTCATCATAAATTATAGTGCCCTCGAAGCTCTTCATCAACTGTCTTAGGCTGAGGCTGCTGAAATCAGCCCACTTTGAAATCGCTCCGAACTTGCGGGCTACATGCACCATTTTTCTTTTGAATAAACCCGTCTTAATCATTGCGTCAATCGCTGTTTTCTGAAGATCCATTCCAGCCAGCTCATGTAGTGCGCGGGTTATCTCGTCAGGATCCGCTGCCCCAAATGTCTGAATCACAACTCGATAGGGATCCTGCTGCACTCCAATCGTATAACCAGTCTTCTCAGAGAGCAAATGCCCCAGCAACCGTGAAAGAGTCCGATTAACCAGCGAGCCGAAACTGGCGTGAATTACAAGATAGTCTTCCCACTCTTCGATGGTGATCCGTTTGTCGGTAGGCATCGGATAGCCCTTCTCAGCCTGCTCATAGGTTTCAGCGATAGCCTGCATAGTCGTAGCCTTCTCGGTGGGATAGCGTTTCGCCAAATAAGCAGCTATCTTCTCAGCCTTCCATCCCGCCTCTAGCTGTTTCTCCACAAACCCCCGAATTTCCCCCACTTCCCGGGCCACTTCAAAAGGAACTGGAATTTCTTCACCAACCCAGCTTGGAATAGCGCCTGTAGGATCTTTAACTGGTTTTACGTTGATCTTGTCGCCGTAGATGCGGGTGATTTTCCATGGACTGCCGCGGACGATGAACTTGGTTCCGGGCTCAGCGTATTCAGCTACAAACGCCTCATCCAAAACTCCAACAGGTGTGTCGGTTGTCTCATCAATCACCAGATACTGTTTCGTGTCAGGTATCATTGACAGGTTGCCAAAATAATAGTAGTAGAGCTCTTTTGTTCTTCGGGGCTTGAGGAATACCTTGTCTTGGAAGGACACCCATGCCAGTCTCGGATAACGGGTGTACATGTAGGTTAGAATTTTGGCGACATCTTCCTCGGTTAAATCCCGATATGGATAGGCTTTCTTGAAAATTTCCAGCACTTCAGCGAATTCCCAGCGCTTCTTTTGTAGTAGAAGCCCGACGATCTGATGCGTTAGGGCGTCAAAGGGTTTCTCAGGCACGCTCACTGGCTCTAGATCCTCAAGGAAAGCCCGCCTGCCAATGACCATAGCCTCTAACGTGTCATCCGAGTCGAGCGTGATAATGACTCCCTTAGCAATTCGCCCAATCCTATGTCCACTCCGTCCAATTCGCTGAAGCAGCCTTGTAACTTGGCGTGGCGAATTATACTGAATCGCGAGATCAATCCGACCGACATCGATGCCCAGTTCCAGTGAGCTGGTACAAACAAGTCCCCGCAGCTCACCATTCTTCAAGCCGCGTTCAGCCGTTATCCTAGAGGGCTTAGCCAATGAGCCATGGTGAATACTCACTGGGAAGTCTATATCCCAAACTTTGAAACGGCTGGCCAAGACTTCGGCAATGGCACGCGTATTCGTAAAGAGCAGGATTGACCTGTGTTTCTCGATGAGGTTGCGCATAACCCGCAGCCTAGCCGCTACCTCTGGATGCGCATACAGCTTAGCCGCTAAATCATAGTCTTCGCTTGAGGGCTGGGGATATAGAATTTGTAGACGCATGTACCTTGCCACAGGCACATGGACAATTTCGCATTTATGATCAGTACCAACAAGATACTGCGCAACTTTTTCAGGGCTACCTATCGTAGCTGACAGCCCCACCACCTGAAAGTCCTGCATAGTTATCCAGCGTAGCCGTTCTAGTGCAAGAGACAGCTGACTGCCCCGTTTGTCTCCTGCCAATTCATGAACCTCGTCAACGATGACCCAGTGGACTGCTCGAAGATGTTTTCGCATAACCCAGCCTGGCATAATTGCCTGCAAAGTTTCAGGAGTAGTGATCAACATATCCGGCGGAGCACGTGCCTGTAGACTTCGTTCTTTGGTCTCAGTATCTCCATGGCGTACTGCAACTTTGACATCCAGTTTCTTGCACCACCA
>CAYPFQ010000038.1:5368-7891 GCA_964410135.1 uncultured Candidatus Bathyarchaeia archaeon
GATCCCAAAAGCCAAAGAACTACTGACAAGCCGAAAATAAAAACATATTGAGAAGAATCCTAGGCTAAGCTATGTTTAGGTTCTCTCCTTTTCCAAGAGGCTTCTTGCCCTCAGCCGTAACTTCGAGCACGTAAATATCCTGGTCCTCCAAGCCTTCGAACCTCTTCTTGATGGCTTTAACGATTTCCCGAAGCCCTTGAAGTCCTATCTGTTTTGCTGAAACCCCGCACTTTAGGGCATCAATGAAAATTTGGACTCCGAATGGTTTACCAGCTTTGAATTCGCGTTTTAGTTTACCTTTAGAATATCCTCTGAGCATCTTCGCATCTTTCTCAGTCATATAGCCGACATCAACTGTGCCGACGCATTTACCGTTGAGCTTTATTTCGTGGATAGTCCTGAATCTAGGCTCTGACCCGGATAGAGGTTCAGAGATTTCGACAGCCAATTGTCAGCTCTCCAGCTCGCTCATATGGCTAAACGTTAAAAGTCTTTCAATCTTTTTATCATTTCGATGGAAAACATTGACAGTTGACCCGATGCTAATTGCATTTCTCGTTCTCGGGATAATGCACACACTTGAACCATGTGCGGATAAGGCAATAGTCACAATATATGCTATGGGATTTTCAAATGGCAAAGCCAAACGTGCTCTACTACTAGTACTTATTTTCGGAATAGGAATGGTCATCGCATACATGCTCATAGGCGGAATCTTTGCACTGGTCGGCAATACCCTCATAAGTCAGGTTTTAGGGCCTGTCCAAATTCTCGTCTCCCTTATCACAATTATGCTTGGAGTTTACCTGCTGATAGTGCATAAGAAGAAAGCCATGTGCCCAGGCGAACACCATCACCTTTTGAGCGAAAAACTATCACTGGGCCCGCTTATCTCGGTGTTAGGCTTAGGATTTATCTGTGGAATAGAGCCATGCCCAGTTGAGCTAACTGCCTATGTGTGGGCGGCTTCCTCGGGAAGCATATTCACAGGAATAACCCGCATGCTAGCGTTCTCGATCGGGGGCATTATAGGGATTCTTCCCTTCGCAGTCCTTGCCGGAGGAATTGCGGGCATGCTTAGAAGAGTTATCGGCGAAAGGTCAACCTCAGAATTCGCTGGCGCCGCTCTGATAATTATGGGAATAGCGACGCTAATGGCATCAATAGCAGGAATCCCAGTCTAATATCAAAGCGTTTATTTCTCTGTTTGAAACCCTTCTTTGAAGGATTTGTGCTGATGGTACGCCAAGTAAAACTGGTGCCGAAAAGCGAGAAACTGCGAGGCAGCAGATGCGTAGTATGTCGAGCTTTGCTGAATCTATGTAACAGGGGCTACTGTCCAATTGTAAAGCGAGTTCAAGCCCAAACAAGAATGAAAGACCTAGTAAAAAGCGATGTGATTTTCGGCGCTTCGCCGCCCTCGGTCTTTGTAGGAAAAGAAAATTATCCTCAGATCCGATTCGGACCAATGGTTCCGCCCCTCGTCAGAGTAGATACCTCGATTATGGACGATCCGTCAAGGTGGCTGGACAAAACAGTGGACCAAATCATCGACTACCGAATCACCCTGATCCGATCACATGATATGATTCATGTTTCTCAAGCAGCTAACCCGAAAAAGAGCTTGGAAGTAGTGCAAGAACTAGCCATGTCAAGCCTACCAGTAGATACTGAAGTGAAGCTCACAAAGCCGCCTATCCCACGGATCACTTTTTCTCAGTGGACTCCTCCGATGGGACCTACTGCGCCGCTCAAAGACGTGAAGCTGGTTGAAAATCCTAAAGTTCACCCAAAGGTCGACTATTTGATAGGCGATGTCGATGTGCTAGCCACCACAGCTGTCACTGAGCTCTATAATGCAGGCATCCCAATCTACCAGCTAACAAGATTGCTCAGCGTCGGTTTACTAGGAAGGAGAATGGACAGAAAAATTGTGCCAACCAGATGGAGCATCACAGCCACCGACGACATACTGGGAAGAAGGTTACACCGCCAAATCCTCGAGTATCCAGAGATAAACGAGTTTCATGTATTCGGGGATTATGCATTAGGAAACAACATTCGGATACTGCTCCTCCCGACGCCATGGATGTTTGAAGTGCTGGAATGCTGGCTGCCAGGTACAATGTTCCTGTCATCAAGTTACCCGCCCCCTATTCTCTCGGATTACGAGTTCACTAAAGGCAGAAATACCTATGCAGCCACAATCACAGGAGCCTATTATGCAGCGCGACTACCCATCCTCGAGTATCTAAGCAGAGAATGCCGACAAGCAGGAGCGATCGTCTTCTTCGAAGTCAACCCAGAGTGGACGGCTCCGCTGGGAGTATGGCGTGTAAGAGAAATCTGCCGCAGAGCCCTAACTGAGCCTCCGCGAAAATATAATTCAGAAAAAGAAGCTCTTGACGAAATCGCCAAACATCTCAAAACCCCAATCCAAAGCTGGATTGCCAGCAGTAAACTCCTCACCTACCGCAAAGCCCAAAAAACCTTAAAAGAATACATGCTGAGTTGAAAGAAATC
>CAYPFQ010000039.1:0-7731 GCA_964410135.1 uncultured Candidatus Bathyarchaeia archaeon
GCTTCATTGAAATTCATTGGGAAGGCTGCTTGAAAAAACCAGATGAAATGCCAATATGTTACGTTCCCTCCTACCCGACCCGAGTGAAAGAGGATCGCTGAGAGATACTGAGTTCCCTCAGAAATCAGGAATGGCGCGGAGAGCAAGCCTACAACGCTGAGAGATAGAACCGCATACAACAAGCTGTCGCCTACCCGTTTTCTTTGTTTGTACACGTAAACCAGGCATAGAGGCAAAACAAATGCTGGAAATATCTTAACTGCAATTCCAAGACTTAGAAGTAGGGCGCTTTTCCAGAGCTGTTCATTATAAAGCGAAATAAATGCCAAGAGGGTCAGATAGCTAGGGATCACATCGAACATTCCCCAGATGCTACCCAAAACAATTGTCAGCGGGTTCAAGTAGAACAGAGCCAAGGTCTTAACATTTTTTGTTAACTTGAAAATTAGCAGTCCGCACAGCGTATCAACCGCAATCATGGGAAGCTTGAGCAAAAAATTCAGCAGAAACCCGTTTGGAATTTGCGTATAGAGAAAATAGGAAAGAGCGCACCAAAGAGCCCAGATCGGCGGATAATTGTATCCTCTAGGTTCACCCATCAAATATAGCGGCAAATCATATGGGCTTGTTCCATTCAAAAAAGCCTGTCCGACAGTCTTCCAAGTCATCAAATCCCAAGGATGCCCCGAAACTGGAGCTACCACCAATCGGATAATCAGTCCCAAAGCCATGGCGCACAAAAACTGTCTTTCTTTTTGCATGGAAACCAGCCATCATCGATTATGTGTACCTATTTGCAGTTACCATACTGTCCTCATTAAATTTCCTCAATTTGCATTGGGCATAGGCTAGTTAAGGTTAAAAGGATTTTACTGGACTATCTACTATAACAAAACTATGGAAGGTATGCTATTGCAGTTTCCCGGATCTCTTCAGCTACGTAGACCAGGCGTGCTCTTAAAGAAGTATCTCAATGCTTATGATCTGTTCCCGATATTGGCTTCTCTGCCAATTTTGTTTCTCATCGCCATCGACTTCGATTCTTTCAGGTACAACTGGGGTGGAAGAGGAGGGCTTCTGTTCACCCTATTTTTTGTGTGGATAGAGTGGGCTGAGGCAAAGGGTGCGGTAAAAACTCGTTTCTCAAAAAAAGCCTACATTGGAATAGCCTCTTTCCTGGCTGGGGCTCTTGCCTATTCCATGGCTGTAAGCTTCTGGGGGTTGGCTGAAGCAATAGTGCAATTTGGCAGAGCTATACAAGTTCCGGAACTGTACAACTGGCGGTGGCTATGGGACTATGTTATTTTCGTTGTTTTCTTTGTGTGCATCACAATCTTATTCTTTGGTATTAGAGGGGTTAGGCGGTTTACAGCCACATGCGTATATTCTGTAGGCATGCTGCTCATCATGTTGTTGGATGTCTATTTTCCACAAAGCTCGCTAGGCATCTTTCAAGCCATAGTGCCGCCAATCATGGTCTTAGTGACTTTCCTCTTGGGAGTAGCTGGGATCCCATACGAAGCTTGGGGTAATTTACTGATCATCCAAGGAAGACATGGCGTGCTTTTCCTAGGCATTTACTGGCCATGCGCAGGAGTTCACAGTATGCTCATTTATCTTCTGGTAATTGCTGTAGTGATGGTCAAACTTGAGGCGCCCTTGATTCGAAAGTTTATCTACATACTCGCTGGCGCTGTTGGAACATTTTTTGTCAATGTAATCAGGCTTTTCCTAGTCTGCGTTTACGGCGCTGTGATCAGTAGCGATATACGGTTCTTTCACGAGACTATAGGCGAGGTTCTCTTTCTAATCTGGTTTGTCGCATATCTGATCGTGATCATCATGCTAGAGCGAAGAAGGGCTGTTCGAAGGTCTGGAAAGCCATCATAAAAAAAGTCTTCAAAAAACCCTGAAAGCCACTAACTCTGGATAGTGGATGTCTACTCGCCTAAAATTTCCCTGAGGGCTATCTCGCCTGCTTCGAGCAGGGCGCCTCCTTTCTGAGTTATTTTGTATACCCTGCGTCCCCGTTTTTTCTGAGTTTCCCAAGTGCCCTCTACGAGCCCCCGCTCCTCTAATGAATATAACAGCGGGTAGGTGGTGCCGGCGCTCAGTGAAACCCCATACTTGTCGTGGATTTCGGCGATAAGCTCATACCCCCATTTTGGGCCTTTTTGGAGAAGTTTCAGTATAATAACATCTAGGAAGCTTCTCACAATCCTTTCGCGCATAACACTTGGGAGCTCCACTCTTCTAGATGTCAAGGCTATGTCGAACTCCAAATTTGTTATAGATTTTTATGTGAGCTACCCACGCCTAAAAGGCTGTGGGCTTCCTGCTTCAATGATGGAGCTTGCCGAGATGACTTCCGGTAGAGGCTCTATCTCCACAGGCGCCGAGGGTCGCCCCGACCCCGATAAAGCTCTCATCAGTACATTTAGAGAGGCGTTGTAGTCACGGTCGAGTTCTCCATATTTATATTCTTTACTCGTTCCTCTTGGATCTACCTTCACTATTATTCTACCAGCGTTTTCGGCTTTATAGGATAACATATGAAGGAATTTACCCCAAGAGGCGTCGAGTATTTTTCCAGCTAAGCCATGGTTTCTAATCATGCCTTTTATGTTCAAATTCTCAACAGCTATGAGGCCGTAATCATTCACATAGAACCTTGAGAGCTTATGAAGAAAGTCGTCTCTTTGGTTCGCCAATCTTTCATATAGTTTGACAAGTTTTATTCTTTGTTTTCCGTAGTTTTGGGAGTCTCCCTCTTTTCTCGATAGCTTCTTTTGCTCCGCCCTTATCTTTTCAAGTGTTCTCTCATAGAACTTCGGGTTTTCTATCTGTCTTCCCTCACTGTCAGTAAGAAAATGTTTTATGCCCATGTCAAGTCCCACAGCCTTCTGTATCCTTCTATCTTCCGCTTGAGAATCGCTCTCAACGCAGATATAGGCAAACCATCTGCCTGAGTTGTGTCGTTTAACAATGACCTGCTTCATCTTTCCCTTGATTTCTCTATGCAATCTTATTGGTATGTCCCCGATTTTAGAAAGATGCAACGAGTCAAGCCTTTTCCAAGTTCTCGTAATCTTGAATCCCGACTGGTTATAGCAGAAAGTTTTGAACCATTTTCCCTTATATCGCAATCTGCCAACTTTCTTTCCATTCTTCTTCAACCGCGATAAAGCTTTTAGGTTGGAATATAACTGGTAGAGAACCATCTGCAAAACTTTAGAATGAGCTTTATTCAATTTAGGCGCCTCCTTTTTCAGTTCAGGTAGTTGCGCCTGTAATTCCAGTCTATTTGGTATTCTATTCTTTCCATTCCATTGAGATAAGAAGTAGTTGTAAGTTTGCCTACACAACTCTAAAGTTTCCAGTAACTTATTCTCTTGACTCTTGTTCGGATAGAGCCTGAATTTATAGGTTAACTGCATTTACATTCCCCTTCGTTCTTCAATGTTATTTCCGTATCGTTTCATCTGAAACATGCCCATGTGCAGAGACAAAATAGCTCCTTGTCCATAGAATAGCCGGTCGGCCTCTCAGTCCTGAAAATCCCCTCTTTAAAACTCTTAAAATGTACCTTTCTACTCGCCCTATTATCGTGTTAGGTGATAGTTCTGAGTTGGCTTGAACCAGTAAGTGCGCATGATAGTCTCTAATATAGAGTGTTATTATTTTACACCTCAATTGTTCACGCTCTCTTATTTTCTCAAATAAACAGGTCTTCTATGCTTGGGCCGCCATACAAAGTGATAATTCATAAATCAAACACTGTTCATAATTTAGGGCAGAAGTGGTAGTTATGCGTGTGTCTCTGCTTCTTGTCTTGGTTTTGGTGGTAGTGCTTTGCAGTTCTCTATTAAATGCGCAGGTCGCTGTTGCTAGTCCTGAGAAGCCTGTTCCGCGTACGCTTTACTGCCATACGAATAATGTCGTTGGAATCTTTGGCGGTAAAATAATGAATACGACTCAGCGCTGGGGCGGGCAGCAGCGGGCAGATCTCACCAAAGAGAACAATTTTTATCTCTATCCTGTTCTGTTGGATCAGATGCGCATTTCTGGAACATTGAATTTTAGGCTTTGGATATCTTCTGACTTTGCGGGCGAGGGAAAGCTTAACATCTCCATTTATGAGGCTACTTGGGCTGGAACGAAACGCAGCGTCTGCGATGTCACTACCGTAATCTCTATGGAAAGTAAGGTTAAGGAATTCATTTTTGCCGTGGGAGCTATCGACTATACTTTTTCAGCAAACTCAGCAATTCAGCTTAGCATCGTTGTGAAAGAAGCCTCGGTGGCTCCAGCACTATGTTGGGATGACGCCTTCACTCCTACACAGGTTACATTGCCATGCGTGGATCCCCTAGTCGTCCGATGGGTTAAGACGTACGATGAGCGGGGAGCCCCTACGTTCTTCTTTAATAAAAATGAAAGCCGGGGGCAGGTGGATATCTGGATTCGTGTAAACGTTACCGATGTTCTTGGCGGGTATGACATCAAACTTGTCAACATAACGGTTCTGGATAAGTCCAACGTCCTGATCATTGGAGACCGAGAGATGACGCCTGTTAACTTTAGCTCCAAGGCTTTCTCCAATGTCTATAGGTTTGGGCTAGTATCTTTGGGGCTATCGCTTGACGGTTATAAGATTCAGGTTAACGCCATCGATCTAAATGGAAATAGATATCCAGGGTCAGGGGCCTTCTCCATATCCTACTATCGCCAACTTGAATGTCAGCCTGTAGATGCTGAAAGCCGCATTCTGGTTAATGCAAATGTGACTGTGAGCCAAGGTGCTGTGATAGTTTGGTCTGGTAGGACTGGTGGCGGGGGGTCAGTGAGCCGTGCGTTCGCCTCCAGCGAGTCTGCGGGCGCGTATAATCTCACAGTTTATTTCAGAGGCTATCCAGTGTATTCGGCATTTAATATCTATCTGCTTCAAAGTCTTCAACTCACTCTTAGATGCGCTGTCTACGACCTAAATTTGATAGTTCGCGATCAGGCAAGCGCGGCTCAAGATGCTACGATTCAAGTATTTCGAGGTGCTTCGATTATGGCTGTAGGAAAAACTTCGAGTGACGGCTCTTTGGCATTCACACAGCTTCCTGGCGGAGTCTACACGTTGAACGTTACGCACGCCGGATCCAACTATAAGTTCTATGATCTAGTCCTAGATAGTTCAAAGACGCATATTCTCAGTTTAAGGCTTCTGCCCTACGAAGCTTGGCTTCCCTACATAATCCTAGCCATATTTGGAGTTGGCGGAGTTAGCGCATTCATGTTTGTGAGTAGGCGTAGGCTATACCCCACCTCATTCAGCTATTTCAACACTCTTACAGGCGGCGGGATTCCCCCTTCAAGTATTGTGATGATTTACGGTAGTCCTGGCTGTGGAAAAACCATATTGTCCGAACATTTGATGCATGAAAGTCTAAAGAAAGGTAGAAACTCAATTTTTATCACTAACATCGATTTCCCGGCGAAAGTCAAAGAAAGTATGAAAGATATGGGGCTAGATGTAAGCCGCTATGTGAGTAGGGGCAGCCTTCTCTTTATTGATGGTTATTCTGAGACTGCTGGGAAAGCTTCTACTGAAAAATATTCAGTTCCATCTATCACCGATCTGACTATGCTCGGGGTCAAGATCTCTGCTGCCTTAACCGAATTGGGCGAGGATACTGATGTCTTTCTCGACTCGGTTTCCCCGTTGTTAACAAAGCTGAAGCCGGAGAGTGTTTTGACATTTATTCAAACCATCGGTGCGAAGGTGAAGGGAGTTGGAGGAAGCTTCTTCTTTACCGTTGGAACAGGTTTAGATAAAGAGCTTCTGGCAAAACTTGACGAGGCTTCCGACGCCTTTATAGAAATGCGGGCATTTGAAATGAGGGGGCTGCGGCGGAGGAAGCTTAGGATGAGGAAGATGCGCGGAAAATTCGATGAGCAGTGGACGCAATTTTCAGTTGAACCTGAGAAGGGCATCGTTTTCTATACCGGGCGCGCCTCTAAGTAGCCTAGAAAATTTTGTCCTTCGGGAAAACCTCGATGCCTGTCTTAGCTATCTGGTATGGGCGGAGCTGGTGGTCATGCGGAATCCCCCGCATTTTCTCGATTTGGATTGCTCTGATCACGTTTCCCTCATGTACCAATGTATGTAGCAGTATAACTCCCTGTGAGAGAAACTCCTCAAGCTGGAAAGTTCTGTCTAAAATGCTAGTTCTCAACTCGGTGGTCACGAGCGATGTGCAGCCAGTTTCGGCGAGGGCGTCGAACAAGAAAAGCACGGCCCTCCTTCTTTTCGAGAGGCCTTCATACCGCATCACAAAAGATGTGATAGGATCCACCACGATTCTCTGAACATCCTCTTCCTCAACTACCTTTCTGATCGTTTTAACCAAACCCTTTAATGTCAATTCAGGGACACCAGCCACGATTCCCGCTTCACCTATCTCTAGACCAGTAGATACACGCCTAGGTCTCCGAAATGGAGAGGCGTCGATGAACAGAAGTTTTCCCTCTTTTTCTAACCGGTTTAAGTTCCAGCCGAAAGAGGCTAGGTTTGCTTTCACATGCTCAGGCTTCTCATCCAAGGTTATGCATAGGCCTCTCTCCCCACGCTCCGACGCTCCATTGTAGAGGTATTGAATTGCGAACGTAGTTTTGCCTGATCCAGGGCTACCTACTAGTAGGATAGACTTGCCTTTAGGAAAGCCTCCGCCAAGCAACTCATCCAATCCTTTTATTCCTGTTGATATCTGCTCCATGAGTCATCATCAATGATAATTGGCTGTGGGGTAATTATGGTGTTCGCAAACCAGATTTTTAAAACTTATTTCTGCTCAAGTTCTCTCCAAAGCCAAATGCGCTCCATCGTTTTATCAATTGTTTAGTCGTCCAATGCTGGAGATGAACAGGCAAGAGAAATAGTAGCCTATGAGCCCAGCAGCCCACACCCATTTAGGGTGGGGCTCAGCTATCATTCCTCGGGCATGAGGTAAGATTCTTAAGTAAGAAAGTATTACATCATTGTTGGAGAATGAGGTTTGGTTAAAATCGCTCTTGAGAAGAAGCTTCACGACGCAAAAATAACGAGTAAAGGGCAAATAGTAATCCCAAAGCCAGTAAGGGATGCTTACGGCCTCAAAGAAGGGATGAGGATCTATCTGGTTGCAACAGAAACAGGGATTCTACTTAAGCCTAGATTTGAGAAGCCCTGGGCTGGTCTCAGGGGATTAATGAAAGTTGAGTGGGGATCACTAGACCTCGACTCGCTGGTCGAGGAAGCTAAGAGAGCCATCTTCAAGCCTGCTGGCGTGAGCTAGGTTGCCCTCGGATTATGTTGCTGACACCCATGCTATAGCCTACTACCTAGCTGATAAGCTACCCAGCGAGGCAGACCAGATCTTCAAGAGGGCCGAGGAAGGCTTACACAAGATCTACGTTCCCTCGATATCTATAGCTGAGCTAATTTACATCTTCGAGAAGACAAAAACGACCCATAGGATCTGGGATATGTTCGAAAGACTTGACCTTACGCCGAACCTCATTATCTATCCTCTAGACGTTAAGGTTCTGAGAAAGCTTCCAGACATAAAGCTGGCTGAGTTGCACGACCGAATCGTAGTAGCCACATGTCTAACCTCAGGAGCTGACACGGTACTGACAAAAGACAAAGAGATAAAGAGCTCAAAGCTAGTTAAAACCACATGGTAAAGCCAGAGCTCCTAG
>CAYPFQ010000040.1:0-6663 GCA_964410135.1 uncultured Candidatus Bathyarchaeia archaeon
CGCATCATGGCTTTCTTCCCTTTAGTCATGATTTTCATAACAATTCGTGAACTACCCCCGCTATCGCAGGGGCTTCTAACCTCATCATCGGATTCAAGCTGTCCGTAGGGTTAGTTCTGAGCTGGTTCACAGACGCTCCTACCTTAGAGACAAGCCCTAAGGCTCGTTTTAATATGTTTTTCGCCCCGTTATAGTCGGCGTTGAGTTTCGCTCCACAGGAGCATTTGAACAAGCCGTTACTTCTTACACCTCTTCCACCACAGATGGAACAGGTTTGGCTTGTGTAAGCCTCGCTCACCATCATTACAGGAATTCCAAGCCACTCCGCTTTGTATTTGATGTAGCTTGAAAGTTTGTGATAGGGAAAACTGTTCAGTTTTCGATTGAATCTTCGTCCTTTGCCGTTTCCGTTTTTCCTTACACCATTCAGTTTTCCTAAAACTATCGCCGAGTTTGTTCTCTTTGCCTCTTCAACTATGGCTTTCGAAATCTTATGAAGCTCATGGTTAAC
Organism: uncultured Candidatus Bathyarchaeia archaeon; assembly: GCA_964410135.1. Taxonomy (GTDB): domain Archaea; phylum Thermoproteota; class Bathyarchaeia; order RBG-16-48-13; family CAYPFQ01; genus CAYPFQ01. The sequence goes on from CAYPFQ010000040.1 coordinate 512, forward strand.
TATGCGTTTCTCATGGTTGCCAACCTTCTTTATGGCTTTTCTATTTGGAAGTTTTCTTCGCAAATGGAAATAGTGTCCTCTCAGAGCTCTAAGCCTTTTACCGTAGAAATGAGTTTCTTTGGTTTCAGGGTTAACTGTTACAGCAATGTTGTGAATGCCTAAGTCCACGGCTAAGATGCTGTTGCAATCAGTTTTTGGTTCAATATCCTTTTCAACTACAATGTATAGGAAGAAGTCTCCATTACGTTTAAGGAGCTTTGATTCGCAGATTTCCATGTCTAACTCTATTGGACAGTGAGGCTTAATGGCTATCCATACTCCGCCACGCCTACCCTTAACAGGAATCCTTGCCCAATACTCAGCGATCTTCGTATCCCGCTTTTCTATCTTCAAAAGGTCCTTTCTAATAGACAACGGATACTCCTTTTTTGGCTTAACTTTTTTGTAAAAGCGTTCAGCCTGCTGCTTGTTAGCTGAATAGAACTCTACGCACTCGCCATGTAGGTAACGTTGAAGACTTTCATATTCCTCTTTAAGAAGTCTTTGCTTAAGCTTAGTTAAATACACAATTTTAGCTTGGATCGTCTTCTTGACTTTCAAGGTCATAGACCAAAATTTTAATATTTGAAAACGCTTTTTAAGTACATTGCAATTCATTCCCACGCTTACGCATGGTGTCTCCCTGCGAGGTGGCGATAAAAGTTTTTGTGGAGACTCATGATTTTAAGTGACAGCTAGATTGTACACTTCTTCTAGTTTTCTGGAGACAGAATCCCAGCTGTGCATGCTTGCCAGCTCACGTCCACGGTGAACTATTTTCTCATACAATGCCGTATCCTTAAATAGCTCGATTATGGCTTCAGCTATCGATATAGGATCCTCAGGTTCAGCCACCAGCCCGCTTTCACGATTGGTCACGAATTCGAGGGTAGCGTTTTGTTTTGAGTTAACTATGATTGCTGGTGTTGAGGCCGCCATCGACTCAAGCACAACCATTCCGAAGCCTTCTACTGTAGAAGGAGAGACAAAAACTGAAGCAGTTTTCATCTGTGATGCAACGTCTGCATAGTTCTGCATGGCGCCATAGAACCGTACAGCCCTATCGAGACCGCGCACATGGGCGAGAACCTCTAATTCGCTGCGGAGAGGACCGTCTCCAACGATATGCAAAGAGGCTTCTGGAACTTCGGAGACAACGTACCTCATAGCCTCTATTAGCCAGTCCACATGTTTATGTTGAACCAGCCGCCCCACGTATAGCACTTTGAAGGGCTCTTTGTTCACTGAGGGATGCGTGAAAAGTTTCAAGTCGATGCCGTTGGGAACCAGGTGTATATTGTCAGGATTCAGGTTGAACTCCATCTGCAGGGAGTCGGCGGTTAGTTTGGATATGGCTATAACCCTATCAGCCCATCGGACCACGCGTCTTTCTAAAAATCGTCCTATACTGGCAGCGATGGGATTTTCGAGATACTTGTTCCAGTAATCGCCCCAGACCTCGTGAACGGTTACTATGAACGGCGCGTCGTTTTTCTCCGCGAATTTTTTGGCGGGATAGCATGGTATAAAAGGGAATTCACTGCAGTCAACTATGTCGAACTTTTCTTTCACCTGGTTGAGGCGCCTTCGCAGCGCCCAAGCAAAACGGACAGCTGGCGTAATCTTTCTTTTGCCAGCCTTATTATACAATGTCTTAAAACGATAAGTTCTATGAACGTGCACTCCCTGAATCTCTTCGTCTTTCTGTGTTCCAGGCGGCTGCATTGTAAAAACGTGAACTTCATGCTTACGGGCTAGTCTTCTAGAAACTTCCCAATACCTGCGTTCGACACCGCCCATAACATATGGATAGTACAGCTCGGGGATCATGGCTATTCTCAATTCAGAACCCAGCATTCATGGTATCTTATGTGCCTGAACTGTAAAAGTTTTACAAAGGCTGAAAACTGTATTTTACTCATATATATTTAGTTTCGAGCTGATGGAAAGTGAAAGCTCTTATCCTTGCTGGCGGATTTGGAACCCGCCTCCGCCCATTATCATGTACCCGCCCTAAGCTTTTGTTTCCAATAGCCAACAGGTCGATGCTTGATTGGACGCTTGAAAGACTCTCAAAAAGCGGGATTAAGGATGTGGTGCTTGCGGTGAACTATATGGCTGAGGCTTTGCAGCGATATTTTGGGCGGTCTAGATATGGAGTTAAGATTACGTATTCACGTGAGAGAATGCCGCTGGGTACTGGCGGACCCATAAAAATGGCTGAGAAGATTCTGAGGGGCAAAGAGACTTTCTTTGTGTTAAATGGCGATGTACTCTGCGAGATAGACTATCGCGATCAGTTGAAAGCACATAAAAAGAATAAGGCGTTGGCAACAATAGCTCTTCGTGCAGTGAAAGACACGAGCAGGTTTGGGGTAGTTGATATCGATGATAAGAATAGGATTCATCGATTTGTCGAAAAGCCAAAGCCAGAGGAAGCGCCAAGCAGCCTCATTAACGCAGGCGTTTATGCATTAGAACCAACGGTGCTTGATTACATACCAACTGGGAGAAAGGTTTCAACCGAGAGGGAGATTTTTCCAAAGTTAGCTAGCGAGGGGAAATTGTATGGATATAGGTATGATGGCTGGTGGATTGACATCGGCAAGCCAGAGGACTATGTCCAAGCCAACCGGGCAGCGCTTGATAGAGTAGCCGGGAGTAAGCCAGTGATTGGTAAGAATGTGGAGATTCACCCAGATGCGAGGATACTTCCTCCCTCGATCATAGGAGACAATGTCAGAATTGAGAGCAAAGTCTTCGTAGGTCAGTATACCTGCATTGGCGATGGCTGTGTATTAAAGAATGGGAGTGAGGTCTCACACTCAATTATTTTTCCACACGTGTGGATTGACAGCTTTTCTTCGATCCAAGGCGCTATGATCGGAGAGAAAGTGATTATCGGACAGTTTGCTAAAATTGGAGAAGGCGTATTGATCGGAGACAATTCAATAATCTCCGAAAAGGTCACACTAACCAAAAACGTAACGGTATGTCCATCAAAAGAAGTTGATGAAAGCATTCTTGAGCCAAGACAAGTGATGTAACAATGGAACGCAGGCTATTTGGTACGAATGGGATTAGAGGCGTTGTCAATCAGGATTTGACACCTGAATTCGTCGTTAAAATGGGACTGGCTATCGGGACATTCTTTAACGGCGGACAGTTGCTGATTGGCTGTGATGGCAGAACCAGCAGCCAACTATTTAAAGAAGCCATGATCAGTGGACTGGTTTCAACAGGCTGTAGTGTACATGATGTAGGGTGTGCGCCAACTCCGGCGATTCAATTTCTCACAAAACATTTTGAGTTAGATGGATCGGTCACAATAACTGCTTCTCATAACCCGCCCGAATACAATGGGATTAAAGTCAACTCGAGCGATGGCATAGAAATCCCCCGCGAGGACGAGGTGAAAATCGAGCAGAACTACTTTAATGAAACCTTTAGGCAAGTCCCATGGAATCTTCTGGGGAAAGTGTACGAGAGAAAGCATGTGCTGAACATTTATCTAGATGCGATTAAACGCCACGTAGACGTTGGCGCTATAAAAAAGGAACACTATCGGGTTGTAGTGGACCCTGGAAACGGAGTTGGAACCATCACGACTCCATATTTGCTAAGAGAGCTGGGATGCGAGGTAATAACAATTAATTCAAATCTGGATGGAAGATTTCCAAGCAGATTACCTGAGCCAGCCCTCGAAAACCTCAAAGATCTCGCCAGCACGGTAAAAGCAGTTAAAGCGGACATGGGCGTAGCTCATGACGGAGATGCAGATAGATCAATTTTCTGTGATGAAACGGGCACACTTCACTGGGGGGATAAAAGCGGCGCAATAATTCAAAAATATATTCTCAAAACACATCCTGGTGCAACAATCGTAACTCCTGTCAGCTCATCTAAGCTGGTTGAAGATATTGCAGAGCGGTATGGTGGAAAGATTGTGTGGACAAAGGTGGGCTCGATCATAGTCTCAAGAAAGATGCTTGAAGTAGGCTCCATTTTCTCATACGAGGAGAACGGGGGGATATTTTACGCACCGCATCTGCCAGTTAGAGATGGAGGAATAAGTGCGGCTTTGATGCTGGAAATAATGGCAAAAACTGGAAAGACCCTTTCACAACTTGTAAACGAATTACCAAAGTACTACGCGGTAAAGGCCAAAATTAAGTGCAGCAATGATTTAAAGCCTAAGGTTCTTGACAGGCTTCTTGAAGAAACCAGCAAATACGAGCGACTGACTCTTGACGGAGTTAAATTGTTTATCGATAATGGATCTATACTCATTCGCCCTTCGGGAACAGAGCCAATTTTCAGGGTGTTTAGTGAGGCGAAAACCGAGGCAAAAGCCAAATCTTTATCTGAGTTCGGAATGAAAATTGTCAGAGACCTTATCAAAAAATCACAGTGAAGGAATATGGGCAGCAAGAATGTAGAGGCGTTAGAGGCGCTAGGATTATCTGAAGTCGCAGCTAAGATCTATATTGCGCTCATAGGGAATCCAACAGGCTTATCATTTGAGGAGATTCCCCCACTTTGCAAGTTTCCTATAGATAAGACTGAGAAAGCCCTAATGGAGATTGTTGACAAGGGACTAGTGAAGGTAGAAGGCAACAGGTTCATAGTGGTACAGCCTAAACAAGCGCTAGATGCCATTCTTAAGGGTAAAGAGGCTGAGGCTGAAAAAACCCTTGGAAACATTCGAAGCATAATAGTTTCTCTTCAAAAGTCCCTAGAGCCCTTGTACTGGGAGACCAGAGCCGGTATCAGACCTGAAGAAATTATTGAACCTCTAGAAGATTTAGCAGCAATGGAACTCCGCACAGTACGCATAATTGGCGATGCTCAAGAAGAAATACTAATTTTTGCGGAACGATTTGATTGGTATGACAAAATTAGCGAAGTATTAGCGCAGGCTTTGGAGCGGGGAGCAAAGACAAGAATACTCATGCTGGTAGCCGATGATGCGACTCTTAAACGGGCAAAAGAGCTAGAAAAAATTGGAATTCAAGTAAAACACTGTGCTGAGAAATGGTATCCAGTTAGAGGGACAATAGTGGATGGAAAAGAGATGGTGTTTTTGATCTGGGCTACTAAGAAGAATATACCTAAACCAGTCTACTTTAAACCCCATTACACTACCAACCCTGGCTTGATCAAAATTTTCATAGACGCCTATGAGAAAAGGTGGCAAGAAGCAAAAGATTTGACGAAACTGCGGAAGGATTAAAAAACGATGCGGCTGCGGTCTTTTAATACAATCAAACCTAAACTGTAGGAGGAGGAAAACCGGAGTTGATAAGGAAAACAGTCATACCCTCAGCCGGCCTAGGAACAAGGCTTCTGCCAGCAACAATGGAACAACCTAAAGAAATGCTGCCCATCTTCGCGCGGGGTAATGATGGGCAGATCTACGTCAAGCCTCTCCTACAGCTAGTGTTCGAGCAACTCTACAGCGGCGGGATGAGAGAATTTTGTTTCATAACTGGAAAAACTAAGCGGGCAATCGAGGATCATTTCACCCAAAATTATGAGTTTATCACCATGTTAAAGCGGAAAAATAAAAACTATTTAGCTGAAGATCTCGAAGCCTTTTACAGGAAGCTAGATGATTCTAGAATAGTTTGGGTGAATCAACCTGAGCCCAAGGGCTTTGGGGAGGCGGTTCATCGATCACACTCATTTGTGGGAAATGAAGAATTCTTGGTGCACGCTGGCGACACGTACATTGTCACTGAGGATCGTGACCACCTTAAGCGCCTTATGAAAACCCATCAAGAAACAGGCGCTGATGCAACTCTATTGCTTCAGAAAATCGAGGATCCTAGGCAGTATGGAGTTGTTGAAGTAGAAAGACTAGGTGGTGAAATTTTTAAGGTTAACAAGGCCGTAGAGAAACCTGAAAAACCCACCTCTAAAATAGCGATAATGCCAATTTACATTTTCAAACCCATAATCTTTAAGGCATTAGAAGGAGTTCCCCCTGGTAAGGGAGGAGAGATCCAGTTAACTGATGGCATCCAGATGCTTATTGACTGGAAGCTCAAAGTTAATGCAATAGAGCTAAAGCCCGATGAAAAACGCCTAGACATCGGAAATCCTGAAACTTA
>CAYPFQ010000041.1:0-5890 GCA_964410135.1 uncultured Candidatus Bathyarchaeia archaeon
GTCAACCATGTTGCGTTTCACGTCTCCAGTTTTTTACAATGTAGAAGAGATAAACAACGCCTGGGATAGAATAAGCAACTTTGGCGACATAGCCCATCAGCCCATTCTCTCCTTGGATTAGCGGAGGATAATTATTGATGCCTAAGGCAGAGTATGTGCACAATGCAATGAAAAGCAAAGCTGCTCCCACGCTGATAGCACTTATTCTCAAAGGTGTACCTCGTTTGCGAAGTTACCTAAAGTATCCCTTTTTACTATTTTAAGTTCACTTATGTTTGTATGATAAATTCTCACCATGCATAGGCATATACTTAATCCGTCAAGATTGTTTCAAGAATAGTTCGAGTAGGATCTTTCAGACTTCCAATAAAAACGAAAGAGGGTTTGCGATCTACTGAAATAATGTTAGCTATTTCTCGTGGGGTTATACTGAAAAACGCTGCGCCTGATGATAGCAGTTTCTTATTTATTGTCACCAGATCGCCTGTATAGCATATAATGGTGGGTTTTCTTAGCAGTATAGCTTCCCTAGCCATCGTATCACCAGCGCACACTACCCAATCCGAGTAGTATATCAGGCTTAATGTGTCTAAAGGTCCTTCTGGGATTATGAGCTTCTTCATAAAGCGTTTGAGATAACTGCGCTGATAGTCGTATCGAGGGATTAAAACTATCTTTGAATCAGGATCATTTTTTAAAATTTCTTTACATGCTGAAACCAGTATCTGGAAATTTTTTTGAACGTTTTTCGAGTAGGCGGCAAGACCTGGTTCCGGTCTAACCACTATGAGCCTAGAATCGTTTGAAATACCTAGTTTTTCTAGGATGCGTTTGTTTGGTTTGAATTTTCTAAGATACGTCTGCTCTTTCAGTCCAGGTGCTGAGATTATTTCTTTTGAAAAGAAGAGATAGCTTTCTATCATGCTCTTCGGAATAAGATTCGGCGCAATTATTCTATCAGCAAAATTATAGCCTAAATAACACTGGATTTTAGCTTTTTCATTATCAGTGAAAAGCACCGACCTGATCCCTAACAATTTTGAGGCTAACGTAGCACTTACTGACTCAACAGAAAAGAGCCTATTTATCCCACGGGGAATCTTGCTGACTAGGTTGGCAGTTCTAAGATTGGTCTTAATGGCTTTAGAGACCAGATTTTTTCCATGCCCTTCAACCAAAATATAGTCTTTGAAGTTGAGGAGCTTTAAAACTGGAATAGAGTTCTCACGGGCTGTAACAAATATTCTGTGCCCTCTTTTAGCTAATTCTACTCCTATCGCATGCAAGAATCTAGCCTCAGCCGGATTGGCTATGTCCAACCAAATCTTCATCAAATCACCTAGAGGAGGCTAAAGTTAGCTGAACGAAACACGTATGTACCATCTCATTTAAAAGTGAATTTCTCAGAAACGATGCTATGTGTAGCTGAATAAAAAGATAAAGGACTGAACTCAGTTGAAAAAACTAATCAGCGAAAAGGGCTTATTTGTAGTTTTTCTTTGCCTTTTAGCGACCGTATTATTTGTGTTGCCAATTTTAAACATATTTCCAAACATAAATTCATTGATATCTGAAGTTTACGCCACATTGATTCAAACCGCTTTCTTTGGATTTTCCATTTTTGTCAGCGGCTATATAACATCGGTTCTACTAATTCCAAAGGCAAATACTTCAGAGAGACTGTTGCTCTCTACGGGGTTAAGCTTAGGCTTTACACTGATTACCATACTGTTCGTAAGCCTCTTTCAATCTATTCTTCAGATTCCACCACAAATTAACTACTACTCGGTGCTTGCAATTTTCATCGCGCTTTGTCTTGCAGTTATGCCGAAAAATGCTGAATAGAGCAAACAATAGCCATACTAAAATAAATCCACGTTAGAGGAGAATAGTCAGAACTACATGCGTGAAATCCAATGAAGCTCTGCTACGTTGCGACAGATGTTAGAATCCCATACTATTCAGGTTCAGCCACGCATGTAATGGAAGTTTCAAAGGAGTTGACCAGACTTGGAAACACCGTATTCGTGGTAATCCGGTTGGACCACCCCCGACAAAAAAGACTTGAAGAAATTGAGGGAATAAAGATTTTTAGAATGCCGAGACTTCCTATTTCATATGCATCACGTGATTTAGCTTCAAAGAAAAGACATGATATTCCCAGTTCATTTTTAGAGAGGCTTTACAGATTTTATCTTGGTTTCATCCACATTTTTTATGCCACAGCCTTTGTACTTCACCTGATTCGCAAATATGATATTGAGGTAGTTATGGAAAGAGGGTCTTCATTAGGTTGCGGGACGTTTGCTGGGCTACTCACTGGAAGCCCAGTAGTTTTAGAATTAAACGACCCAGTCTACAACAGACTGTCCCTAAGAATAGCCCGAAAAATAGTAACGACAAGCAAGAAGCTGATCCCAGCTAGATTCAGAAACAAAGCCAAACTAGTAACTTGGGGAGTGAACACAGCAATGTTCAATCCTAAAGTTTCTGGCGATAAGATTAGGAAACGATTTGGTATTGAGGATAGGCAGATAGTGCTCTTTGTCGGGAGCTTTGCTGGTTGGCATGGGTTAGACGATTTAATTCAGGCGAGTAAAATCGTCCTTAATGAGAAACCTGATGTTAAATTCCTAATTGTGGGAGGTGGTAAAAAACATCCTAACTATAGGCACGTGATTGAAGAGGTTAAAAACCTAAACCTGACTAAAAATTTCATTTTTGCTGGCACAGTAGATTATCAAGAAATTCCAAAATTCATAGCGGCATCGGATGTGACAGCAGCTCCATACAATCCTAAAAGAAGCGAATATCTAAGGAAATACGGCTTCTTCTACTCACCTCTGAAAATTTTTGAGTATATGGCTGTTGGAAAGCCGATTGTGGCTTCGCGGATTGAAAATATCTCAGACATCATTGAAGACGGAGTTACGGGACTGCTCTTTGATGCTGGAGATACAGAAGCACTCGCTCAAGCCATCGTAAAACTACTTGATTCAAAAAGCCTAGCAAAGCGGCTAGGTCGTAATGCTTATCTCGACTCCAGAAACTACTCATGGCAGAGGCACTGCAAGATGCTTAATGATCTTCTAGAAGAATTGACTAGGGAGCGTTAAATGTAAGTCTTGAAAATAGCCCAGGTCAGCTTCAACTTCTATCCCCGTATGCTCGGCGGATTAGAGTGGTACATCTACAACATATCTAGGCATCTAATCGCTCGTGGGCATGAGGTTCACGTATTTGTAGCGAAGTCGCATGGAGAATCCCTGCCAGATGAAGAAGTCATTGAGGGAATCAACGTGCACAGACTCCCTCTCTACTTGGATGTAGCATACAGAGTCAAAATAATGAAGGGATTAGTACTCCTCCTCGCAACAGGAGGCTTTGACATTATACACACCTATGACTACGCAGCATACCATTCAGCCGCTTCTATCTTCGTTAAAAGAATTTGCAAAATTCCAGTAGTATTAACGGTCATGGATGTACACTCACTGATCCCTCGCCGACTTTGGAAAAGACTTGCTTTATCCTTTTTTGAAAAAGGCTTCGCGAGATTTGTATTGAACTCTGTTGATAAGATCTTGGTGAGAGCCAATGAGCTTAGACCTGAGCTTAGAAAGATTGGAGTGGACGGAAATAAAATCTTGATTACGCCCTCAGGGATCGATGGGCGCGCCCTTAAGCTCACCAGTGGAAGCCCATTCAGGTCAAGATATGGTATCTCTGGGAAGTTGATTTTATTCACGGGAAGAATACACCCCATCAAGGGATTAGGTACATTAGTCCTAGCCATGCCGATGGTTTTAGCTAGATTTCATGATGCAAAACTGGTGATAGCCGGTCCAGATCAAGTTGGATATAAAAAGACGCTGGTTAAACTTGCGGAAGAACTGGGAGTGAAAGATTCGTTGTTATTCTTGGAGCCGATAGAAGACTTTGATAAGAAGATGCAGGCTTATGCTGCGTGTGATCTTTTTGTTCTACCCTCTCTTTTTGAGGGGACCAGCCAAGCAATTTTTGACGCTATGTCCCAAGGAAAACCCATAGTGGCTTCGAGGCGAGGGGGAATTCCATCTCAGATAGCAGACGGTATGGAAGGCTTACTAATCGATCCAAACGACCCGAATACCTTGGCAGACTCGATCATTAAGCTTCTCTCAGATCGAAAACTTGCAAAACGGCTAGGAGAAAATGCGAGGAAAAAGGCATGTTTATTCACTTATGACATACTCATTAAACAGATAGAAGGGATTTACGAGAATCTAACTACCAGTTAGTCTCTCATAAATCGCCAGATACTCTTTTATGATTATATCCCAATCGAAAACTGTCTTAGCTCTTTTTAAAGCGTTTCCCCCAAGCCTATTTCTCAGTGCTTCGTCTAAAGCTAGGTCCATAAGCCGAGCAGATAGACCGTCGACATCATTAGGGTTAACTAAAAAGCCAACTTTCCCATACGCGATTGTCTCCAGCATACCACTCACTTTGGTGCCTATTACTGGTTTTCCACATGCCATAGCCTCTAATACAGCAATTCCAAATGGCTCAACTAAGCTTGGCAGGCAGAAAATATCGCAGTTTGCGTAGATCGACGGCATAACATCATTTGGATAAGCCTCATCTATTAGGAAGACATCGTTCTGCAGCTTCAACCCCTCGATCAGCCGCGTAAAATTTTCTTTCAGGAAACCTCGGCCTACAATTAGCAGTTTTACGTTTTCAAGCATTTGCCTAACCCTTTTGAAAGCCTCTATCAATAGACGCTGCCCCTTGTAGGGATGAAGCCTTCCAACATTCAGTATGACTATGTCACTGCTCTTTATTCCTAGGCGTACGCGCAGGTCGCTGTTTCTCAGCGGCTTGAACAGCTTAGTGTCTACACCTACAGGGATTACCTTAATTTTCTCTTGGGCTAGCCCTCTTTCCATGAGGTAATCTTTTGCAGCAGTAGAATGAGCTGTCACAGCGTTCGCTTGGTTTCTAACGGTCGAGGCACATTCACTGTCAAAAAAGTTAAAAAAAGCCCTAAGCCTACCGGGTGGATAGTAACGCTCTTCAGACAGTATAAACGGGATTCTCTTAGACCTTGCTGCTAAAAAACTTAGAAAGGTGCCTATCTGCCAGTCTTCATGAGCATGAACCAGATCATAGCCGCCTTGTTTGATTTCCCTGTAAATCGAGGGGTATAGGGGGTTTTCTACAAAATCCGCTATGGTTTTTAACCGTTTTAATTTGAAGTCTTCGACTTCTTTCGTTTCCACGCCGCGTAAAGTCCATCTAGCCCGCTTGTGCCCAACGTCAGAAGTATACAAAGTGACATCGTGCCCTTTTTCACCCAACTTTTTGCAGAGGTAGTATTCATTGCTCCGTATAAATGGAGAGAAATAGTTGACTACAACAGCCACTTTCATGCCGATCCTCACATAGCTCGAATATTTCCAGTTCTAAGCTGTTCTTTATGCCACTCAATATACTTGTTTAAGCCTTCTTCCAGATCTACCTTAGGCGCGTAGCCAAGCACCTGCTTCGCCTTACGTATGTCTGCGAAAGTGTGTGGAAAGTCACCAGCATAACTCGGCTTGTATATGGGTGAAATGTTTTCTTTTCCTATTAGGTTTGCAATGAGCTGGAAAACTTTATTGATGCTTGTTTGCCGTCCATATCCGATATTAAATACCTGTCCAGCTGACTCTTCCCTCTCAGCGGCAAGAATAGTTGCCTCAACCACGTCGCCCACAAATGTAAAGTCGCGGGTCTGCGATCCGTCACCATAAATCACTGGCGGTTTTCCTTCAAAGAGAGCAGTCGCAAATTTTCGAGTAACTTGATCAGGTCTTTGTCGGGGACCATAAACTGAAAAATAGCGGAGAGACGCTGTTGGAAGATT
>CAYPFQ010000042.1:0-3963 GCA_964410135.1 uncultured Candidatus Bathyarchaeia archaeon
GTTCCAGGACTTAGAGTTGGCAGAGTAGTCTCATTGCTTGCTATTATAGTGCCAGTAGAGTTTAGGACGGTGGAGCGGACTTTTATGTTGCTTATGCTTAGCCATCCAGAATATGAAACGGTGCATGGAAATGAAACTGAAATTTTGTTTGCGTAGCTAATTGTAGGGTTACTCGTATTTACTGAGAGTTTTAGATTTTTAATCGGAGCCCCCCAAGTTATTGGTAGAGCTGCATCAATTTTGAAGCCCGCAACAGACACTCCATACTTGCCATAACCTAATCCCACTCTAAATCGAAACTGAAGGGTATCGTCGTGGAATAGGAGATAATATGCTTTTTTTGCGTAAAGATCAGTTGCGTTTAATGCGATCCAAATATTGCCCTGATATTTTGTATAAGCCGGAATCGGGGGGAGTACCGTGTTGTTGTTTACAAGAATATGGCCTGTTGAGTTTTTTATTTCGACATAGATATTGAAGTTGCCTATGTCGTAAAAGCCTCCGTTTGTCAGATTGAAGGGGGCTGAAAAGGCATACAGGTCTTTTACAACAGATGTTTTGAGGCTTGTTGAGGGCTCAAATTTAATGTATAATACAGAATAGACCATTGAGCCGATAATGAGGATTATCACGATGTACGCGATCAGTACCAGTCTTCTTATTGTCTTCGCTGGGTCCACTGATCACACCTGTGTTTGAGTATTGGGTTTAATGGTATGTTCATGCACTTTACATAAAGCTTTCAAGTCTTGTCAACCCTAGAATTTCATGAAAATCCAATCCTATCGCATCAAGCACTTGCTCGAATGTTGCTTCAAGATATTCTATGTACTTGTTGACATCTATCTCATTTATTGATGCCATTTGCACTGGTTTTACTCCTGGCTCACCGATCACCTTGACGTAGCTGATTATGTCCCCCGGTTTAACTTCAACTCCCTTATTGGCTAGATGCAGCGCCGCTTTAACATGAATAGGGGTTGTTTTCACATATTTTTCAGGTAACTTACTTATCATGATGTTAAAGGAGAGGTCTTGGAGGGAATACTCTCGATTCTTAAGTTTGGTGTAGCAGGTTTTCACGATTCGTCTAATTTCCTGTCTTGCTTTTTCGAACTCTTCAGGAGATCGCACTTTGCTGAGTGCTTCCACCATTTCCATGAAAGTGCGTTTTAAGAATTCTGGGATGTGCCTCTTCTTTCCAGTCAGCCCTTTAATATCTACGCTTCCATCTGGAAGAACGCCGAGATAGTTCTTTTTCCGCATGGAAAACACTGAGTAGCGATAGGTCTTGTCGATTTCAAGCCCCAGGCCAAACTCGTCTTCTGACCACCTTACTAACTGATCTATCTGCTGTTGGCTTGGCGCTTCAAGAAAGATGCTGTCAGTATCACCATACAAAACGTTAATTCCAAGCGACTTGGCTTTTTTAATAGATTGGGTTATAGCGTACCTACCGATGGCTGCAGTAGCTTCAGCAACTGGAGGACAGTACAAGGCAAATGCCTCAGAACCCATAACACCGTATGAGGCGTTTAGGAACACCTTCAGCGTGAGTTGGACCACATTGTAGAGATTCCGTAGAGATTCAAGTAGCGACTTGTCCTTAGCCCGCTGCTTATACCATTTAACCCGCAGATCTCGCAGCGACCCAATGAGGAGGCTTGAGAGCCCCCGCTCTTTTGTACAAATCCAGTAGGGCGTCTCAGGAACTTTGTTAGTGCGACATTCAGAGTGAGGGCAGAGAATGGTTTCGTAGCTAAGGTTGTATTTCTTTATTATGGATGGATAGAGGCTATTATGAGCGCAGATCCATCCAAGGCCGCTGATAAAGCTATTTGTTTCGCTAACGCCTATATCGTAGACATAACCGTTAGATGGGTGGCATTCTTGGATGTCTTCTACTTTTGAGATGTGGATATCTGATGAAATGAATGAATATAGCTTTTCCCAATCAGTAGTAATTGGGTAATCGATAGGCTTAGAGCCGTGTTTAATACGAAAGCGAACTACATATTTATCGAGTTCCCCCAGCGACAATCCTATGATGTAAGAACACAATCGCAATTTGTCTACTTTCACCGTTTTATGGTAAAGACATGCCTCAATGGCTTTTCTTTCATCTTTTGAGAGTTTATTCCACCAAGTGCCGTAGCGTGATTTCAAATAGTTTCTGATGATTTGCCGAGCGTCTCTAGTAAGTGAAACCGTGGCTCCGTTAGGAAGCTCCCCCAGAATATGATTATCAAGATTTTTGAGCGCTGTACAAAAATCGTCGAGAAACTTGACTTTTTTCATGTTCTCAGAGGCTTTGCATGGAATGCTTTCTCGAATTGCTTGAGGAAGTAATACTGCAGGAAACAGATATGAGGAGTGACGATTATGCGTTATATTGACATCGTCCCAATTGTCATTAACATGCAGAGTATAGCGGATCGCATGGCCCCTAATTGAACGCTTTCCACGTTTCAGCGGCTTATCGATTTTCTCTAATTTTTCATTTATCGTTATGCCGTTTTTACCTAAGCTTAATAGAAATAACATAAGGTCATTCGCAAGTCTTTTCGAGGAGGTTTTAAATGCATATCCAGAATCGTAACGCCATCCGTCACCATTGAAGTAGGCTTTTAGAAACGCTATCTTAGTTATCTTATCAGTAAAGAACAAGAAGTTCGGTATTGCTTTGGTATAAGCGTCCTTACCAGCCTCCAAACAAATCGTTAGTATGTAAGAGAGAAAATGAGATTTGCTTAAAACAGCGCCGACTTTTTGACGACTAAAGGGAAAGCCCATCTGCGTTAAACAATCAAAAATGTCCTCTCTTAGTCGTGGTGATTTTTCTTGTGCAATAATGATACTATCATCGGTTGAGCAAATCGAGCCTTCAGATAAATAGTATCCTAAGAACTTTGCAAAATTTTCCAAGGAAAGCACAGGTCTACATGGAGTTCCGCGCATTTTGAATTTTTTACCTTTAAGGTAAATGCCCCAATTATGAGGTTCATTAGGCGGGATAAGGTGCAAATAAGGCTTAAGGTCATTAAATCGAAAAATTAAGCGTCTACATTGAGGATCGCTATAGTAGAGGTTTTCTGCCATGATTTTTTGAAGGGGTGTTGTGGCTGTTTTTCTCCATTGCGTCGAAAGCCTGTTGTAATTATAAATGAGGATTAACGGTTCGGTCTTCTCATCCGGCACGGTTTTTAGAAGGTCTAGTAGATTTATCTCGTTTCTGTAAATTATTGGGAAACATACTTTCTTAGGAATAATTATAGAATCTCCTTTTCTAAGTTCGCCAACTTTAACTGGAACAACTTCTAAGTTTTCATTTAGCCTAAACAAGCTATGATTTGGAGTTACCCGTAAAGAGCGGCCATCCAATGTTTTAATTTTTAGAAGACTTCCTTGCCATTTATGTCTGGAAACTTGAGCAATAGGTTTGAATTTAATTTTCCCATCTTTATCAAAGCACAATGCTTCCCAATGTTCTGTCTCCGCAACTTGTAGTGGTACATCATCACATGGGGGCAAAATATTATCCACAAATTCTGCGACTTTCATCTGATGAAAACCTTCCTCCCCCTCCCTCTTCACTATAATTGGCTCATCCGAATCGACGCTGGCGAAGTCAAGTACTGGGACATTAAAGTAAATTCCTGATGATGGTGGGATGACTATGGCGCCTTTGTATTTCTTTCCCCTTGTCACGGCCTCAGTGGTGGTTACTCCTTTTAGTTCCAAGAGGTCTTCGGGTCGCGGAATCAGGTAGTTTCTGCGGCGGTGCTCGTAGTAGATTAGGCTTCGGATCCATCCTGAGACCCCTTGGCGGTTGACATCTTCCATCGGCATTTGGCTGATTCTGGATAGGATTACGAGGAGCTTCATGACTAGGTCGTTGTTTTGAGTGGTTAGGTTCAGAGTGATTTCGGCGTCGCGATAGCAGTAGTTCGCCAGCTCAGTGTA
>CAYPFQ010000042.1:4063-5216 GCA_964410135.1 uncultured Candidatus Bathyarchaeia archaeon
CAGACAACTGGATAAGATGCCTCATGGGGATCAGGCACTCTTGTAGGCACATCGGTCGCAACCTCAATGTCCAACGCCACACGCCTAAACTCCGGCACTTGACATTCAAACAGCATAGTCCACATGTCTACGTAACCTTGAAATTCCTTGGGCTCATCTACGAACAGCCTCCGCAGTTCATCTAAATTTTTAGAAGGGATCTGAGGTGAAACAGAGACTAATCGACCGTTTTCAATTTTATAGGGCATTCCAAGAACTAGCCCACGATCGTAAACAAAATTCTCATAATATTTGATGTCAGCTTCCCATGCCTTGGGAATTATGTCACGAATACATCCAACCGGGCGCCCACCGATTGCTAGAGGATCCTTAGCCACTATCTTTGTCATTTGAACCTCCCGACCACGCAGAGCATCATATTTTTTTACTGGCTCAAAATGGTCAAAGCCTGGATGGTTTGTCAACATACTATTTTTTTGAAGCTGTTCGATAGTTAGATCTGAGAGGCAGTAGGGTTTGTGTCCAGTATTATCGTACCAGAAATAGATTTTGTTGGTCGTAGGTTCGTATAGTTTTAAGGCTGCAACACTTTTCTCTCCATCGTAGCTGGCTGAAATCAAATATGATTCGGCGAGATTTTGAGGAGCTTCAGGCTCAAAAACAATTGGCTCAGGTTCTTTTCTGATGATTTCGGGGCTGGGCGTTTCCTCTGCGGGAGTCTCGGTTTTTTTGAGAAAGTTTTCGAGAGTTGCAGAAGCCATTTTTAACGTCACCATAGCCTTTAGATAGTCTCGCAATAAAGATTATTCCTCTTATCAATGTCAACAAAAAGCCTAAATCCCCAATACGTCACTTCCTTTCCCTCGTGAAGGAAAAACTGATGCAAATCATGAAGCGGGAGCTCTTTGTTAAAAATCCTAATTCCGGTTAGCTTAGTCTGGGTAGGGCGTCGACCCGACCGGGAGCGTGAGCCTCTGTGAGAAGACAGGCTGGAGCCTTTGCTGCTGGATTGCTCGTGATTGTTGTGGCGTACTATTTAGTGATGAACTTCGTTCAAAATCCTGAAATTTCATCTCTGCCCTATTACACCTTCAGAACTCTTTTGAGAATCACGATAACATTGGGGATTTCCGTAGCTTGGGGCGTGTCCTTC
>CAYPFQ010000043.1:0-5127 GCA_964410135.1 uncultured Candidatus Bathyarchaeia archaeon
GAACCCCCGAAGGCCTACGCCAGCAGATCTTGAGTCTGCCCCCTTTGACCTAACTCGGGAACCCCCGCCTACACCAAAAATAGGCAGTGTAAAGCGGCAACTTAAACTTTCTTCAATTTCTCATAAAACTCGATGAGCGCTTCTACTTTCGGGCTTTCTTCGTTGAGGGCTATGATCTTCATCTGTCCCCCGACCTGCTCGTATTTGAGGATGTCTTCTTTTATGAGCGGTTCGATGATCCTGGCTATGGTTGAGGGAGATAAACTGAGCAGCCGCGCCAGTCCTGCTTGGTTGAAGACTTTTCCGCGGTTGTCCAGCAGATGTTGAATTAGTTTTGTCTGAGCTTTGCTTCCGAAGATGATTGTTAATTGGGCCATCACACGGTCTTCCCGGCGGTGAAGAGCAGCAGGAATATGAAGAGGATTACTGCGAAGAAGATGTAATATATACGGCTCATCGTCTTGTACCTCTTATCTCTCTTAGCTTGGACCTCTTCGCATTGGTTAGAGCAGAATAGGCTGTCTTCGGGAATTACCTTGCCACATATTGCACAGTGCTTATGGGGAGTAGGCCGTTTATCTTTCCACATTTTCTACTTCTCCTTTGCTACTAATGTTCCAGCTCTTCCACCCTTAATTATTTTCTCAATGTTTTCCAGTTTTCGTCCATCAACAATCCATGTGGGAATTTTTGATCTACCAACTATTTTTACTGCCACAGGATCCAGCAACTCGTAGCCTCCGGCCCAGCACTCGCCGCATATAACCATTTTCAAAAGCTTGTCCGGAGCGATTACATCCAGTTTCTTTGCCTTAGGGTCTTTCTTCGGGTCGCCAGTGTAAACGCCATCCACATCTGTCATCCGAATTAGGGCATCAGCCTTCATCAATTCCGCTGCAAGAGCTGTGACCGCATCAGTTGAATGTCCCGGAGTCAATCCGCCCATCACGATTATTTTTCCAGTAGCCAGGGCACGCCTCAACTCGTACATGTTGGTCGGAGGTTCAGGGCACGCCTCGTCGCCAAGCTTTGATATTAGCAACCTAGCATTCAGCTTGGTTACTTCTATTCCAATTTGATCGCAGTTAGCCTCATCAGCGCCCAGCGCTCTAGCTGCCTTAATATATTTGCGGGCGTTTTCTCCTCCGCCAGTAACAATTAGGATCCTATTTCCATCATGGTAGAGTTTTCTGAACAATACTGCATATTTCTCTATCAATTCGCTATCCAAGTCGGATGGGAATGCGTACCCGCCCATTTTAACCGCAATTCTCAAATCTGGCTCACCTTTTGTTAGTTTCAGCCAAACTATTTATATAAGGCACTTTCGATTGCGAATACGGCATCCTATCTATAAAAAGGAAAGCACTAACCATGTCCAAACAGAGCTCTGTAAAGCGTTTTCAGCTCAAAAAGGCAGTGGGAACCTTGGCCTCTAAGGAGGGGCGGGGCACCGAGCTCATCTCTCTATATGTTCCTCCAGACAAGCAGATAAGCGATGTAATGAACTATCTGAGGCAGGAGCAAAGCACAGCTTCTAACATCAAATCAACGACCACACGCAAACACGTTCTAGACGCAATCGTAAAGGTGATGCAACGTCTCAAACTGTTTAAAGAGCCTCCCAAAAACGGGCTCATAATCTTCTGCGGCGCAATTCCCTATGGAGCACCTGGCAGAGAGGAGATGGAGCTTTACGTGATAGAACCGCCTGAGCCCATCAATATCTTCCTCTACCGCTGTGACGACAAGTTCCACATCGAGCCTCTCCAAGAGATGATGCGAGAAAAAGAAACATACGGAATTATGGTGATCGACGGCAGCGGGGCTGCGTACGCGATCCTCAGAGGACATAGACTAGAAATTGTGAAGGAGATTACATCGGGGCTGCCTGGGAAGCATCGGGCTGGAGGGCAGTCGGCTAGGCGTTTCGAGCGGCTGAGGGAGATGGAGGTCAACGAGTATTACCGACGTGCTGGCGAGTATGCAAACAAGATCTTCATGGAGCTCCCTGACCTGAAAGGAGTGATTATTGGCGGGCCGGGTCCCGCTAAGCTGGATTTTGAGAGTGGAGAATACTTGAACTACATGCTGAAGGATAAAATTCTCGGAAAAATCGACACTGCATATGTTGGGGAGCAGGGTGTAAAGGAAGTGGTTGAGAAGGCTCCTGAGATTCTTCGCGCCGTTCGATATGTTGAGGAGAAGAATCTGGTTCAACAGTTTCTCTATGAGCTTGGGCATGATACGGGGTTGGCGACTTATGGCGAGCAGGAAACGCGTGAAGCATTGTATAGAGGGATAGTCAAGACTCTGCTGCTTTCTGAGGCGTTGGATAAGACTCGGGTAACAGTCAAATGTTCAAGTTGCGGGTATGCTGAGGAGAAGACGATAAGATCTGGTGAGATCCCTAAATTTGAACAAGAGCTCGCGAGTAACCAATGCCCCAAATGCTCCATGGTAACATTGCGCTTGGATAGTACAAAAGGAATTGTTGAAGAATTGGCGGAGCTGGGTGAGCAGACAGGCGCTGATGTTGAAATAATATCCGCTGAAACAGAGGAAGGCGTTCAACTGCTTCAAAGCTTCGGCGGTGTCGCAGCGATTTTACGGTTTAAACAATAGCACTAAGCAGCTTATTGGATAATGTGGACATCTGCTTCTATTTCCGTAGCTTTTACGCTTGGCTTACCGAATTCAAGCTTCTCAATTCTGTGCATTGCTTGCAGATCGTCTTTTAGTGGTGCCAACTCTTTTGATGCGTATACGATTCCTAGTTTGTCGTTCAGCGCGACTCCTTTTTCTTTCTTATACTTCCAGATGGCAGTGTTAAATTTCAGAAACTCTGGAACTAATTTTACGAGCTTGCTTTCAAATTTGCGTTCGCTTTTTGGGAAAGGCTGGGCGTGGATGCTCTTTTTTGAATAGAGCTCTCTCCATATGGCGTCAGTTATGAACGGGCAGACAGGTGCCAGCAGTTTGACTATTGTTTGCATACATGTATGGAGGGCGTACCATGCACCACGTTGAAGTCTTTTATCGATGCTTTTAGTGGGGTTGTATGCCCTTGACTTAACTGCCTCTATGTAGTGATCGGCAAAAACATTCCATGTGAAGTTTCGAATAGCGGTTGATGGAATAAAGAAGTCCATTTGGTCGTATCCGCGTTTGCATTCTTCTATCAGACTATTCAGCTCCGCGAGGATCATTCTATCTAAATCAGCTAGTCTGTATGGTTCTTTGGTTTGTGGAAATGATGAGATGAATCTGGCTATGTTCCATAGTTTTGTTATAAACTTCGAAGCGCCGTTAAGTCTGTCCTCTGAAAACCTGTAATCCGAGCCTAGCCGAGCTTCTGAGGCGCCCCACAATCGAAACGCGTCTGCTCCACACTTCTTGAAAATCGGCTCGGGATAAACCACATTGCCTTTTGATTTGTGCATCGCTTCGCCTTTCTCGTCAAGTCCCATCCCTGACAATCTGACATGACGGAAGGCCTTTTTCCCTAACAACTGATATGTTTTCAAAATTGAATAGTGCAACCAAGTCCTGACAATATCCACTCCCTGCGGTCTAAGCGAACAGGGAAACGTCTTCTTGAACAGCTTAGGGTTCCATCCGAACCCTATCGCATACAGCTGGGAATTGCTTGAGTCCATCCATGTGTCGAAAGTCCTAGTCTCTCCAACGAACTCTGTGGTTCCACACTCGCATTTCTTGGCTGGGGGCTTCTCTCTCCAGGGCTGATAGTATTTGCCCGGTTTTGGGAGATACGGCCTTCTACAATTCTTACAATACCAGACTGGGATTTCGGTTCCATAATAGCGTCTTCTCGAAATGGGCCAGTCAGCGGTTATAGAATTAATCCAGTTTATCAGGAGCTGTTTTGACTCGGGTGGGTGGAACTCGATTGAATCAGCGGTTTCTTTTAGCCTGTCCAATATTTCAAGCTGCTTGAGGTAGTATTCAGGCATTGAAATAAACTCGATGGGATTTTTCGACCTCCAACACATTGGCATTCGATGCGCAGTCTTCTCAACCTTGGCAAGCAGTCTGGCTTTCTTCAAATCTTCAACAATTTTGCTTCGAGCCCCAGTAACAGTCAATCCTTTATAGGGTCCCGCGTTTTCATTCATCTGTCCATTGATGTCGATTGCTATGATAGGTTTCAGATGAAGCTCTCTGAATATGCGTATGTCCGAGTAGTCTCCGAACGAGCATACCATCACAAGCCCAGTTCCGAACTCTGGCTTAGCATACCCATGCGGATGAATCGGTACTTTTCTTTCATAGATCGGGACGATTGCATGGCGGCCTTCTAGAGAAGTGTACCTCGTATCAGCTGGGTTAAAGATCACTGCAGCACATGAGCATAGCAGTTCAGGGCGGGTGGTGGCGATGAGGGCATCCTCACCATCTTCCAACCTAAATTTAATGTAGTATAACTCAGTCGGCGCCTCGGAGTATTCGATTTCAGCGTCTGCTATAGTGGTGCGGCAGACTGGACACCAGTTTGTGGGGCGGTCATCCTCGTAGATAAGCCCCCTATTCCAGAGATATATGAAAGCCGTTTGTGTAACACACCTATACGCTGGGCTGTCAGTTCGATAGTATGGCGTTAGGTCGCAGCTCATGCCCATCCTTCGGGCAACATCAAGGATTTCATGCTCAACTTTATCCAGAAATTCACGGCATAGTTCGATGAACTTGTCTCTCGGGATCTCGTGGGCACTTATGTTATGTAGCTTCTCCACCTCGACTTCCACTGGCAAACCATTCCGGTCAACGCCAAACGGGAATAGAACCTCGTAGCCTTTCATCCGAAAATATCGTGCCACCATATCTATCTGAGCATAGTGGGTAGCACCGCCCACATGCCATTTTCCAGAGGCATATGGGGGAGGAGTGTCGATGGAGAAAATAGGCTTCTTTGATGCCTGGTTAAACCGGTAAATCTTCTCCTTCTCCCAGAGCCGTACTAGACGCTCCTCTTTCCCCGTATCCCAACGTTTATCCTTGATTAACGGCGTAAACTTCTCCATCAGTCATCAAACCACTCTTGGCTTCAAAGCAGAAATCGGTTGTGTATTAACTTAATAAGCATTGCAGAAAATCAGCCCTTTAATC
>CAYPFQ010000044.1:0-3917 GCA_964410135.1 uncultured Candidatus Bathyarchaeia archaeon
AGACTGGTTGGAGGAGGAGTCTTCGCTATGGGAGTCGACATCTTAGGCAATCCTCCAGCTTAAGAGCATTAGTAGCGCAAATACATATAAGTTCAGTTATCAAGTCAAGCTCGCGAGGAATCGACACTTATCTAGTGGAAGGAAAAACCAAAGCCGAAAAGCTTGCCAGAGTCTCTAAGCTAGACATTAACACCAGAACCTCACGCTGTACCACTTGTAACTCACCTCTAAGACCTGTGTCCAAACAAGAAATCAAAAGTAAAAATCCAGAACGCACTCTAAAAGCCTACCTGAGTTTTGGAGATGCTCCAATCCCAAGTGCAGTAAGATCTATTGGTCTGGGCGGCAGTGGCAAAACATAATTGAAACGCTTGAGGAAGCTAGAAAATTGCTAACCCCTCAAAAGGGAGTCTAATAAGATAGGGGAATTGAAGAAACCATCATTTTTTAATATGTTAGAAAATTCTGACAAAGCTTTTCCAACACTCGTACAAAGTTCAAAGAGGGTTCTTCGTACACCGCTAGGTGATAAATAATTAATCTATATACTATGATTCGTAGGTTGAAGTCTTGTATTGGTTAATAGGCTGTGATCCCTATACTGCAATTAAGGTTTCTGTGTAAAGAACTCCCTCTAATGCCCTGATTTTCTCGAGAGTGATCTTACCTAACATATCTATGTCGGGAGCTGACGTTCTGGCTACAATATCAAATCTTCCAGTCACACTTAATGCTTCTTTAACCTCTTCAATGGCCCTAATCTTTTCAAGGACTTCCTTCTCTCTTCCAGGTTGAACCCTGATGAGAACAATTGCCTCGCCCAATTCGCTTCACAACATACCTTTTAACACCATCATATCTAAACCTTTGGACTAGAAGCCCACTCCGCAGTCATTGTATCCACAATCTTGAAGGCTAGAACGACCCTGTTCCTCTTCCTAATTCCCCTCACTATTTCCTCATTTATGCCCAACCCGAAATCAATTAGGACATTCAGTAATTATGTTAACGAGTTAATTGAGTTATGATACCTTAAGTTCGATAGGGCTAAAACTAGAAATGTGACGCTTCATAGCGATATGGGGGCTAACGAATTTAAAGTACTTTCTCGTAAAACTTCTGCTTCCCGAGTTTGCGTGCCCTTACTATACCTGCTTTCTCAAGCTCTGATAATTCCATGCTGATGTGCGGCATCGATTTTCCAGGCATAGCTTCGACATACCCGAGCTATGTCTTTAACAGTCTTCTTTTCGTCGCAGAGAGTTTAAATCTCCTGACGTCTCCTATTAACGCGCTTAACCCAAGCTCAACTGGTACCCTCTGTAGGCTTCTCTTCAACTGGACGTGCAGCTAGGGCTGCTTCCAGCTCTTTAATCCTAGCTTTTGCTGCCTCAAGCTCGCTTTTTGGAACTGATTCCGCTAATTTAGTCTCTAGCTCCCTGATCCTAGCCTCAGCTTCAGCTTTCGGTGTTGATGCAGCCAGCCTCTCCTCAAGCTCTTTGATTTTAGCTTGTAAACCTGCTTTGACAGATTCAAACTCTGCCTTTGATACAGATTCAGCCAACAGTAGCCATACGGCAAACAGCACATAAAGCGTATGCGGCACACAGCATACAGCACACACTAAACGCCCAACTCAAAAGGACAAACAACGCATACCTGATACAACGCTCCGAAACCCCGCGGGCCCGCCAAACTCTCTTTGGAACCCAAGAACCGATTCTCTGCGCGTTTTTTACTGGTAAACTGGTGCGCGAATCCCACCCCCCGCACCATGTGTAAAGGCATAATATTTTCCATGAGAATAGGACATATTCATGCCGTAGTAGGAGCATACCTTTAATAACATGTTCTTGGATTCTGGAGCAATATACGAGGATTCTGCTTTTAGCATAGTCTTTCGTATAACGAGCATAAAGAAAGGTGAGACAGAATAAATGAGTGAAGAAGGACGTAGATTTGGTGGACCAAGAAGGATGTACAAGATAACTTGTTCTGACTGCGGCAAAGAAGCGGAAGTTCCATTCAATCCTACGCCGGGAAAACCGGTCTATTGTAGAGAATGCTATCAGAAACATAGGAGATATTAGTTTCCTAATCGTTGTCTCCCAGCTTTTCGCATTTTATTGATTTCCGAGATAAGATGCCCAGCCTAATAGCTGCCATCCGATTGCGGCTAATTTTTGGTATAGAAAAGCGAGGAAAGCCAGCAACTTATATGACAAAAATTAGCCATAGTTCAACTGGTGAAAATATAAACTATTGTTATGCCTTAAATATTTCAAGTGAACTCATAAACAAGGGCGTGGCAAACTATGTGTGTCATCGGAAAGGATAAACTGCTACAGTTGATTGAGAAGTACAAGATCATTTACCCATATAATCCGCAACTCCTTGACGGTGATAGCTACGTATTAACTGTGAAGGAGAATGTGACCCTTCAGTATCTTGAGCATCAGAATGTGACGTCGCATGAGATTGTGTTTACCCCGCCAGATTGCATAGCGTATCTTACAGCAAAGAGCAAGTATGGCAGAATGGGGTTGTCGTTTCTAAATGCGGCTAAAGTTCACAGCGGGTTTGTGGGAAGGTTGGCGTTAGAGCTTGTTAACTTGAGCAATGAACGGGTGCCTATTATCATTAAGAGAGGTGATCCGTTCATGCATATTGAGTTCATAACAAGAGAGGGAAAGCCGTCGCCCTATGTTGGGGAGTATCAGTTCCAGTTTATGACGCCGGATGAGGTGCAGATATATATTCCAATTCTAAAGAAGGTGTTCCCGGATTTCAAAGGACTGGCACAGATCTGGTTCAGGTCTCACCCGCAGCTACTGCCTACCTAACCGAACGTTTTTTCTTGATCCTTTCTAGTTCTTCTTCCACGCCTTTGCAGCCTTTGGTCTGTTTGGCGAAGACGATGTGGAAGGCTTCTTCTGAGGTTAACGTAGCTAGCTCCTCTCCAGTGCAATCCCTTAGGATGAATCTGGCTGCGTCTTGAACCTCTCCGTTTAGAGTGGAGTCAGACACATCAGCAACATGGACGATCAGCGCCTCAATGGTCCTCGGGCTCATTGGACCGTATTTTCCATGGTGAGCCGCTACTATGTGAAGCAGTTCAATTGGCATTTTTCTCCTGTAGAGTTCGCCGAGAAGTAGGGAGAGGTGGTCAAGCCTTTCTCCAAGCGGAGACATATCATAGCCCCCATTCTCTCTCTCCACATAAGTTACGGGTTTGAAGATATCGTGCAACAGAACGCCTGCCAGAACAAGGTCTCTGTTGACTTTTCCGTGGTATGTTTTCTCCACAGAGTCGCATAAAGCGAGGGCGACCCGTGCGGTGGCAATCATGTGATCTACTAGTCCTTCAGGGTAGCTGTGGTGACGGGATTTGCCCGCAGGGCTGCGTTGAAGAGGAAGCCCCATTTTCCTCATTCCTTTAAGGGACACGATCGGATTCTGGATTAAATCGTACACTTTTTTGCGGAGGGATTTGTCTTGAATCTGGTTGATGAGTTGTTCGAGTTCTTTTCGCAATTCAAAGTCC
Source organism: uncultured Candidatus Bathyarchaeia archaeon (assembly GCA_964410135.1). Lineage (GTDB taxonomy): Archaea > Thermoproteota > Bathyarchaeia > RBG-16-48-13 > CAYPFQ01 > CAYPFQ01. The sequence continues at coordinate 3,545 of CAYPFQ010000044.1, forward strand.
TCTCTCACTAACTAAGAGAACTGGGCATTAAATTCTGTTTTGCACGAGGCTATTCTTTAACATATATTATTCTGGGTTTTGCTGGAGGCGGCCGTGCTTCAGTCCTGATCACAATCGTGTCGCTTAGGTAGTTAAATAGTCTCTGTCGCTTTCCTTCAAATGCAATCACGCCGATGAGCCAGTCTAGCGGCAGGATGAAAGCCTTACCAAAGCTCTCGATCGCAGCCTTAAAAACATCTAGCTTCGTTCCAGACAGATCGACGACCCTTATTCTTAGAGCTTTCTTTCCAAGTGATTGGCCCCACACTGAGTCACAGATAGTCCAGTAGAGGAAAAGAGCTATTGCGTTTACCATCCCCCGCATACCTAGACC
>CAYPFQ010000045.1:0-3545 GCA_964410135.1 uncultured Candidatus Bathyarchaeia archaeon
GCCTTGTATGCATGTGGAACCACTAGCCATGGAGTTGCAAGATCTAGAATAACCGCGTCCACGTTCTTCTCGCTAATGCTCTGCGTGATATCTTTATTCTTAATTTTCACATATTCCAAGAGCCCTGCTTTTGCGATGTTCTTCTTCGCGTTTTTGACAAATTCTTTTCGAGCTTCATAGCTGTAAACATGACCGTCAGGCTTTACATAGTGAGCCACATAGCTGGTGAGCGCACCACTCCCAGTGCCCGCTTCAACCACTCGGCTTCCAGGTCCTATACCAGTATGCAGCACAATTAGCGCCATATCCTTCGGATAGATTATCTGCGTTCTTCTAAGCATCTTCATCACATAATCCCTGATACTGGGCTTGAGCAAGACGAATTCAACACCAAGATTCGTTTTAACCCGGTCGCCGTAATGCTTGCCGATCACATCATCTAGGCGGATGAAGCCCTTGTGGGTGTGGAGATCCTGCTTCTTCTTCACCGTAATCAAAAAAGTCCTCCGCCTATCTAGAAAGAGGAGTACATGATTCCCTTCCTTGATCTTCTTAGACAAATAAGAATCCTTCTTGTGGTGATGGTTCTCTAATCAATTAAGAATTATCGCAGGATAATATTTTGCTAGAGGTTTTCTGCTGCCTCCTTAATTCGACTCAAAGCCTCTTTGATATTTGCAATAGGAGCTGCGTAGGAGATCCGAAGGTGGCCTTCTCCCAGTGGACCAAATGCTGATCCAGGGACGGTAATCACTCTAGCCTCACTAATTAGGTATTTGGCGAATTCTTCTGATGTCATTCCAAACTGTCTAATGTTCGGAAACACATAGAACGCCCCCCGCGGCATAGTACACTCGAATCCTGGAATATTATTCAACCCCTCTACGATGAGCTTCCTGCGCTGATCATACTCAGCGGTCATCGCCTTCACGCAATCTTGCGGCCCAGACAATGCAGCAATCGCAGCCATTTGCGCTATAGTACTTGCACAGATGGTTGTCGCATAATGCACCTTAAGCATCTGAGAAATAAACGTGGAGTGGCCAGCAATAAATCCAACCCTCCAACCAGTCATGGCATATGTCTTTGAGAAACTGTTCGTTATTATCGTCCTTTCTTTCATACCTGGAACAGCCGCTATAGAATACAACTTTTCGTCGCCATAAACAAAGGCCTCATAAACTTCATCCGAAATCACAACTAGGTCACGTTCTTGCGATATCTCCGCCAATCTCTCAATGCACTCCCTATCCAAAACGCCCCCGGTCGGATTGTTTGGGCTGTTGATGATGATTGCCTTCGTCTTTTTCGTTATCTTTTTCTCAACCTCATCTGGATTCCATGTAAACCCCAGCTCCTCTCTCTGTGTAATAGGCACGGGAATTCCGTCAGCCAATCTCACTACTGTGTTGAAAGGCGGATAGTAGGGGCTTGGAATTAAGACTTCATCACCAGGGTTTACCAGAGTCATCAAGGTCACCAAGTTTGCCTCAGCTCCGCCAGCAGTAATAATAACTTCCTCGTTAGGATCGACTTCGAACCCCCTTTCCCTGCTAAGTTTTTCAGCTATCAACTGTCTAAGTTCAGGGAGCCCCCTATCGGTTGAATAATGGGTGCGCCCTTCATCAAGCGCCTTTTTAGCTGCTTCAATTATGTGAGTTGGAGTGGTGAAATCTGGCTCTCCAACATTGAAGAAAATTGGATCTTTTAGGTCGAGGCTTTTTGCATATTCTGCAATAACTTGGAATGAAGAGCGTGTAACTTCTAAAGCTCGTTTAGCGATTTTTTCTTCCAGCAGGACCATCTCGTAACTTTGCTTTGTTTATCAATGAATGCGCACAAAATAAGTTTGTGTTAGATTCTGACTCGAGGGTCTTCCTTAACGATATTTAGCACTACGTTTGTAACTGTCCGTTTTATGTGCGGGATCGCTATGAGGGATTTGATGAATTTGTTCATTGAGGCGCGATCTTTGAACCTCGCAATTATCGCGGCGTCGAAGTCTCCAGTAATATCGTAGACGCATACAACTCCCTCAACCTTTGAAATCTCATTCTCAACATCAACTAGGAACTTTCCATCTGCTTGAATGAGGACTAGAGCAGTAAGTTCAAACCCAAGCTTAGAAGCATCGATGATCGGAATATAGCCTTTAATAACGCCTTCCTCAGTAAGCCGCTTAATCCTATTGTACACGGTACCAGTGGCAACTCCCAGTTTTTCAGCTATATCCTTGCTGCTTCTTCTAGCATCCTCCATAAGCAGTCTGAGGATCTTCAGATCCAATTCGTCAAGATGAGCAGTCACCAGTTTAGCCAAATCCATCACCTAATAAATTTTTGTTCAATTTGTAAGAGTTAATTTGTTCTTTTTCTATAAAAATCCACTTAAATTGCATAATTTTTCCGCAAATTGTTATACTGCGGGCTACTTGCGCTTTCTGAAGATTTTAGCATCGCTATAATCTGTGACATACTCGAAGCCAGTCTTTTTAACATCCTCTATCCACCTATCAAGCCTATCCTTAAGAGGTTAATAGATAATTGAGCTGACAAGCAAGTAGACCTGTTGAGTACGCTGGCCAGATGCAGGAGTTACAAAGTTTACGAGTTCATATTGGCTTGGTAATCCAACAATAAGCATGAATAACGTTGCCAAAATCTTTCGTCTATTCACGAGCTAAGCGGCCTCCAACTACATTAGTTATTTCATTAAAAAAGCCAAGATGGTTGTTTTGCAATTAATTTGTAATTAAAGGTTTTTCGAAGATGCCAGGTCAGCTGGCATTAAAGTTTCCAGTCTGCCGACAAATCATGCGTGAAATCAAGTGTGAGATTGTGGAGGGCATTCCTCTATATCTTTCCTTCCTTCTTTAGGGCTTTGATTTCGGCTTCAATCTGTTCGATTGTGAGTTTTTCTGTGGCTTTTCTCAGTTCGACAACGGAGTTTCCATAGCTTCTTCTGACATCGCTGATGAACTTGATCGCCCTCTTTGCTCCAAGCTCCTTAACTAGGGCTTCGAAGGGTACTTCAACAGTTGCTATCCGCGGGGTCTTCATCTTTTCACCCTCAATCTTTCCTGTAGATAATCAACTGGATTTCTCACTTTTAACCTATACCCCTTTTTGCCAGCAAGTCTCTCGATGCAAATCGCTCTGTTCGAAACCTCGTCGTCGCAGGTTATGAGGAAATTGGCGTCGCCTAGGCAAGCAGCCGATACATGTAAAGCGTCTAACGAGTTGAGACCGCATTTGGAAGAGAACTCCCTAGCTAGGGCAACGAGCCGTCTACTGCTAGCAACATTCGCTGAGATCAAGCTTCTCTCAAAGCCCCTGACATCTTTCCTCTTTAAAGGGTCTAGAATTTGTTCAACTTCAAACTTCACGTAATCAGAGCCAACAATCTCGATTTCGCCACTCAAAGCAATGTCTGCAATTTCCAAGAAGGCTCTGGATTCTGCTTGAATACGCCCATCACTTTGATCGTCAAGAGGCCTACAATATACATTCGTGTCTAAATAGACTCGCTCAACCAACTTTAGCCCA
>CAYPFQ010000046.1:0-3190 GCA_964410135.1 uncultured Candidatus Bathyarchaeia archaeon
TAGTGTTTGCCGTTCTATTGATATCTATGGCATTACCCGCAGTTGAGGCGCAACCCGCCCTAGGTTGCGGGTGTTGCATGAATCTCAGAGAGGCTGTGGGGGTTTCAGTTCAACCTTGTGGCAATGTGACCATTAACGGAGATTTCAACTATGTTAATGTAAGTTTCATCGACACTTCCCAATGGTGTTTTGATAGTCTAACTGAAATGGAGCTTCTGGTCAGCAGGAACTCATTCTCAACTAGAGAGGTGGATGTGCTAAGACAGTTACCCTACACGGCTACGTTGCGAACAGTGTATAATGGCAATGTTGGCCATGGGCTGAATAGACTAAAATCCTATGAGCTTGCCGAGCTCATGGCTTTGATTTTCAACATGAACTTGACCCTAAGCTCTTGGGATATTAATGAGAGAAGTTTCAACTGGATCGGGAATGCTTCTTTTGTAAATGTTACAGCGGCCTGGCGGAGGATAATGAAACCTTACAGCGGCTTAGCTGAACTTTTCACAGGAACCTATCTCAACTACAGTGCACCAAACGTAATTGTCAAGCTCAGTCTAAAAGAGGAATCGAACTATCTCGTCTGGAGAACAGCCTTACTTATCACCGAAAGAAGGTTTCAGGGAGCAGGAGATCATGTCTTTAGCCTTAACAACCTCTTCCAGAGACAAGGTATAATTCACGCATCGGTCAAAGCACTTTCTTCATGGGTGAATATCTCGCTACCAACCGCCATATATGATTCAAAACCTGTTGGAATGCTCACTGACAACAAATATGCAATTAATCTACGCATGCCGCAAATATTAGTTGATGATATACTACTCTACTATCGCTTCGATTTTCCGTCATTAACACGGCTCCCTGAGTTGAATGTTTCAAAAATGAGCGCCCAATCAGTGGAAACTTGGGAAAGCTTCACAGTGGTAGTTTCTATTGCCAATCTTGGAAATGATTCTGCCTACCACATCAGAATCTATGACACCCTTCCAAAGGGCATAAACCTAGTTAGAGGTAAACTGGACTCCTCGATTTTCAGGCTTAGACCAGGCGAGATGACAGTCCTTACCTATGTTGTAAATGCAAGTGCTGCCGGCGAGTATAAATTTCCTCAAGCCAATGTGACTTGCATAACCTTTGAGGGGTACGGCTCCGGATCCGCTTCAAATAAAATAATGGTTACGGTGAGGCTGCCTCTAATTTTCGTGATAGGCGGGGTTATTGTATGCGCGGTGATGGTAGCTGTCCTATATAGGATAGGATTGGTCAAACGGCCTTCTAGAAGATAGTTTAATCGAGTTCTGTTAAATTAACATTCTACGAGATGTCCAAAAAATTGGAGAGTCGCGTACCGTCCAATTTTTCGAACGCCCTGTTTAAGCGCCAAACTTCTTTGCAATGCCCACTAAGTCTATGAGAATTGGCATTAAATCTACTCCGCGGATCCTGCCCAATCCACCCTTCGCCACCGAGCGCTCATTAAATGAGGTAACTTCGTCAACTCTGACCATAGGCCCAGCGATAGCTAAGGGCACAGGATCGCCGGAGTGGTCTTTAACTTCTATTGGTGTGGAGTGGTCTGCGGTTAGGACTACGTATGTTTCTTCTTTGTTAACTTCCTCCCAGATATCACCAACCATCTCGTCGATTCTTTCTATGATTTCAATTTTACCTTCAATGTTTCCGTCATGCCCCGCTACATCTGAACCTTTCACATTAACTAGCACCAGTTCGTTATTGGGAAGGGCTTCTAGGGCTTCTCTGCCAATAGCTCTTATGTCGCTGTCCAATCCAGCTGTTGAGCCAGGGACATCAATTATCTCCATGCCTGCGTAGAACGCCACTCCTTTGACTAGGGAGACTTCAGCGATGCATGCCGAAGAATTAAACCCGTACATTTCCATCAACGTGTGCATTTTAGGAGGATGCCCAGCTCCACGCACTAGAATATAATTCGCTGGCATTCTTCCGGCAGCTACCCTATTCCGGTTCACCTCATGGGTATTTAGAATATCATTAGAAGCTTGCACAAACTCATTCACAATTTGAGCTGTCAGAGCAGATGCGGGCGCATCGTCAAGCGGTCTCGACTCCAGCGGAGGCACATTTATCTTTTCAGGATCAGTATCGCTGACATTCGAAGAAAGCCCTTGGCCGCGTAAAATTAAGACAGCCCTATGGGCGGTTGCATTTTTGAACTCCACTTGGATTCTTGGAGCAGAATTGAATCTTAATCCGTTAAGGGGAGCTGCTAATTTATCTAGGCCCTCAGTATCTCTTCCAGCTCGTCTATCAACTATGAACATCTCTTCATTAATGGTTGCAAAGTTACATCTGAACGCCACATCGGTTGGCTCCATTCTGATGCCCATGCCAGCTGCTTCAAAGGGACCACGTCCAGTATAATACTTGTATGGATCATAGCCCAAAATGGCGAGATGAGAAGGCGCACTTCCAGGTCTAACTCCTGGGGCAATTGGATCCATAATACCGCAAATCCCATGTTTCGCCACCTCGTCCATGTTGGGAGTGCTAGCTTCTTCTAACGGAGTTTTGCCGCCGAGGGCTTTGAGCGGCCTATCACCCATACCGTCCCCAACTAAAATTATGATTCGCATTTTCTTCCTCTCACACATCTGAACTACTTGATATATGGGGCTATCTTTGTTTGTCCTGTTGGAACTAATACTTTTATTACTCTATATTTGACATTAAATAAATTGAGCAAGTCGGTTACTTTTTTCAATTTATCCTCTGGAATTGCAACACTTCCATATCCTAGTCGCATACCTCCAAGCTCATAGATAATGCCTCTATAGTTGCGGGTGCCGACTTTTCGACCAAACAGGCGGTATGTGAGCCTCATTTTGTCTTGATGGGAGAGGTTTTCGAGGTTATAGGAAATTATTGCAGTTGGAATCAGCTCTTGAAAGAAAGCAGGGATCTCAAATGGGAATCGAACGTATAGAAGCCTTCCTTCTTTGAGAACGTTCTCTAAGAATGTTGGTTCTGTCTCTTTAAACTCCCTCAAACTCCGAGTTAAAATCTGTGTGAATAATCCCAGTCCACCGACTCTTTTGTAGAGCTCTCTGCGATTCCGCCACATAGTCTTATCGTCTCTGAAAATCACGAGGAAATCGTAGTCTGAGTGTTCATCATAATCTCCTCTAGCCCGACTTCCGAAAAAGAT
>CAYPFQ010000047.1:0-3113 GCA_964410135.1 uncultured Candidatus Bathyarchaeia archaeon
AGCCTTAATGGCTACTGAGCCTTCTTCCAGCTCTCCAGTGTAGACATTTAGTATTTTCGCGTTTACAACGGCTAAATCCGCCTTCAACTCGCCTGCGGCTGCTTTAACGATGAGGCCCAAGGTCAACCTAATTCCCCATTGATTTGTTAGTAGAACTGTATTCAATTGTTTTGGTGAAACCAGCCCTGGCCTCAATTGGTTTAAATAACTGCTAGAAAGAAGTAGAGAGAATTTGGCATAAGCAAATAGCATTTAGAGCATCGTCCCTAACGAGTGGATCCTAGATGGCTAAGAAAGAGAATGAGTATTCCCTGAAGCGCGATGTAGGCTGGTACGGCTCATTTTGCATGGGATACGCTGATGTGGGCGCTGACATCTATGTGGCTATTGGGCTTGTTGCTTTCTATGCCGCTGGAGCTATGCCGCTGGCATTGGCAATCGCGTCAATCACATACATCTGCACAGGGTTAGCGTACGCTGAACTTGCAACCACCTATCCTTATGCAGGTGGGGCCCATGTATACGCGATGAAGGCGTTTAATGACCTTGCAGGCTTTATCGCCGGCTGGGCGGTGATGTTGGATTACACGGTGGATATAGCGCTGTTCGCTTTGGCGACAAGCGGGTATTTGAGCTTCTTTTTGCCTTGGCTAAAAACAGGGAGCGTCGCAATAGGATCCATTCAACTACCTTACCTAGGCGTAACCTCGCTTATTCTGATAGCGATTCTCTTAGCAATCAATGTCATAGGGATAAGAGAGTCTTCAGCACTAAATGAGGGACTGGTCTCACTAGATCTCATAGTTGAGGCTGCGATAATTCTGCTGGGATTATTCTTAGCCTTTAATTTTCAAAGGCTTTTATCTCAAGTAGGCACTTTAGGCGTACCCTCAGAACTCCCCAACATCTCATACTTCTATAGTCAAGATTTGCAGACGCAGAATTTCGTTTATGGCATTACCCTCGCCATGTGCTCATTTATAGGGATTGAGTCTATAGCGCAAGCGGCAGAGGAAACCAAACGGCCTGATAGATGGGTTCCGCGGGCGCACAAGCTATCGATCCTGTCGGTAATCATTTTTGCGTTAGGGCTTTCGGTAGTCAGCATGGGCATGATACCTTGGCAGAGCCTAGCAGCCGCCTCAGACCCAATCGCGGTGATAGCCGGGGCAATCCCGGTTATAGGGGGATACTTTGCGCCGATAGTTGCGATAACTGGTATGAGTATCTGCTATGTTTCGACAAATACAGGGGTCATCGGAGTTTCGAGAATTGTTTTTTCGATGGGAAGGTATAAGCTTCTACCAAAATGGTTCTATAAAGTTCATCCGAAGTTTAGGACTCCCTACAGGACAATCCTGCTCTTCGGAGTGATTGGAGGCCTCTTGGCGTTTTCAGGCGAGCTGCATCTGATAGCAGACCTCTATAACTTCGGCGCCCTATTGTCCTACATTATCGTAAATATTTGTTTGATAGTTCTTAGGAATACGGAGCCAGAGGCTTATCGAGCTTGGAAAATCCCCGGCAGCTTGCAATTGAAAATAGGGCAACGAAATTTGATTATCCCGTTGATCAGTGTCGTGGGAGTGGCCACATGTACCATTATCTGGCTGTTAATTTTGACATACCATCCCGTTGGAAGACTTTTAGGAACAGTTTGGGTAGTGATAGGGATAGTAGGATTCTATTTCTACAGGCATTACCTGAAGACCCCGATGCTATCAAGGGAAACTGGTAAAGGCATTCTTCCAGGCGGATACCGAATGAATGCACTTGTTTTAACGAGAACCCCTGAAAGTGAAGATGCAGTGGTCTCTTCAATAAAAGAAGCTTTAGACCCTAGGTTTAAAGTAACCCTGTTTACAGTTGTGGATCCAGTAGAACTAAACTTGACTTTGGAAGATGTGGGAAACTACGAGCAGATTAAACGATATGAAGAGGCAGCACTCGCTGACCTAAACAGCATAGCTCGCAAGCTCCAAAAAGCAGGGTTTGAGGCTGAAGCTCGGACCAAGGTGGGGTCGCTCGAAGGAATTTTAGAAGCTGAAGCTGAATCAAAAGACAACGACTTAATCGTCATAATAAAGAGAAAAACTATAAGAGGAGACCTAGAAAAGAGGCGGATAGACTCTGCATATGCAGTAGCCTCCAGATTTCCAGGAAAAGTTATGGTAGTAAGGAGGGTTGAATAAGCATGCCAAAAAACGTGTTAGCAATTCTCAACATCTTCACTCAGACCACTGCCTTAGAAAAAGTGACAGCCGCTATCGCGAAACTGCCTGAAGTGCTCGATGTCTATGAGGTAACTGGAGAATATGACATAGTAGCATTAGTAAGCGTTGGGGACATAATAGCATTCCGCGAGTTTCTAAAGGAGAAGGTTTTAAAGATTCCAGGAATCCGAAGCACGGTTACATCTGTAGTCTTGCACACCCATAAAAAAGATGGAAAGCTTGTGTCTGAATGAGTACGACAAAAGAAGCTCCAGTTAAGATATTGATTCCGATAGCAAAATATGTTGACAAGGTGAAGATCACCTCCGCACTACATGCCTTGTCGGCGTTCCGCAGTCCATTGATAGTACTATTCCACATAATCGAGTTCAAAAGCAGGACTACTACTCTAATCCCTTCGGCGTATGAGGAGCAGATAGCCGAGGCTGAGAAAAATCTCCGCCCGATAGCTGATTGGCTGAAAGCACAGGGATACAAAGTTACAATCAAAACGGTGATTGGGAGAAACACAGCAGAAGGCATTGTAGATGAAGCGAACACGGGAAATTATACGGTTATCTTGATGATGAAGAGAAAAATGCGGACAGGAATAGCCAGACTCTTCCATAAAAGCATCAGCGAAAACGTGATACGCCATGCTAAATGCATGGTAATCAGCATGCTTGTCGACTTCTAAGGTTGAGCAAATCACCTACCTGCGTCCACGATCCGGCTCTCTGATTCTAACAACTCGTATCTACATACTGCTTAGATGGGACGATCCTACGCTCTCCGCATTGAACGTCTCCTGAGAGCATTTCCAGAGTTATAGCAAGGAAGGCGTAATCTTAAAATTTAGGCATGCCTAAATTACCCAGAAGTGCCGTAAACTTTGACGAT
>CAYPFQ010000048.1:0-2683 GCA_964410135.1 uncultured Candidatus Bathyarchaeia archaeon
ATAGGTATGGTGATTTAAATGGTGCTTAATTTCAACGAAAAATGTTTTCCCATCCTTAGCGGCTATCGCATCTATCTCGTGCTCCACGCATTTTCCCTTTACAAGCTGGTTTGAGGTCGCGACGTATCCAAGTTCTTTCAACAGTTCCTGGATGAACATCTCAAAATCTGGCTTCGGCCTTAGCAGGCTTACTGCCCTCCTCAAATCTATCTGATGCTCTAGTTCTGGTCGATGTGTCTTGAGATAGTTGAATATCTTTTCGAGGATTTCTTCTGTAGTTATACCATCGTAGGCTTCGCTTTCTATCCTGTTTGCCACTGCCTCAGCCTGCTCTCTGGAAGCATGCATTCGCAGGCATGTCCTAATGATCTTCTCCTTCTGAAAGAGCTGTCTGCTTCCGTCAAATTTAGTTACAAATACCATCTTAATCTACGATGGTTATAACCGGTGAATATTAATTCTGTTGTTAGATCTTGGATGCGCTGAGGCCACTGAACTCCAACGGAAGTCTTTTCAAATTGGCGCCGAGGGTGGGCTTGAACTTCGGGTTCGACCTGTGGTGATCCGCGGATCTCGATTGCCCTGGCTCTAATCTAATGTGCAGGAAATTCTTAACAGCTAATCTAGAATAAGAATGCCTCACTGCTATATCGTTAGTAATGTTCTCTTACCAAAAATAATCTATATTCAATATGTTTGGTGCATGTACATTCACTGATTCCAAAATGCACTAACTTGTTTATCAGTCAAACATTGAAATAATATGGGCGCGAGTTTCGGCTCAGGCAGACTATACTAAGACTTACGGTTTTTGACTGTCTCTAACTCTGGAAAAAATTATGGAGAGATAGACCCTGAAGTTTTGAGAAGCGGACTACAAAAAAGCGTTACCAGATTTGGATAGAAATTGGGTGTAAATCTGGAAAAATGCTTTAATGCGATCGAGTCCTTACATGTGCGGAGAGAGAAAATGAACGTGAACCGTAAAATCGCACTACTAGCGGTGACTGCCGTAGCAGTAATAGGCTCAGTGCTAGCGGCAGGCCTCACGTTCACAGCGGCAACAAATGCAGGGTCGGAGGGGATGACTGTATACAAATCTATCGTAGGCTTGATCAGCTGGTTTTCGGCCCTAGCATTTCCATGGACTCCTGCAAAGGCAGAAGCAGCACGCTTTGTCAGCATGATGACTAGAACTACCATTACCAGAATACTTGATCGCTGGTCTTCCTCGCGGTCAGCATCTATATGATGATACATGTTCAACTAATACCCGCTCCATGCCCCGGACAGAAAAGCCCTCAACTTCCAACCCAATCAAAAAGAAGTGAGATGATCTTTGTCTAAAACTATAGTTACAGATGAAGTCTGTTCTAAGAACGGCTTCGCAATAGAGACCGTTAATCTTTCAAAGGTTTACAGGCTTGGTGCCACTGAGGTTTGGGCCCTACGAGATTTCACAATCTCCATAAAGAAAGGGGAATTTCTAGCTGTTGTCGGTCCCTCAGGTAGTGGCAAATCTACGCTCCTAAACCTCCTTGGAGCCCTCGACCGACCGACCAGAGGAAAAATACTGGTTGATGGCATAGATATGTCGAGACTTAACGGACTTCAGCTGGCCAGACTTCGCAACTGGAAGATCGGCTTCATTTTTCAATCCTTCAACCTGATAAACAGGATGTCGGTTCTCAGAAATGTGGAGGTCCCAGCCATAGTTAGAGGATTATCTAGGGAAGAACGCCGCAAGCGTGCAACAGAGCTCCTCAAGGCGGTTGGGATTGCAGATAAGGCGAACAGAAAGCCAACCGCCTTAAGCGGCGGCGAACAGCAGAGGGTCGCCATAGCCAGGGCTCTCATCAACGACCCCACCTTCATCTTAGCTGATGAGCCTACTGGCAATGTGGATACGAAGACTGGTAGGCAGATATTTAGACTGTTAAAGGAAATGAACCGAAAAAAGAACACCACAATCATTGTGGTAACCCACAACATGGAGCTAGCTAACGAAGCCAGTAAGATGGTTCACCTGAGAGACGGTGCGATCGAGAAGGTGAAGATGCTACGAAGATGAAGCTTTCCGTAATCAGGGAATTAATAATTTCTTCACTAATATTGTTGTTTCTAATATCGAATGTTGCTCCTGTGCAAGGAGCAGAGGTGAAACTGTTCGAGGTTGGGCAGGTCAACTGGGGCACATCGACTACAACTGCTATACAAGTGTACCCTGGCGATAGAAATACGCCTCTACTCGTTACTGTTATCAATTTGTACAAGGAAAATAATATATACTATACAGTGAACGGCATCCGTGGATGCCTATATCTCCCACAATATTTCACGGATATAAATAACAGTACCAATGCTTACGCCTCATACAGCTCCACCACTGGAGTAAAGCCTGGGCAGGCTTTTACATTGATTTTCTGGCTCAACATAGCATATGAGGCACCGCCAAATACTTACACCGCTACCCTACAAATAAAATATCTTATCATGAACCGTACTGAAGCCACCCAGCCGTATGAGGGGACAGACCAATACTGCCAAGTTACTATGTCGCTTACTTCGAAATCCCCAACCACTCCCTCCTTCTCAGTTACCGCATCGGGACAATTACTTATGGGAGGGCGTACGGAAACCCTTAACATCCAAATAACAAACATACGTTCCTACAGTCTGTCAG
>CAYPFQ010000049.1:0-2621 GCA_964410135.1 uncultured Candidatus Bathyarchaeia archaeon
CTTGGATGCCAAGTTTCCTTAACAAGTATAAAGCCTGCTCCGGGCTGCAGAATTGTGATCTGATTGTTAGTTTTTGATGCTATTGCTGGCTCGTAGGTTATATTCGTGTATGACCATAAGACTTTGCTGATTTTGGCTAGTTGTTGCCACTTGTCCGCAGCGAATCTCCGCTGGCTTTCATTGTACAATCTCTGGTCAAACTGCTTGTAACCGTTGATGTCGCCCTCAGCATAATAAAACAAATCATTCGAATACTTCAGGAAAGGTCCGAAAAGATGGATGACGCCATCACTAGCCTTAAACCCAGCTGCCTCAGCGCCTTCATGAAGCTGTAAAACAGACTTGCCCTTACCCCTCCAGTACTGGGCTTTAGCCTCATCACTAACCATTACGTATTTAATGGATGCAATAGCCTTCTCTCCAGCATCTCGAGTTACAAACACAATCTTGTAGCCGTCTGGGACTAGCACGTTGAAGAAGTTAACATAGTGTTCGACAAGGTCAACATCTAGGAGTATCGGCGTCACTTCGACCGCGAACGAGGGCGTGTTCTTTAGCTTGAATAATGTGCCGTAACTATTGTTAACCAGCATGTAAAGTCCAATAGTATCATTGTATCGTTTACCCTCTTTTGGATCGAATAGCAAGTATCCAGCGTAGGATTCCTGCATTAGATTTTCACGTGAAGTGCCATACTCTAACATTCTGCTTCCCCACTCTGCGTGAACTGTATATTCAAAGAAATGGGGGTCACCTTGGCTGTAGGCGCCGGTTACGGTGGGTATGCCCAGTTGCTCAGCAAATGTTACTAGGCTGTCACTTTCAGTTAGTCGATCGCCATAAGCCACCATCACCCGCTTTCCATCTAACGGCGCTATCGCGGTGATAATTTCGCGGTAGGCAGATTCAGCATACCCTGTTTGGAGGGAGGGTACGCCCACTTTAGCTATTGTAGCATACTGCGCTTGGGCTATTAGGATGATTAGTGATATGGCGAAGATTTTCTTTGGAGCTAGGAATTTTTCAGCTACCATGAAGAAGCATAGCACAACGAAAAATGGAGTGAAGATTGTTAGGAACCGCCATCCGAGCAAGAACTCTCCAAAAGGCAAAAAATTAGCAATCCCTGATCCTAAGAAAATTGATAGTAGCATCGCCGAGAAGCACCATACTGGTTTCAGATTTGACCGTAGGTTGCAGAAAATGATCTTCCACTTTAACAATATTACAAGGAATAGGGCAACAGCAAACACAAGAAACGGGGCTTCATGCAGTAGCGCCCCGGGAGGGATTTCGTAAAGCGGAGTCATGTATTTGGTGTGAGTCAAAAATGGCAGCCACCAGGAGGCGGTGATTAAAACACTAAGTCCGACTGTTTCTAAACCCCTTATTTCTGGTTTGATAGTCTTATTCGGCTTGGTTAGACGACTAAACAAATGCCACATCATGGCAACTGCCAAAACCATGATGGCTGGAAATACATGGGTCAAAATAACAATTGAAAGAAAAATTGTCGATAGGATGAGATCTCTGGTTCCACCGGTTTCAAAGAGCCGAATATAGTAGATCAAGAATAATATTCCGAAGCCCCAAGCGAGATTGCATGGCACCGCTCCCTGTGGGATGTAGGTGTAGAAGATGGGCATTGAGGCTTCATACACAGTCATACTAATTAGGCTCACAAATTCACTCAGCCTCAATACCTTCCTGGCGAAGAAGTACGTTCCAAGCCCTTCGAGGCTGAGAGCGAAAATTGACAGAACCTTATATGTGATGACCGTATTACGTGCAAAGAAGTTTACTGCGGCGCCGATTAGATAGAGCATTGGCGGATAGGTGTAGAAAAATGGGTAGCCAGAATACCAGTAGTCACACCAGACTGGGACTTCGCCTCTAGTTAACGATGAGAACAGATAGGAAATCCGGTGGATATGCGCTCTAATATCACCAGCGCCAACAATTGCCTCTGAAACTAGAGTTCTAGGATCCAGTAAAAAGGCTGCTAGTATGAAAGCGAACAATACGACGTCGCAATGTCCCCTATGAAAAAGGCGTTCTCTTCCGAGATAGGCTAAGCGTAGATAGTAATAGCATATGAAAATCGCTCCCACAGCGAATCCTAACGCAAACATTTCTGTTCACCGCCTCCTAAGCAGATAAGCCAAGTATGTGCCACAACAAACAGCGAAGACCGTGCCGAGTATCGATAATATAAAACTCTTCAGGAGCCAAGGTAAACTCAACGCATCCAGCCCGAAAAATGCTGGAAAAGGAACGTTGATGAACAGAAAGATAAAATCTATCAGGCAAATTAGCGTGAAAAAGCCCAAGTCCTCCTTTCGATTTCCACTCAGAATTATATATGGCACTATAAGGACTAAAGGCCACAACACATACTGCTCATTAACCAGCTTTGAAGTGCTCAGAAATGCGAGAAATACGCAGCTGCCCGCATTTAAGATTGAGTGAAGATGTATAGACTGGCTTCCCAGTTTTAAAATGATATAGATGTAAATACCCCCGAAGCCAGCAACAAAAACATAGAATGCCACATTCCATAGGATCCTTACCGTTGCTTCATTGAAAGTCATTGGGAAGGCTGCTTGTAAAAACCAGATGAA
>CAYPFQ010000050.1:0-2556 GCA_964410135.1 uncultured Candidatus Bathyarchaeia archaeon
AGTCGACGCCATTATAGACAACAAACCAGTGAGAATCCTAGACAAAGGAAAACTGGTAGTGGGCTGAAAAAAGATTTTAAAGCGTCGTTCTACGTTAGCCTATGGGGAAGCAAAAGCGGAAGGAGCATTCGATTCGCATCCGGAAGATCTGGGGGTTTAAATCTTCACCTGCTCATGGATTTTAGAAAACACGAAGAAATGGAAAAGCCAGTGGAAATCACTCCAATCGAGATAAACTCAGAGGAAGAGGCACTCGTAGCCTTAACTGCGGTAGCATTTAGTGATGGATGGATTTCAAGAGCTGGAAACGCCTCCTTCCATTTCGGGATAGCCGTTCATACCGAAAAAGATAAAGAATTTCTCGATTTCGTGACTAAATGCGCCGAGCTACTAGGATATCGGTATTATTGGGATCTAAAGCGAGGTAAGTGGACTGAGAGGTACTGGGGTAGAGAACTTGCAATTCTACTTTTAACCGCAGGGGCTCCATTAGGTAAGAAATCTGGTGATGAGCCTATACCTACACGATTATTAGAAAATAGAGGGTATGGAAAATATGGCTTAGTGTAATTTTGAGTGCAGAGGGATCTCTGAAGTTTACAAGATCGGGACCGTTGTTTGAATATAAAAGAACAAAAAGAATTCAATCAAACTTAATCCCGCTAGAAAAGATCGAGTGGAAGAGGCATCGTTTACCTCGTGACAGATACTGTTTCGTCTGTGAAGCCTCTAAAAAGTTAAAAAGGTTAAAGCTTCCCAAGCCATCTATCCTTCTAAAAGAAGAAGAGATGCTAGAAATGCTTGGGGTACACTTTACTGAAAGTCCGAATCTCTACTACTATCCGGATACAGGTTGTCTCTCAGTACGGTGGATCATTAGAATCATAGGTGATGAGCTTAACAGGCTATCTCAAAGTGGCGTAAGGGTAATCCAACGATATAAGCGTTGGCGACCCTCCTCTTAATTTTAGCGCATGTGTTGCGGAGAACTTAAATGATTGAATTATTTTTTAAATCGCAGCGGGGAATAGCGGGGAATAGCGGGGTCTACTCACCCATAGCGATGAGTAGCCGCAATGGGGTAGCCAGGTTTAACCCGCAGGGCTCATAACCCTGAAATCGGAAGTTCAAATCTTCCCCCCGCTACCACAACTATTTAAGCCCATTTTTAATTTACTAAACGTGACGATTATCTTTAGGTGTTGGAAATATCAAGCTCAATAAACTCTGTTGTTAGAAAGTTCAAAAAGACTTTGAAGATCTTTGGGCGAGAGATCAGATGGATTTTGCCTAGGGTGTTTACTCTTATAGTTGGTAGTTTGTTTTTATACGTGCTATCTGTTAGTGGCTACTTAGTGGATCCGATTTACTCTTTAGCTAGTAGAGCTTGGCTTGTGGCATATATTTTCTTTGGAGTAGCCCTCTTTATGAGATACCTTCTCTCCAGCGTCCGCAAATTAATTTATAATTTAGGAACTCGGTACATTGTTGAAGCTTCTGATAGGTTGAAACTCCGACAGTCTGTCTACACCTATGGAAGGATAGTTGAGTACGGTGTATACCTGGTCGCTCTCTTAGCATCTCTAAACCTTTTCATTAATATCCAAGCAGTCTGGACAGCTCTAGGCACTACATTGTTCTTGATAATAACATTTTTCATAGGATTGATGACATCCTCAGTGCTTGGGAACGTCCTTGCTTTCGAGGTCCTGAGACAGACGGAGAGCGTTTCAGTGGGAGACAGGATTAAGCTTCGAGGCGACATCTATGGTGACGTTGTAAGCAAAGGAGCCTTCTTCGTGAAGGTCAGGACTATTAAGAACGAATTGATGAGCATTCCAAACCTTTACCTTGTCAATAACATGGTGACTAACTACAGCAAAGAGAAACCAGTAATTCTCCACGTACCTGTAAGTTTAGGCTACGAGGTCCCAAGGGAGGTCGCTAAACGTTTGTTAATCGATGCGGCGAAGAGGACGAAAGGCATATTAAAGAACCCAGACCCCTTCGTGCTGTTTCTTAAGTTAGGCAATTACAGTATAACATACGAAGTGAACGCCTACATCGATAAACCCGAATGGCTAATTGATATCAAGTCCAGGCTAATCGAAAATATTTTGGAAACATTTGAGAAGAATCACATAGAAATTGAAAGCCCCTCAATCACCATTTTCAGAACTAAACATACATCAAAAAAAGCTTTAGAGCAACTAAAAGGTAACACTCGAAGATGAGAAGCTTATTGTTTGATTATGCGGCTACTACGCAGTTATTAAAACGATCACCGTTTGTATTAATATGGAAGACTAGTTCTAATCAAAACACTATCCATAGGTTGCCACAAGTCACGTAGGGCTACGGATTGCTATTCGTTCTCAAGCTCAGCGATGACCTGTTTAGCTCTTTCAAGCATGGGTTTCTTCAGTCCGATGAAGACTCCGCCGACTTTTCCTTTTGTGAACGTGATCTCGTCTGGTTTGATTATTTGGCTTAGTATGGGCGATTCGATGTCGATGTGGATTATTCTGGATCTTGTTTCAGGGTCTTGTTTGTGGA
>CAYPFQ010000051.1:0-2395 GCA_964410135.1 uncultured Candidatus Bathyarchaeia archaeon
AATCAGGCAGTTACGGCTATCTTTTCCGACCGGATTATTTTGTCCACCAGTTTCTCGCTGAGGTTTTTTGAGACATCAAGAATCTCGATGCCTATGATGCGGCCGTCCTTTGACAGGTCGATTATTACGTTTTCCGCTATCTCTTCGCTGATCTCATATTTGGCTTTTCTAAGCCAGATGTACATCGCATCAGCGTTTTGATCGTATTCCACTTTCGCCACTTTCACCGGGGCCTCGTCCAATAGACTGTAATAACCATTATTTCATCATTTCTTTTTTCATGCACAACTTTGAGTAGCCTGTCACCATATCTCTTGAGGGATATCGTTCTGTCCAGCCGTCCCCTATGGCTGAACTCTGGATTTTTGATGGTAGCCTCGACCCATGTCTCGCTTATTCTTCTTTGACGCATCCGCCGTAATGCATGCTTACTATATTTGAGGGGCATTAAAATCGGCTGGCTCTAATTTAGCTCGAATCTAATTAAGCCCCCCTGATAGGGCAGTGTTTTTATACCATTTTTATGCGAGTTTGTTGACCTTTGGGATGTTCCCGTGCAGAAAGAGATTCAGTTGACAGTTGTAGGAAAGGTTTTCAAACCAAACGATCAGAAAGTTTTAGCGTTGAATCGATGTCTCAGCGAATACCATCGTCTTGTCAGATATTACTTGAAAGTAAATTCAACCTCTAAAAAGGAGCTACATGAACTCTACAATGAAGCCAAAACAGCATTTAACCTTCCAACGGCGCTAATACAGACGGCAAGAGACAAGGCAGTTGAAGCCCTAAAGTCCTTCAAGGGAAATGCTGGAGAAGACAGCCAACTAAAGCTTAAGAGGGTTTCCATACGCTTTGATGTTAGATGCTACAGCTTCTCAAAAACCACTAATGCCTTAACGCCATATTGGCTTAACTTGAAGCTTAACCATGAAAGAAGGGTCAGCCTTCCAGTAGTATTTGGAGAAAGACAAAAAGAACTCATAGAGTCGGCGTTTAGGGAAGAATTGAAGTTTGCAACAGTGGAAACGGTTAAGCGCAATGGAGAGTGGTATACCCATTTCATTTTAAAGAAAACAGTGACCTTCAAAGACTTACCTGAAACAGTGATTGGAGTAGATATTGGAGAAGCTAATCTTGTTACAGCCATAGCTCTAACTGATAAGCCGTCTAAAGGACAGTTCTGGCACGGCTCAGAAATTAAGCAGATAAGAGGTCTATACAATCATGTCAGGAGAAGACTTGGAGAAAGGCAGCTTCTAAAAAAGGTCAAGGCAATTGGAAAGAAGGAGAGGCGTAAAGTTGACCAGCAGCTGCACATCCTAGCAAATCATGTGGTCAAATATGCTAAGCAGTTTCCAAATTCAATAATCGCTATGGAAGACCTAAATGGGTTAAGGGAACGTATGAAGTTCTCAAAAAGAACGAATAGGAGGGTTCATTCGATGCCCTATCATAAACTACAAACCTACATTGAATACAAAGCAAACCTCGCGGGGATTGAGGTGAAATATGTCGAAGCAAGAAACACCTCTAAAACCTGTCATAGGTGCGGGCATGTTGCCCGAAAAGTGAATGGAAGAGAAATCAGATGCCCTAACTGTGGGCTAATCTACAACCGAGACCTGAATGGAGCAGTTAACATAGCTAAGCTCTTAAAGAGAGAGCTTGGATGGGGGAGCGTGACACCCCTGAACTCTCAAATGAGGCTAAAAGCGGAAAGCCTTAGCCAAACGGGAGAAGCCCACAAACTTTAGTTGTGGGAATGTCACGTCAGTTTATACTATGCGCCCTCAACGTCGAAGATACATCTACCCGATAACCTTGGACGAGGAGGATTTGAAGGCGTTGGAGAGGGTGGTGGGCAAGCTTGGGGGCTCGAAGGCGGATGCCATTCGGGGCGCTATCAAATATTATGCCGAGTATGTTAGGGGGTTAGAGGTAGTTAAGGTAAGGCAGAAGGTTCCCAGAAAACAGGCTAAGAGGGAGATTCTGGGGTATCTGAAGGGGAAGGATAGAGTTTACGCGGATGAGATTGCGGATGCGTTGAATCTTGATTTTAGGTTTGTTAATGAGCTGCTCCTTGAATTATGGCAGGAGGGCGTGGTGGAAGAGGTTTGAGCGAGGCAGCGCGTATCGTGGGCGAGAAAATCCGGTGTGTAGGTCGCAGACTTGGAAAACCAAGACTAATCCATTATACTCACGCTCATCGAGCTATCGAGATCACAGTAGATGGGGCTCCGGCAGTAGCTGAAGTGATAAAGGCTTGGAGATTAAAGGCGAGATAGTCCCTTTGAAGTAAAATTTGAGCTCCTTTTATGTTTTGTTAGGTGATTTTGTATTTCATCAAATCCTAAGCGAAAAAACATATTAGTCTCGATTGGTTCTGTTCTTTTGC
>CAYPFQ010000052.1:0-1634 GCA_964410135.1 uncultured Candidatus Bathyarchaeia archaeon
CAGTTTTCCTTTGTCTAGGATTCTCACTGGTTTGTTGTCTATAATGGCGTCGACTGTTAATGGTGTTTTCCAGCCTGCGACCATGTCCTCATGGTGAACGCTTCTCCTATCGGGCTCATAGCCGCTGCCAAGTGCGATGTGAATTGTGCCCAGCACTTTTTCAGATTCGATTAGCCATTTGCTGACTCTGGCGTTGGGATTTGTTCCGATCCCCAGTTCTCCCACACGATAAAAGTTTTTTTCATAAGTTCGAATAACTTTCTCGCTGAGAACCTTCTTTTGTTTGAGATTTCTGAGATATTCTTTGTACTCGTTGATGGTTCTATGGATTTTCTGCTCGAGGCTTTTATCAGCGCAAAACATCCAGTTGAGAATAAACTTGCCCTCTTTAAACTTGAATACCAGCGGTTTTTCTAGTAGGTAGGATTTGTCCAAGGTTACGGACCCATCCGCAACCAAAGTTCCGTTAACATTTTCAGGTGTGAGGTAAGCCTCGCCTGCTGGTAGATTTAGATAATTGTTTCCTTTGGTAAATACTCCGTCATCGGTGGGTACTTTCTTTCCTTCTATATCGATCTCTAATTCGGTGTGGAATTGCTGTCCATTTACCTCAACTGGCTTACCTATGATTCTCACAGTCGAAGCCTCTTCTAACAGAGCTTTAAGCTTGGCATTGACCTTGGCTACTTCCTTGTAGTTGACATCCAAGGTTCTAACATAGGTTTCCAGTGGTAGAGTTTCGGTCAGGATTGTGCGGCTAACTGGTTTTCTTTTATCTTTGATAGATTGGGGGGTCCACCAGAATTTGTTCAATAGGTCGGATGTGCTTTCCCATCGCTCTTTCGGTGCATTTGGTATTGGAAATCCCAGCGAGGCGGCTACTATGTCCCTTCCGAGATACCTGCCTCCAGCGATATTGAAAAATACGTCAGGAGGATTCAGCCAGTCGGTTGGCTCACCTTTAATCTTCAGCTGCTTTTTCAGCTCTTTAAGGAATGCTTGAAACTTTCCGTAAACTGATTCGTGGACTGGAGTATGCAAGAACCCCCATGTCATACGCAGCAGGTTGTAGACGCTGTCTGAAGGCATAAGGGGATTTAGTTTTGATTGGAGAGTGATCAGATTCGCTTCAGCACCAGCATCAATTGCCGCTTCAACAAGATTACAGGCAAAAACATACGCGTCTAAGCCATTGTTCGCTTTGCTAGTAGGGTAATAAAGCACTACAAGCATTCGTTCTTTTGGTTTAAGTAGAATAGAATTTTTGAGTATCCTATCGCAGACACTTCTAATCTTGCTTGCCTTTCTCGCAATCAAAAAGCTTCACTAACTCGTCAAGGAGAGTTTTTCGACTAAAAACTTTTGGTAATTAAATAATAAAAAAGGGAGTTCGCGGTTTATCTCATCGAATGCTCATGATACCAAAAGATTGCACTATTTCAAAACAGTTAGCTTTCCAAACCGCCCAACATTTAATTGCGTCTCATTTTGGAACGTAGTGACGTAGCCATTTTCGATTTGAACGTTATCTCCAACCTTGACCTGTTCAATATTGCTGTCCCAGAGACTGAGCTTAATCTTCCCTGTGTCGTCGGAAATAACCGCTGTAGCTACACGATGTGTTTCGCCAAACC